>JAFUCM010000111.1 GCA_017459675.1 Eubacterium sp.
AATCTATTTTGGATGCTGTGATAAGGAAGTTTAAGAATTATAAGGCACAAGAAATCGTAGATTACATGCATGAGGAAAAGGCATATCAAGGAACAAATCCTGGAGAAATAATACCATTTTCGATGGCTAAGGAGATAAGAACTTTTTAATGCTTGAATGTTCGGTGTATCCCTGCCAATGAAATCATTCTTAAACCTGAACTGCTCAAGTAAACCGGCATAATACGCCGCCGTCTCCGTGCACAGAGAATAGCGAACACCAGAGATAGAAGTTTCTCTTGCGAATGCGCAAACGAAGCGGTTATCTCTGTTTGCCATGTCCAGAAATAAGAATGCTTACTTGATTGTAGCGCCTGAAAACGTCGAAATCAATGAGTTTGAAAGACTAACCGCATCCTTTGCAATACTGATTTCCAGTTTGGCCGGTTTTTGTAAAACTTACTTCTGTTTTCAAGGTACGGTTCTGGAGGTGTCTTTTGCAAAAAGGTTCATAACTCGAAGTTATCCTTGCAAACTGGAACCTCTAATTGCAATTCACCTACTCGATCAAATAAACTTTAAAAAAGGTGAAGTTGGTGCAAAACCAGAATCAAACATACTAAAATATCGTGCAAAAATAAGAATTAACAAATCGTAATTTCGGTTGACTGGTTTAAACAGATGCGATAAACTGTATCTGGAACAGGAGGAATTAAGATGTTTCAGAGAAAAGTCTACGGTTACTTAAAAAACTGGAAAGAAGAATCAGATGGATCGTCTGCTGTTTTGATTGAAGGGGCCAGGCGTGTTGGTAAAAGTACCACTGCTGAAGCATTTGCAAAAGCCGAATATGATGATTACATTCTGATAGATTTTTCGACAGCTGAAAAAGCTATCAAAGATAATTTTGATAACATAGGGAATCTTGATACTTTTTTTCGCAATCTGTTTATCCTGACCGGAAAATCACTCCAAAGGAGAAAAGGCGTAATTATATTTGATGAGGTTCAGTTTTTTCCAAGAGCAAGGCAGTCGATCAAACAGTTGGTAAAAGACGGCAGATTTGACTATATTGAAACCGGATCGCCGATATCCATAAAAAAGAATGTGAAGGATATACTGATTCCTTCCGAAGAAGAAAGTATAAAAATGTATCCGATGGATTTTGAGGAATTCCTGTGGGCTATTGGAAACAATGTCATCATGGATACGATCAAAGAAGCATTTGAAAGACGAAAACCGCTCGGAAATGATATTCACAGAGCAATCATGAAAGAGTTCCGGGTATATATGGCAGTAGGCGGTATGCCGCAGGCGGTAGAGGCGTATGTTGCCGGTGAATCATATAGACAAATAGACCGAGTCAAAAAAGGAATATTGAGACTATACATCAACGACCTGAAAAAACATGATGCTGAAGATGGTGACAGAGCAGAAGTTGTATTCAAGTCACTGCCCGAGCAGCTGACGAATCACAATTCTGTATTCAGGTTATCTGTTGTTGATGAAAATGCCAGGACAAGAAACTGCGGAAATGCAATTGAATTCCTGAACGAATCAATGATTGTCAACAATTGTATCAATGTGACCAAACCGGAAATTGCCCTTGAGATGTATGCCGACCGGACAAAGTTCAAGATGTTCATGGGGGATACAGGATTGCTCGTGAGCCAAATTCTGAATAACGGTGGGGACACAGATAAAATGTATCGATCCCTTGTTATTGATGATCTTGGTATCAATCAAGGCATGATTTTTGAAAATATGGTGGCACAAATGCTGCGCGCCAACGGACATGCGTTATATTTTCATGAATTTGAATACTGTCCGGAGAAGAACAAAGCCAGTAAACAGTATGAAGTTGACTTTCTGACGGTCAGAGGTAAACGACTCTCACCAATCGAGGTGAAATCGTCAGGATACAAGAGCCATAAATCCTTCGATTATTTCAAACAGAAATACCAACCGAAAATGAATGACCGATTCATTATATACACGAAAGACCTGGCTTTCGAGGACGGAGTTTTATATATCCCTATATACATGACCGCATTCGTTTGATAAAAATTCTCGTCCGCAGGGATGATCACTTTGGAAAAACCGGCGGGAAGCCATATCCATTATGATGTGCATAACGCGCTGGAAGAGGACTCTGCAGAAATGATCATTAAGATCGATAACGGGGAAACGTGACCTATGGATCTTTCAAAGTACGATGGAAAACACGTCCGGGTGACGGACAAATGGGGAGAAACCTTCACAGGTATGGCGGAGTATGGGAATCATGATTTTCTGGAGTGTGAATATGGCGGCGGGGAAGACGGCATTTTCATTGAAGACAGCCTGATCTACCGTTCGCAGATCGTTTCCATAGAGGCAATCGAAGTACATGGAACGGTTGAATTGCGGACGGAGCGCATGATCCTGCGCAGATACCGTCCCGGGGATGCGGATGACCTGTATCGGTATCTGGGGACAGATCCTGCAATGTATCAATACTCCGGCTGGAATCCCTACGCGACCCAGGAGATGGCCCGGGAAACCGTGCAGGGGTTTATCGACCGTTACGATGACGACCATACCTATTCATGGGTCATGGATGTCGACGATGTGATCGTCGGGACAATCGGAGCCTATGACTTGAAGGACGATCAGATTGAGGTCGGCTTCAGCGTTGTGCCGGGCTGGCAGGGACGCGGCCTTGCAACTGCGGCGCTGAGGATAGTGCTGGAATACCTGACGGGAAATGAAGGCATTCCCTGCGTGACTGCGTGGTGTGCGGCTGAGAATATCGGATCCCGTAAGGTGCTTGAGAAAGCAGGAATGAAGTTAGTAAGCGAAGAAAAGGACGGTCTCGATGTCGGGGACAGAGTATATGACAGGCTGATCTATGAATATAAAACCGGAGAAATAAAGAAAGGCTGAAATACAGGTTTTTTGGAGGCGAAGAATCATGCGCATAGGAAGATGAACAAGTGCGTCGCGCAGCTTGTGCGATATCAGAGATCGCGATTTACTAAAGGACATATTATTTTTTCTGTGAAAATACGGATTGCATGTGAAAAGATTATCATGTATGATAAGCAAAGGTAATTCTGCCTATATGCAATAAGACGGAGGTTATTTACGATGTGTGGTATCGTAGGATATATTGGAAATCAGCAGGCGGCACCGATTCTGCTGGAAGGACTTTCGAAGCTTGAGTACCGCGGATATGATTCTGCGGGTATTGCGATCCGTGACGGCGAGCACCTTGCAGAGGTTGTAAAAGCAACCGGCAAACTGCGCAATCTGTCAGAGAAGACCGATGAGGGAAAAGCAATTCCCGGCACCTGCGGCATCGGACACACCCGCTGGGCGACGCATGGAGAACCGAGCAAAACAAATGCGCATCCGCATGTAAGCGGAAACTGCACGGGCTCCGGTTCCGGTGCGGTCGAATCTGAGGTCGTCGGCGTTCACAACGGCATTATTGAGAATTATCAGGAACTGACGGATAAGCTGGTCCGGCAGGGCTATTCTTTTTACAGTGATACGGATACGGAAGTCGCAATCAAGCTGGTTGATTATTACTACAAGAAATATAAGATCGGACCGATCGATGCGATTGCCAAAACGATGGTACGTGTACGCGGATCCTATGCACTTGCGCTGATGTTCAAGGATCATCCGGGTGAAATCTATGTTGCACGTAAAGACAGCCCGATGATCATTGGTATGGGTGATCAGGAGACGTTTGTTGCATCTGACGTTCCGGCGATTCTGAATTATACCAGAAAAGTCTATTATATTGACAATCTGGAGATGGGCAAACTTACACCGGGTGAGGCCGTGTTCTATGATCTGAACGGTGATGTAGTCCAGAAGGAACTGACCGAGATCGAATGGGATACGGAAGCGGCTGAAAAGGGCGGATTTGAACACTTTATGATGAAGGAGATTCATGAGCAGCCCAAGGCAGTCAGCGATACGATCCACTCTGTTATTCACGACGGAAAGATTGACCTTGGTGAGGTCGGTCTTTCAGATGATGACATCCGCGGCATTTCGCAGATTTACATTGTTGCATGCGGTTCAGCCTATCATGTCGGAATGGACGCCCAGTATGCCATTGAGGATCTGTCGAGGATTCCGGTCCGTGTGGAGCTGGCTTCAGAGTTCCGGTACAGGAAGCCGATTCTGGATCCGGACGGTCTGGTGATTGTAATCAGTCAGTCCGGTGAGACGGCTGATACACTGGCGGCACTCCGTGAGTCGAAAGATCTCGGCATCAAGACGCTCGCAATTGTCAATGTTGTCGGCAGCAGTATCGCAAGAGAAGCGGACAATGTTTTCTACACGATTGCAGGACCGGAGATTTCTGTTGCAACAACCAAGGCTTATTCTGCACAGCTCGCCGCATGCTATACGCTTGCACTCCAGTTCGGGCTGGCGAAAGGTACGCTTGCACAGGAAAAATATGACCAGATGCTCGCTGAGCTCCTGACGCTTCCGGAGAAGATCAGCCATGTCTTCAATGATAAAGAGCGTATCCAGTGGTTCGCTGCAAAGTTTGCGAATGAAAATGATATTTTCTTTGTCGGCCGCGGTATTGACTATGCCATCTGTATGGAGGGAAGCCTGAAGATTAAGGAAATCTCCTATATTCACAGTGAGGCGTATGCGGCCGGTGAGCTGAAGCATGGAACAATCAGCCTGATCGACAACGGAACACTGGTCATCGGCGTCCTTACACAGAAGGATCTGTACGAGAAGACCGTTTCCAATATGGTAGAGTGCAAGAGCCGCGGCGCATATCTGATGGGCCTGACGACATACGGGAATTATTCAGTAGAGGATACGGCAGATTTCACTGTTTATATTCCGAAGACAGACGAGCATTTTGCCGCATCCCTGGCAGTGATTCCGCTGCAGCTGATGGGATATTATCTCAGCGTGGCAAGAGGTCTGGATGTAGACAAGCCGCGCAATCTTGCGAAGAGTGTTACGGTAGAGTAATACAGACTTATGAATAAAAACTATTTTGAACGATTGAATGCAATGCAGGGTGCCATCTTTGATCTGGACGGCACCTTGCTGGATTCTATGGACATGTGGAGTCAGATCGACGTGGAATTCCTGTCAAAACGCGGGATTCCGCTGCCGCCGGACTATCAGGAAGCGGTCACGCCGATGCCTGCAAGAGATGCGGCTTATTATACGATTGAGCGGTTCGGACTGCAGGAATCGCCGGAGGATCTGATGGCGGAATGGGCGGAAATGTCATTCTGTCATTACAGGGATGATATTCCGCTGAAGCCGTATGCGCTGGAATATGTAAGGATGCTGCATAACAGAGGGATCCCGATGACAATTGCAACGTCATCCGCATATGAATCGGTTGAAGCTGCGTGCCGGCGTACCAAGCTGCTTCCGTACATTCAAAGAATCATTACATCAGAAGAAGTCGGGAAAACCAAAGAACATCCGGATATTTATCTGGTGTGTGCAGGGGAGCTCTGTGCAGCTCCGGAAAACTGTATTGTTTATGAGGATATCATCGAAGGAATTGATTCCGCCGGCAGGGCGGGCTTTTTTACTGTTGGGATTCTGGAACCCGGTTATGCAAAACAGGACCAGATCCGGGCACAGGCAGACTGTGTGATCGGTTCTTTCGCAGAATTGTTAGGATAAATCGCGATCTCCGACCGTGCGCGAACTGCGCAGCGCACGAAGTACGTTTTCCACTGCAGCAGACTGCTGTATCGATCTGTCCCGCAAAAGGAGTTTTATATACATGGCAAAAGAAAACTACGGCGCCGAAAGTATTCAGGTTCTGGAAGGACTGGAAGCAGTACGTGTCCGTCCGGGCATGTACATCGGAAGTACCGGACGCAAGGGTCTGAATCACCTGATCTACGAGATCGTGGATAATTCCGTCGATGAGCATCTGGCGGGATTTTGCTCAAGAATCGAGGTGATTCTTGAGGCGGACGGATCCTGTACCGTCTCAGACAACGGGCGCGGCATTCCGGTGGATATGCATGAGAAGGGCATGCCTGCAGAGCGGCTTGTATTCACAACACTACATGCCGGCGGAAAATTTGACAATGACGCATATAAGACCAGCGGAGGCCTGCACGGTGTCGGCTCTTCGGTCGTCAATGCGCTTTCCAGATATCTGGATGTCCGGATCAGCCGCGGCGGAAAAGTTTATCATGACCGCTATGAGCGCGGGGTGCCTGTTGAGAAGCTTGACAAAGGCCTGTTGCCGGTCATCGGAAAAACCCGGACGACCGGTACGACGGTCAACTTTATGCCGGATGATGAAATCTTTGAGAAAACACGTTTCAAATCTGATGAAGTCAAAAGCCGTCTGCATGAAACGACGTATCTGAATCCGGAGCTGACAATCGTATTCACCGACCGCCGCGACGGAAAAGAAGAGATTACAGAGTATCATGAACCGGAAGGAATTATCGGGTTCGTCAAGGAGATCAATAAAAATAAAGAGACGATTCATCCGCCGGTTTTTCTGAAGGGGAGTTCCGAGGGAATCGAGATTGAGATCGCATTCCAGTATGTAAAGGAATTTCAGGAGACGGTTCTCGGATTCTGTAATAATATTTACAATTCAGAAGGCGGAACGCATATCACCGGATTCAAGACGCAGTTCACGACAGTCATGAACAATTATGCCAGAGAGCTGGGAATCCTGAAGGAAAAGGATGCCAATTTTACGGGTGTCGACATCCGGAACGGCATGACGGCGATTATCTCGGTTAAGCATCCGGATCCGCGTTTCGAGGGGCAGACCAAGACAAAACTGGACAACCCGGATGCCGCAAGGGCAGCGGGCAAGGTTACCGGTGATGAGATGGTTCTTTATTTCGACCGGAATCTGGATGTGCTCAAAGAGGTTCTCGCCTGTGCGGAGCGCGCTGCGAAGATCCGCAAAAATGCAGAGAAGATTAAGACAAATCTGCTGTCCCAGCAGAAGTATTCCTTTGATTCGAACGGGAAACTGGCCAACTGCGGCAGCAGAGATCCGTCAAAATGCGAGATCTTTATCGTAGAGGGTGATTCTGCCGGCGGCTCGGCCAAGACTGCAAGAGACCGGAATTATCAGGCGATTCTTCCGATCCGCGGGAAAATCCTTAACGTGGAAATGGCGAGCATGGACCGGGTTCTGGCCAATGCAGAGATAAAATCCATGATCAATGCGTTCGGCTGTGGATTCTCGGAAGGATACGGGAATGATTTTGACATCAGCAAGCTGCGCTATGATAAGATTATCATTATGGCCGATGCGGATGTAGACGGCGCACACATCTCAACGCTGCTGCTGACACTGTTTTACCGGTTCCTGCCGGATCTGATTTATGAGGGACATGTCTACATCGCCATGCCGCCGCTCTATAAAACAGTGCCTTCGCGGGGCGAGGGTGTGTATCTTTACGATGATAAAGCACTTGAGAAATACCGGAAAGAGCACCGCGGTGCAAAGTTCACCCTGCAGCGTTTCAAGGGACTTGGTGAAATGGACCCGGAACAGCTCTGGGAGACCACGCTGAATCCGGAGACCAGAAGACTGCGCCGTGTGGAGATTGAAGACGCGCGTCTTGCGACAGAAGTGACGGAGACACTGATGGGCTCCCAGGTTCCGCCGCGCAAAGCATTTATCTATGAACATGCGCAGGATGCCGAACTGGATGTCTGATTCCGGGAAAATACCAGTTAACAGCAGATAAAGAGGAAAAGAATGCCACAGAAGACAGAAGAGCAGATCATCCGGACTGAGTATTCGGAGATCATGCAGAAATCTTACATTGACTATGCCATGAGTGTCATCATTGCGCGCGCCCTCCCGGATGTCCGTGACGGACTGAAACCGGTGCAGCGCCGCACATTATATGACATGATGGAACTAGGCACCTACTATGACAGACCGTACAGAAAATCTGCGCGTATCGTCGGGGATACAATGGGTAAGTATCATCCGCACGGAGACAGTTCGATTTATGATGCCCTGGTCGTGATGGCACAGGACTTCAAGAAGGGGCTGCCGCTGGTTGACGGGCACGGAAACTTCGGATCAATCGAAGGGGACGGTGCTGCTGCCATGCGTTATACAGAGGCACGTCTGCAGCAGATCACGCAGGAAGTGTTCCTGGGGGACATGGACAAAGATATCGTCGATCTGATGCCCAACTTTGATGAGACTGAGAAGGAACCGGTGGTTCTGCCAGTCCGCATCCCCAATCTGCTGGTAAACGGCGCAGACGGCATCGCTGTCGGAATGGCGACCAATATTCCTCCGCACAATCTGGCGGAAGTGATCGACGCAGAGAAGGCATACATCAAGAACAACGGCATCACGACAAAACAGCTGTTGAAGTACATCAAGGGACCGGATTTTCCGACCGGCGGAATTGTGATCAACCAGAGTGAGCTGCAGGACATCTATGAGACAGGTGTCGGCAAGATCCGTCTGCGCGGCAAAGTGGAGACCGAGAAGATCAAAGGCGGCCGGGTGCAGCTGGTTGTCACGGAGATTCCCTATCCGATGATCGGTGCCAATATCGGGAAATTCCTGAATGATATTGCATCCCTTGTCGAAAACCGTCTTGCGCCGGAAATTGCCGATATTTCCAATCAGTCCTCAAAAGAGGGCATCCGGATTGTCATCGAACTGAAAAAAGGGTCAGATACAGAGCGGATTAAGCAGCTGCTCTACAAGAAGACGCGCCTGGAAGATACCTTCGGCGTCAACATGCTGGCCGTCTCAAACGGACGTCCGGAGACACTCTCCCTGAAGCAGGTGCTGGAATCGCATGTTGATTTCCAGTTTGAGATTACAACCAGAAAGTACCAGACGCTGCTTGCAAAAGAACTGGAACGGCGTGAGATTCAGGAAGGTCTGATCAAGGCGGTCGATGTCATCGATCTGATCATTGAAATCCTGCGGGGATCGAAAGATCAGAAAATGGTCCGTGCCTGCCTGACGATGGGCGTTACAGAAGGCATTCAGTTTAAGCGGAAGGCCAGCGAGAAGCAGGCACGTGAGCTGCGGTTTACGGACCGGCAGGCAACTGCCATTCTGGAGATGCGTCTTGCGAAGCTGATCGGCCTGGAGATCAATGCGCTCTTCAAAGAAAATGAAGAGACCATTAAGAAAATCGCCAGATACGAAGAAATCCTGAATGATTATGACACAATGGCCCAGGTGATTCTGGATGACCTGGATGCGATTAAGAAACGCTATGCCCGTCCGCGGAGAACGCAGATCGAAGAAGTCGAAGAGACGGTATTTGAGGAGCCGGAAGAAGAGGATCTTCCGGTTGTCGTGCTGATGGACCGGTTCGGCTATACGCACAGTGTTGATCCGTCTGTCTACGAACGTAATCAGGAGGCCGCCGACAGGGAGAATAAGTACATCATCCGCTGTATGACCAGTGACAGGATTGCAGTCTTTACGGATACCGGCAATGTGCACATGGTGCGCGTGCGTGATATTCCGTACGGTAAATTCCGGGACAAAGGAACGCCTGTCGACAACATCAGCAATTATACGGCGAGCAAAGAGGTGATTCTGCATGTCGCTTCCGTAGCCTCGCTGAAAGCGCAGAAGCTGTTCTTTGCAACCAGTGCCGGCATGGTGAAAATTGTTGCCGGAGAAGAATTTGACACGTCCCGCAGAACGGCACTCGCGACAAAACTCCAGGATGCGGAAGCACGCGTAATTACCGTGTCCGAAATCGACGGATACGACACAGCTGTTATCCAGACGGCGGGCGGATTTTTCCTGAAATTCCCGCTTTCAGAAGTTTCGGAGATGAAGAAAAACGCGATCGGCACCCACGGAATCAAACTCGCAGATGACGACCGCGCTGAAGCTGCAGTTCTGTTGAAAAAGGGAAAAGAGTGTGTGATTCCCTATAAGGACGGACAGGTGTCGCTGTCGCGGCTGCGTCTTGCGAAGCGCGGCGGCAAAGGAACACGGCACTGATTTATTTCGTGCCGCGCAGAACAACCGAAGCATTATCCCGCTCATTATACTGGCTGGAGATAATATTTCCTGCCGAGCGCCGGGAATAGATGCCGGCAAATTTACCATTGTATACATAGAGCCCTGCCATGTTTGCGTACTCTGCAAAGGCGGGGTTCTTTTCGATGAAATCGATGTTGGTGCTGCGGTATGGCGGACAGAATTCCTGGTAGATATATTCCTGTCCGTCGCATGCTTCCAGATGGGCTGCCCATTCTTCATCCGTGCAGTCGCGGCCGTCGTAGACCCCCTGTGATCCGTAACTGTCCATCGGTTTCAGGATCCAGCGGTCTTTGTCGGCTCTGATGGCATCAAAGTCGCAGAGACTGTGATCCAGAATGCCGGTGAACGGAATGTGTGCGTCGATAAATGCGCATTCTTCATCTGTCAGAAGTGCGCGGGTCGGTGCTTCATGCAGCATCTTAAACAGCCACTTGTTGTGGACAATCTGCGTGCAGAAGGCGCCGATGATGCAGACGTCGCGGCTGCGGACGGCATCGAGAAACGGTGTGAGATCATCATAGTTCTCCATGACATCAGTCGTGACCACCCGGCGGTAGATCGCATGAATCTGTTTTCCGGAAGGAGAATAAAGTGCGTGATCCCGGTAGGTCAGTTCT
Organism: Eubacterium sp.; assembly: GCA_017459675.1. Taxonomy (GTDB): domain Bacteria; phylum Bacillota; class Clostridia; order Lachnospirales; family Lachnospiraceae; genus CADBRN01. The sequence goes on from JAFUCM010000111.1 coordinate 10,626, forward strand.
GTGATTTCACAGACTTCACAGGTGACGCCGGCCTTTTCGAAGCGGCGTGCAAATTCGCGGAATTCCTCGATCTCGACAGTGGCAAGATAGTCACAGATCGCCACGTGCGGATGCGGGACACGGCGGTCATAGGTTCCGTAGATTTCCAGAAAGGTCTTCACCCAGGAATCCATGAGTTCATAAGTGGAGAATTCATATTTTTCCAGCATCTTCCTGTGTGCCGGGTTCAGGCGCGCAAGTGCCTCGTTCATGACCCGGTCTTCATTCATGGCGCTGGTGCCGTCGGTGTTGATCTCACAGAATTTGAAATCCTTTGTGTCATCATTATAGAAGATGTCCATCCGGGTGACCGGGAGGAAACTGTCATAGCCGCGCGGGGTCAGAATCAGTTCCTCCAGCTCTTTGCTGAACGGGAACAGGCGGCGGTATGCCGGATCTTCCAGATAGGCGGCAATAATCTTTTCAAAGATCCCGTAGGTGGTGCTGACAATCTGATCAAACAGTGCAGTCTCTTCTTCGGTATAAATATTCGGGATCCCGAGTGTCCGGACAGTATTGCCGTGATAGACAATGCCGTGCTCCGTCAGATATTTGCGGATTTCCTGTGCGGCAGCTGCATTTACGTCAGGATTTGCCGCGATTTCCTGTATGTATTCTTCGTAAATTGATTTCATAGTCAGTTCCTTCAGATGTTTTCAGTGATCATGGAGTGTGCGTCTGCTGCCGCACAGTTCGTGCATGGGTGCAAGCATTTCTTTCTCGGAAGCGGACAGGCCTGATTCTGCAAGAACAAGAATCTTATGAACAAATTCCTGTGCCGGGATTCCGTAGATCTTTCCGCTGTAACCGTCCTGCATCAGGCTGGCTTCCGCTGCCCGGATATCTGATTCCCGGCAGTTCTCAAACTGATCCGTTACGGAACCCACGGCACTGCTGTGGAAGAAAATGCCCTTGATCAGCGCCAGATATCCCATAACATAAGGAAGCGGCATACTGTCTGCACCGCGGATTTCGATGTAATTTTTCAGCCGTACATCCGGAAATGCCATGGAAAGAACATGGTCGATATCGTCAGGTGTAAACATACGGTTCTGCCACAGTTCAGAGACAGGAGCAGGACCTGTATAAACCGGAGCGCCTGTATTTCCGCTTGTCATGGGCTTTCCGGAAGCCGTCCCGTAGACACCGCTGTCTGTGGACGGAAGAAAGATCAACGGGAGATTCCAGATATATTCCGCGTATTTCCGGAATCCGAAATCCGGATCAAAGAGCCCGGGAACGATTCCGCAGCGATCACGGTCCACATGATTCCAGATTGCGCTCCGGCAGAGCCAGCCATCCCACGGTTTGTTCTCAAAAACGGCGGTATTGTCTGTCAGCAGCTTGATTGCCGGCATCAGGAGATAGGCACAGCGCATTTTCTGGACAAAATCACGTTCGCTCACATAATCAACGGAAATCTGCGAAGAAGCGGTTCCGCGCATCATATTCCTTCCGCGTGTGTCAACGATCCGGAAATACCGGTCCATATACTCGTAGCGTTCTTTGGGAATGAGCGGCAGCTCATCGACACAGCTGACCGGCTGGTAGCCGACAGTGACCAGCTCATAACCTTCCTGTTCCAGAACCGGCCGGATCAGCGAGAGAAAGGACAGATAGATCTGACGGATTGCTTCCGGATTCTCCCGGGGTGCAATGCTGATCTCGATCTGCGCGGCCGGCTCAAGTGAAATCGCATAATCATTGTTGTGAAAGCCGATCAGATGGCCGTTGTGTTCCTCTGAGACGGGAAAATGTGCCCGGAGCTTCTGCAGCAGCCATTCCACACCATGCGGCTCGTAGTAGGTGACGGATTCACCGGTTGCCTTCCTGATCAGAAAATGCTCGATTTCAAGACCGAGTTTCTGAATGCAGTTCTGTTTGCAGCCGTTGAGAAAATGGTCGGTGAGCATTGAGATATTCCGTGCTTCAATATCTTTGTTCATGGCATCCTCAAAAATCTGGTTGAATTTTTCGCTGAATCATGTATAATATGATTTGTGCGTCAGCACAGGCCGGAATAGCTCAGTCGGTAGAGCACTTCACTCGTAATGAAGGGGTCGTCAGTTCGAGTCTGATTTCCGGCTTTTTTTTGTGCCGGAAGGTCTGTGTCTGAACAGCACTTCCGGTTTTTTGTTACCTGTTTTACAGTAGCAAAAACACTGTCTGTTTGCAAGAGAGAAAGCATACAGGATCTCTCGGAATTGGCAGGGAGATTTGCATCTTATACACAGAAACTTGTAATTGAGGCAAAAATCCTGTATGATTATGGTTTACAGGAAAGAAAAGCCGGACTGTTCAGGCTTTGGAATGACTCCTGTTTTATAAAAGGGGAAGTTGGGATTATGAAGGGAATCGTCAAATTTCTGCGCGTACTTGCCGGAATTGCCGTGACTGCAGGCATCATTTTTGTGATTGTCTTCTTCGTACGTCACAGCAAGCCGGTGATTTATAACCTCCGTGCATATCTCGCTCATTCGATCACGGGATATGACGGGGAAGCTGTCATGGAAATCTCAGTCAACAAAAATGGTCTTGCGGAAGATATCCTGCCGCAGCTCAAGAAGAAAGATCATGACGCCTATGCCGCACTGACAGAAGCGATTAACTCCGGTGAAAGCGGCTCATTTATCGATACGCTGTTTGATTTATCCGTTTCTGAGACGGAAGGACTTTCAAACGGTGATGTGGTGAAAGTACGCTTCTCCTATGATAATGAAGAACTGGAACACTACGGGATTGCATTTACCGGTGAGACGGAAGAGATCCCGGTCGAAAACCTTGAAAAGATCAAAGAACTGGATCTTTTTGCAGATCTGAAACTGGATTTCGCAGGCATATCACCATATCTTACGACAGATGACAGAATCTTCTATGAGAGTGGAGACGCCTATGTGGTTTGCTCAGTCACACCGTCTGATCATCTGAAGGCGGGAGATCAGGTGACTGTGACCATTGATCCGCAGGAAAGTGAGCTGCCTGAGGGGACACGCGCGGCGAAAGAAAGTCAGAAGGTAACGGTTGAAGGGGCAGATTCTTTTGTTATGCACCGGGAGGAGCTGACAGACCAGGATCTGGAACGGATCCGCAGCCAGTGCGAAAAAGCACTGCTGGAAAGCAATGCATTTTCGCAGACAACCGTCATCCCGGAATCCGAAGAGGAAGTACAGTTCAATCCAGAAGAAGCGGGAATGCAGGTGGCAAATCTGCATTTTACAGATCAGACAACGCTCTATGCAGACAGCGGTGCGCTGGACTGTACAGAAGTAATCAGTCAGGAGACACCGGATCTGTTTGCGCTGTATTATGAATGTGACCTGGTTGCGAAGAACAGTGAGGCGGATCCAGATCAATCCGGCGATCTTGTTGAAGCGGTTGAAGAAGCAGAGACACAGGGAGCTGACGCGGCAGATACGCAGTCAGATCCGGCGGCAGAGAATTCTTCTGCATCCGGAGCGGTCAAAGAAGAGACGGGAGATTCGTCCGGATCGTCCGTGCAGGGGGAATCCGTGACCGAAGCAGATCCGGAAACCGCGGGTGAGCTTCTTGCATCCGATCAGCCGGTGATCTATCATCTTTACGGTGTGATGTTTGTCGGTCATATGGTCCGCACGGCAGAAGGTAATCTGACATTCCGGATTATGAATCAGCCGGCGTATGGACCGGCGCTGCATCTTTATGAATCACAGGACATGCGTGCAGTCGCTGTAAATGAGTGCATCAGGAGTCTCCCCGGAACCCTGAAGTCCGTAAGTTAAAAGGAGGGTGAACCTGTGGAATTAAATAACAGAACCAGAGATCTTGAGTCACTGGTAGAAAAGGGAAGAACATCAGGTAAAATCAACACGGCGTTGTACCAGGAGTACGACGTCAAGCGCGGCCTGCGTGATGCGAGCGGCCGCGGCGTTCTGACCGGTCTGACAGAAATCTCGGATGTCATGGGCTATAAAACCACGGCATCAGGAAGTCTGCGCCCTGACGAAGGACGTCTGTATTATCAGGGATATAATATGATGGATCTGGTCCGCGGCATTAAAGACCGCCGGTTCGGATTTGAGGAAATTTCCTACCTGCTGATGTTCGGCAGCCTGCCGAAGAAGGAAGAGCTGGAGGAATTTATTGACATTCTGACCGATTTCCGGGAGCTGCCCGGAGACTTCACGCGCGATTATATCATGCGTTCTCCGAGCAACAACATTATGAATTCGCTTCAGAAATGTGTGCTGTCTCTCTATTCGTATGATCCGGAGCCGGAGCGCATTGATGTGCAGAATCTGGTCCGGCAGTCGCTGAGTCTTGTGGCGAAAATGCCGCTGCTCGCCGTGTACAGTTATCATGCATACCGGCATTATTTGAAGGGTGAGAACCTGTTCATCCGCAACCCGGATCCGAAGCTTTCCCTGGCAGAGAACCTGCTGCAGATGCTTCATCCGGACGGTATGTATACAGAACTTGAGGCACGTGTTCTGGACGTCGCGCTGATCCTGCACGCAGAACATGGCGGCGGTAATAACTCGACCTTTACAACGCATGTTGTATCTTCAACCGGCACCGATACGTATTCTGCAACAGCTGCCTCTCTCGGCTCGCTGAAAGGTCCGCGGCACGGCGGTGCGAACCTGAAGGTGCAGGAGATGTTCAAGGATATCAAGTCACATGTCTCGGACTGGGACAGCGAGACGGAGATCCGCGCGTATCTCAACAAAATGCTGGACAAGCGTGCATTTGACCGCTCCGGCCTGATCTATGGCATCGGTCATGCCGTTTATACGAAATCCGACCCGCGTGCCGTTATCCTGAAAGAGTTTGCACGTCAGCTTTCGATCGAAAAAGGGCTGGAAGAGGAATTCCATCTGTATGAGATGGTGGAACGGATCGGAAAGGAATGCACACAGGAAAAGCGCAACATGCTGAAGCCGATGTGTGCAAACGTCGATTTTTACAGCGGCTTTGTATATACAATGATGGATTTCCCGAAGGAACTTTTCACGCCGCTCTTCGCAATCGCACGTATTTCCGGCTGGTCCGCACACCGGATTGAAGAGATGGTCAACAGCGGCAAGATCATCCGCCCGGCATACAAATATGTCGGACATCACAGAAAATATAAAGAACTGGATGCGCGCTGAAACACGTCAAGAAAAAACACTTGACATGTATCGCAATATCGCGTAGTATAAGGCGGTGGGTATGAAGATACCCGCCGCTTTTTTGCGCGAAAGCTGCGGCAGGGAGAGAACGCGCGCAGCGCGGATCTCGGACATGCCGTGAACGGGAGACAGAGGATTTGAACATGGAATCGTTTGTGAAGCGCTCACTGTTGTTTGATTTTTACGGCGAATTGCTGACGGAGCATCAGAAGCAGATTTATCAGGAAATCGTATTTGATGATTTTTCGATCAGCGAGGTCGCACGTGACGAGGGAATCAGCCGGCAGGGTGTGCATGACCTGATGAAGCGCTGTGACAGGATTCTCGAAGATTATGAGTCGCGGCTCCATCTTGTGGAAAAGTTTGTGGGGATCCGCAGCCGTGTCGATGAGATTCTGGAGCTGACAGAGGGAGATGCTTCTTCTGCAGATCATAACCGCGGACGTATGGATAAGATCCGGAAGATCGCGCAGGCAATACGTGAGGAACTGTGATTTATGGCATTTGAGAGTTTAACAGATAAACTACAGAATGTATTTAAAAATCTGCGCAGCAAAGGGCGGCTTACCGAGTCGGACGTTAAGGAAGCACTGCGTGAAGTAAAACTGGCTCTGCTTGAGGCGGATGTCAACTTCAAAGTAGTGCGGAGCTTTACCAAAACCGTGCAGGAAAAGGCAATCGGTGAGGACGTCATGAATGGTCTGAATCCGGGCCAGATGGTCGTCAAGATTGTACATGATGAACTGGTCAGCCTGATGGGGTCCGAGATGACGGAACTTCCGCTCAAGCCGGCCGGCGATCTCACGGTGATTCTGATGGTCGGCCTGCAGGGCGCAGGTAAGACGACGACAGCTGCAAAGCTCGGCGGGCAGCTCAAGGCGAAGGGCAGGAAGCCGCTTCTGGTCGCCGGCGACGTTTATCGTCCGGCTGCGATCAAACAGCTGCAGGTCAACGGTGAGAAGATGGGTGTCGATGTCTTCTCAATGGGTGACCAGCACAGCCCGGTGGATATTGCGAAGGCGGCGTTCGAGAAAGCAAAACGTGAGAATTATGATGTCGTTCTGCTGGATACGGCCGGACGTCTTCAGATTGATGAAAACATGATGGAAGAACTGCAGGCGATCCGCGCGGCAGTTCAGGTCGATATCTCGATCCTGGTTGTCGATGCGATGACCGGTCAGGAGGCGGTAAATGTCGCGGCTGCGTTCAATGAACAGGTCGGCATTGACGGCGTGATTCTGACCAAGATGGACGGTGACACCCGCGGCGGTGCGGCGCTGTCGATTAAGGCAGTCTGCGGCAAGCCGCTGCTGTATGTCGGCATGGGAGAGAAGCTCTCTGACCTGGAGCCGTTCCATCCGGACAGAATGGCAGACCGCATTCTCGGCATGGGTGATATCATGAGTCTGATCGAGAAGGCGGAGGCCAGCATTGATCAGGAAAAGGCCCGCGAGATGGAACAGCGGATCCGCAGAGCGGAATTCAGCTTTGATGACTATCTTGAGAGCATGCAGCAGATGCAGAATATGGGCGGAATTTCCGGCGTTCTCAAGATGCTGCCGGGGATCGGCGGCAAGATGAAGGATCTCGAAGGCATGATTGATGAGAAGGACATGGCCAGAAAAGAGGCGATGATTCATTCGATGACGCCGGCAGAGCGCGCGAATCCGGATCTGCTCAATCCTTCTCGCAAAAACCGGATTGCAAAAGGTGCCGGTGTTGATGTGGCAGAAGTAAACCGGTTCGTCAAACAGTTCAATCAGACCCGGAAAATGATGAAGCAGATGCCCGGCATGATGAAGAAGGGCAAACGCGGATTCGGCGGGCTCGGCGGGTTCGGGCTTCCGTTCTGATGTATCTGTAAAACCGTACAAATCAATAAGGGAATACAAGCGCAATCCGCTTTGTTCTATATAAAAAAACCAGGAAAAACATTTATGGAGGAATTGAAAAATGGCAGTAAAAATCCGTCTGAAAAGAATGGGACAGAAGAAAGCACCGTACTACAGAATCGTTGTTGCAAATGCAACCTCTCCGCGTGACGGCAGATTCATCGAGGAGATCGGAACCTATGATCCGAATCAGGATCCGAGTGCTTTCACAGTCAATGAAGAAGCTGCAAAGAAATGGCTCAACAATGGCGCACAGCCGACTGAAGTTGTTCAGAAGATCTTCAAACTTGCCGGCATTGAAAAGTAATATTGCTGGAGGTATCTTTTTATGAAAGAACTGGTAGAGGTCATTGCAAAAGCACTGGTCGAACACCCGGAAGAAGTGGTTGTCACACAGACCGAACGCGGCAATGATATCAGGATCGAGCTGAAGGTGGCAGATTCCGACATGGGTAAGGTGATCGGAAGACGCGGCCGGATCGCCAAGGCAATCCGGTCTGTTGTGAAGGCTGCCTCCTCCAGAACGGCTAAGAAAGTGATCGGAGATATTATTGAGTAAACAGGCATATTTCCGTGTCGGCGTTATCACATCACCGCACGGCGTTCACGGCGAAGTGAATGTGTTTCCCACAACAGATGAACCGCGCCGGTTTTCAGAGCTGAAGACGGTTTTGCTTGATCTTCCCGGCGGTTATCAGGAGCGGGATGTGGAACATGTGAAGTATCACAAGAACATGGTGATTCTTAAGCTGTCCGGCATCAGCAATATGGATGAAGCCGGGCGCTACCGCAAATGTGATCTTCTGGTATCAAGAGAGCAGGCGCTACCGCTTGCAGAGAATGAATACTATATCGCGGATCTGATCGGTCTGCGTGTCCGGTCGGATGAAGGGGAAGAGCTCGGGAAAATTACAGATGTGATGCAGACGGCAGCGAATGATGTTTATGTTGTAGATGGCAGCGAATATGGTGAAATACTGATTCCTGTTATTCCGCCCTGTGAGATCCGGGTTGACCTCGATGCGGAGCTCGTGACCGTTCATCTGCTGCCGGGTCTGCTGGATATGAAATAATAACGCGTATGAACTTTCAAGTTGTTACATTATTTCCTGAGATGATTCAGGATGCTGTACAGAACAGTGTAATCGGCCGTGCCATCAGAAATGGGTTCATTTCTGTTGACACGGTTTGTATTCGTGACTATTCCGTCAATAAGCACGGAAGGGTCGATGATTATCCGTACGGCGGCGGCGCCGGCATGGTCATGGAGGCAGAACCTGTCTACCAGGCTGTGCAGCACGCGGTGCAGAGAACGGCCGGACACCCGCGCGTCATCTATCTGACCCCGCAGGCGGAGGTTCTCAGCCAGACGAAAGTCGAATCGCTTGCACTGGAGGAAGATCTGATTCTTCTGTGCGGCCATTATGAGGGAATCGATGAACGGGTTCTGCAGGAAGTCGTGACAGACTATGTTTCAATCGGCGACTATGTTCTGACCGGCGGAGAACTCGGCGCACTGGTGCTGATCGATGCCGTTTCCAGATTTGTGCCGGGCGTACTCGGCAATGACACCTCTGCAGATTTTGAGTCGATGCAGGATAATCTTCTGGAATATCCGCATTACACGCGGCCGGAAGTCTGGCATGAAAAGGCAGTGCCGCCCGTCCTGCTGTCCGGGGATCACAGGAAAGTGGAGGCATGGCGCTATCAGGAGGCTGTCAGACGCACAGAGGAACGCCGTCCCGATCTGCTGTTAAAGGCGCGCTGGAGTGGATGTGTGTGGTATGGGGCAGAAGAAGTCGGAGCCTTTGCGGAAGCACTTCTGTCGCGCGTCTCACGCTATGGTGAACTGCTGAATTACAACCGGAATGCTCTGCGGAAAAAGAGACGGGAATTGACAGAGA
>JAFUCM010000112.1 GCA_017459675.1 Eubacterium sp.
CACTGCCCGGCATGACACCGACCAGCCTGGTGCCGCAGGAGGCTGCCGCAATCGGGATCTCTTACCCGCGTCTTTGTGAAATTCTGATTGAAAAATCTTTTGAACAATAAAATTCGGAGTCTGTTATGAAAAATTTGACCATTCAGGCAGCTGCAGAGGCGTGCGGCGGAACCCTGATTTTAAAAGATCACGGCAGCATTACAGGCAGCACGGAAATTACAGCGATTACAACCGACAGCCGCAAAGTTACTTGCGGCTGCCTTTTTGTGGCAATCCCGGGGAAGCGTGTGGACGGACATGATTTTATTGAGCAGGTAATCCGTGACGGCGCCTGCGCAGTCCTCGGAGAGCGCGCCCCGGAGCAGCTGAACTGTTCGCCGGAGGAAATGGGCGCAGCTTATATCCGGGTGTCTTCCTCCCTGCAGGCCGTCAAGGACATTGCCCGGTTCTATCTGCAGCAGCTTCAGATCCCGGTGGTCGGCGTCACCGGAAGTGTCGGGAAGACCAGCACCAAGGAAATGATTGCCTCGGTTCTGGCACAGAAATACCGTGTTCTCAAGACAGCAGGCAATTTTAACAATGAACTGGGGCTTCCGCTCACTGTTTTCCGGCTGCGCGAGACAGACGAGATCGCCGTTCTCGAAATGGGTATCAGCGATTTCGGCGAAATGCACCGGCTTGCGGATGTCGCGCGTCCTGACACCTGTGTTATTACGAATATCGGCACCTGTCATCTCGAACAGCTCGGCGACAGAGACGGCGTACTTCGGGCAAAGACGGAAATCTTTGATTTTCTGCGTCCGGACGGACACATCGTCCTGAACGGAGAAGATGACAAACTGGCTGGTGTTCACAGAGCGGAAGATACCATCCGGTTTGCAGTGCAGCCGGACGCACAGATGCCTGTCCCGCAGATTACGGCGGACGAAATCGTTTCCCGCGGCATTACTGGCAGCAGCTGCAGGATTCACACACCGCAGGGCGATTTCCGGACAGATATTCATATTCCCGGTATTCATGCTGTATATAATGCAATGGCTGCCACAGCAGTCGGCCTGATCTATGGACTTTCCATCGATGAGATCAGCCGCGGCATTGCGGCCTGCGAAACCATTGCCGGCCGCTTCCGGATCATTGAGAGCGGCAGCTGCACCATTATCGACGACTGCTACAATGCCAATCCGATGTCCATGAAGGCTTCCCTCAATGTGTTAAAACACGCCGAAGGACGGAAAGTCGCATTGCTCGGCGACATGGGCGAACTTGGTGCGGATGAGAAAGCACTGCACGAAGAAGTCGGCACGGCTGCAGCCGGTTTTGGCATTGATGCATATTATTGTGCCGGCCCGCTCTCTGAACATCTGCTGAACGGACTGAAGGCAGCAGGCGCACAGGCTGAGATCCGGCACTTTGCCGCAACGTCTGATCTGCTGGCAGCGCTTCCGGAGCTGATCCGGAAAGGAGACACGGTTCTGATCAAGGCTTCGCATTTTATGGGATTCGAGAAACTGGTAGAAGCGGTGCAGCAGCTGACCGCACAGGCATAACCGGAGATTGTTAAATTTTAAAAGATTGTTAAAAATAAAAAAATTGTCAAAAATTAATCGACAATCTTTTGACAATATATAAGAAGATTGCTATAATCAGATCAGGTAAAGACGCGTTCCGGTTAAACTACACAGCGATGCCGGGACGCATCGTCATGTTTATGGAGGATTCTATCGTGAAAGAGAAGGGAATTTCAAAAGCAGTCATCAGCAGGCTGCCGCGATATTACCGTTATCTGGGTGAACTTCTGGATTCCGGAATCGAACGTATTTCATCAGGTGAACTGAGTGAGCGGATGAAAGTAACCGCTTCACAGATCCGTCAGGATCTCAATAATTTCGGCGGTTTCGGGCAGCAGGGATACGGTTATAATGCATATGTTCTGCGTGAGGAGATCGGCAAAATTCTCGGCCTCGATAAAATACATAATATGATTATCGTCGGCGCAGGGCATCTCGGCCAGGCCCTGGGAAATTATGGGTTTGAGAAAAACGGATTTCGTATCATCGGCATGTTCGATGTTGACCCGGCCCTGAAGGGACGACTTGTCAGAGGCATTCCGATCCGCATGCTGGATGAAATGCCGCAGTTTCTTGCAGAGCATTCTGTTGAAATTGCAGCGCTGACAATTCCGAAGGACGCATCCATTGAAGTTGCAAAAACGCTTACGGACAACGGAATCCGGGCGATCTGGAATTTTGCGCACACAGATCTGAATCTGATTCTGCCGAAAGATGTTGTGGTGGAGAATGTACATCTCTCAGACAGCCTGATGCGTCTTTCTTATAATCTCTCCGCTCTGAAAGAAGAGGAAACAGAATGATCCGATTACTGACGGCCCGTGAATCAAAAGAAGCAGACCGGCTGACCATATCCCGCGGGATGCCTTCACCGGTCCTGATGGAGCGCGCGGCGCTTTCTGTTCTGCATACCATGCAGCACCGCGGGATGCCGCTCGACCGGGTCCTGGTCATTGCCGGCAGCGGAAACAACGGCGGGGACGGCATCGCCGTCGCACGCATGCTCTGCGAAAAAGGTTTTACGCCCTCTGTACTTCTGACAGGAAATCCTGATAAATACAGTGACGGCATGCGTCATCAGATGGAGCTGCTCAGCTGGTATCATCCTGTGTTTGTGAACAGTTACGAAGCCGGCCGGTATACGGTTGTGGTGGATGCGATATTCGGCGTGGGACTTTCCAGGGAAATCACAGGACCCGTACGGGATGTGATTGATGCAGTCAATGCGGATCCGTCTGTGCGTGTCATCGCAGTCGATATTCCTTCCGGTATTCACGCAGACAACGGAAGTGTCTGCGGAACGGCGATTCGGGCGGAACGGACGGTGACATTTGCATATGGAAAACCGGGGCTGTATCTGGCACCGGGAACGGAATATGCCGGAGAAGTCCGAACTGCCGCGATCGGAATTCCGGAGCCGGAAGCCGGCGGAACATCCGGATTTTCAGGGAGATATCTTCTGGAATCATCTGATCTTCAGAGACTTCCCGCACGTGATCCTTACGGAAACAAGGGCACATACGGAAAACTGCTTGTGATTGCCGGGTCACGGGAGATCTGCGGCGCGGCTTATCTTGCCGGGCGGGCGGCGCTTGTTTCCGGAGCCGGGATGGTACGGATCCTGACAGAGCAGGCAACTCGGATCCCTCTGGCGGCGTCATTTCCCGAGGCACTCATCAGCACCTATGCTGCAGAGGAATGTGATCCCGCTGCTTACCAGTCTCTGTTAAACTGGGCAGATGGTGTACTGGTCGGACCGGGGATCGGAACCGGAAAGGATGCGAAAAGTCTCCTTGCATGGGTTCTTTGCACGTTTGACGGGCCGCTTGTGCTAGATGCAGATGCACTGAATCTGATTGCAGCGGATTCTGCATTGAAGGATCTGCTCATCCGGGCAGCCGGCAGCACACCGGGAAGAATGATTCTGACACCGCATCTCGTTGAAATGAGCCGTCTGACAGGGCTCTCCGTCAGTGAGATCCGTGCAGATTTGTTTGAAACAGCAGAGCAGTATGCGCGAACCACCGGCGCCGTCTGTGTTCTGAAGGATGCCAAAACGGTCATCGCGCATCCCGCAGGTGTGTCATATCTGATGGCATCCGGAACCAGTGCACTGGCGACTGCGGGAAGCGGAGATGTGCTGGCCGGAATTATCACGGCACTGCACACGGCCGCATCCGGCGGCGGAGAGATCTGCGCCGCTGCACTGGGCGATCTGGTGCATGGGCTTGCGGGACGCAGGGCGGAAGAAACATATTCGGCCCGCGCTGTCACGGCCGCAGATGTCATCGGACAGCTGCACTGTTTTCTTTAAAGAACATGAGGTTCTGCACAACTTGTGATGCTATATCCGAGTTGACTTAGCAGATGCAGAATGATAAAATTTTAATTTGACAAAGAATAATATGAAGGAGATTGTATATCATGTCAGGACATTCCAAGTTTGCGAATATTAAACATAAAAAAGAGAAAAATGACGCAAAGAAGGGCAAAATCTTTACCATTATCGGACGTGAGATTGTCATTGCCGTTAAGGAAGGCGGACCGGATCCGGCCAACAACAGCAAACTGCGCGATGTCATCGCAAAGGCCAAAGCAAACAATATGCCGAACGACACCATCGAGCGCGGCATCAAGAAAGCTGCAGGCGATACCAATGCAGATAATTATGAGCGGATCACCTACGAAGGATACGGCCCCGGCGGCATCGCTGTGATTGTCGAGACACTTACAGACAACAAGAACCGCACGGCTGCAGATGTCCGCAGTGCGTTTACCAAGGGAAACGGCAGCATCGGAACACCCGGCTGTGTCTCCTTCATGTTCGACGAAAAGGGACAGATCATCATTCTGAAAGAAGCCTGTGATCTGGATCCGGATGATCTGATGATGATGGCACTGGATGCCGGCGCAGATGACTTTAATGAAGAGGAAGATTATTATGAGATTCTGACTGCTCCGGACGCTTTTTCCGGTGTGCGTGAAGCACTGGAAAAGGAAGGCATCGCGATGGAAGAAGCTGATATTCAGATGATTCCGCAGACCAGAACCGCTCTGACTGACGAAAAGATGCTTGCAGGACTCCAGAAAACACTGGATCTTCTGGAAGATAATGATGATGTACAGAATGTTTATACAAATCTGGATGAATCTGCAGCGGAGTAAGACAGCATGATTTTACTGAAAACATTACTGCTGGGATTTCTGACGGGTCTGGCGGCATTTTTCCCGGTCAGCAGTGTCGGCACGCTGATTATCGGCGCGCACATGTTTTCCGTACCGGTGGATCAGCGGCTGTTTGCCGCAATGATGCTCGGCATCTTTCTGGTGCTGGTTCTTTCGTATTACAGTGATATTATCAGACTGTTTTATTCGCTTGTGAGTATTTTCCGGGATCTGATATACAATCTGAAATTGTATGTGAAAGCCCGCGGCTCCGAAGCAGATTACCGCAGGATTCTCACCGGAAATTACAGGAATTTTCTTGTAATGCTTCTGACTGCTCTGATTCCGACAGTGATTCTGGGGCTGCTGCTTTCCAATGCTGCTTCAGCCGTATTTCAGAATGATCTGATTACCGGCATGATGTTCTTTATCACTGCGGTAATCCTTCTGGTATCGTCGTTTATGGACGTTCCGGAAAAAGGACCCAGACAGATGAAATATCCGGAAGCACTGATCATGGGATGTTTCTCCGGATTTGCAATGATTCCGGGACTGTCCAAAATCGGTGCCGTCTCATCGGCCGGATTTCTCTGCGGTGTATCCAGAAAGCTGACCGTCAAGTTTTCGTGCCTGCTCAGCATGATCAGTATTTTTCTGATTCTGCTGCCCGGCAGAATCGGTCCTTCGGTTCTGCAGGAAGCAGACAGCGGAATCGGCATCTGCATTGCAGGTTTTCTCGCCGCATTCTGCGGCGGGTATCTGTTCATCCGCAGAGCACAGAAACTGATTTCGAAAGATAATAACAAAATTTTTGCCGGGTGCAATGTCATGCTCGGCATGCTGGCTCTGCTGATGCAGATGCTGGCCCGGTAGAGGGGAGAAACCACTTGGCAACACAGAAAAAAAGCACAACGGCAAAAAGGACCGGTACGTCATCAGGGAGAAAGACGACATCCACACGCCGCAAATCCTCTGCGCGGAAAAAGCCCACAGAGCAGGAAGTGAGACTCCGGCAGGAAGTCATCCTTTTGATTATTCTGGCGCTGTCCATCGTTCTGCTGCTCAGTAATTTCGGACTGGGCGGTGTCGTCGGACGTGCCCTGTCGTCATTTTTCTTCGGATTATTCGGACTTCCGGCTTACATTTTCCCGATTCTGCTGTTTATCGGATTTATTTTTGCACTTTCCAATCGTGACAATCCGAAGTTTATCCGGAAACTGATCGGTGCTTCAGGACTTTATATTTTTATCTGCGCACTGCTTCAGCTTCTCATGACCGGATATGATAAGAATGCGCGGTTCCGTGATCTGTACCTGGACAGTGCATATGACAGGATGGGCGGCGGCCTTTTCGGCGGCCTGATTGTGAAGCTTTTCGGCAGACTGTTCGGCACTGTCGGCGCATTTATTCTCGTCGTGGCAGCACTGATTATCTTTGCAATTATCATGACCCAGGAGCCGCTTCTGAACATTATGCGGCAGCGCAGCTCTTCCGCATATCAGCGCGCAGCTGAGCGGAGAAGACGCCGTGCGGAAGAAGCAGCTGAGGCGGAAGCGGAGGCGGATGCATACGATGATGCCTATGACACGGATTCCGAAGCGGACGAAGAAGATGCGGCCGAAGCAGAGACGAAGACAGTCCGGCGTTCCGGCAGAAAGAAGGCATCGCCTGTAACACTGACCCGCAAAACCAGAAAAAAACCGGTCCGCGATTACGAAGAGGACGCGGAAGAAGATCTCGGTCCGGCACCGGAACTGATCCAGACAAGAAGAATCAGCGGTGCGAGTGACAGTGATGAGCCGGTTGTGGTGCGCGCACCGCGGCCGAAGAGCGCAGAAGACCTGCGTGTCGAACAGGAACTGGCCAATCTGGATCACATTCTCGGTATTTCCGGTTCTGATGAAGACGACAGTCAGGCGGATCCTGATCCATACGATCTGTCCGGCATGCCTGACGATGAAACACCCGTTTCTTCTGCACCAGTAAAAAGAACCAGACGGACAGCTGCAGCAGCCGGCTCCGGCGCGGAACTTGCGGCATCCTATCTGGAGGAAGCGGCCGGCTCCGGCAGCAGGATGCAGACACGCAGAAAATCATCTTCTGCACGTACGTCCGAAAAAAATGATGCTGATGCGGGACCGGTGGAACTGGTCATTCCGGAAGAATCCGAACCGCACGCAGAATATCAGTTTCCGACGCTGGATCTTCTGAACAAAGGAACCGGCGGCAGAAACGGTGAGACAACAGCACAGCTCAATGAAACGGCATCGAAGCTGCAGCGCACACTGCATAACTTCGGCGTCGAAGTCCAGATTACCGATATCAGCTGCGGACCGTCTGTCACACGGTATGAACTGCACCCGGAAATGGGTGTCAAAGTCAGCCGGATTTTAAGTCTTCAGGATGATATCAAGCTGAATCTGGCTGCTGCTGATATCCGTATTGAGGCACCGATTCCGGGCAAATCCGCGATCGGTATTGAGGTGCCGAACAAAGTAAAAAGTACCGTCACCCTGCGTGATATGCTGGAATCCAGACCCTATCAGAGCAGCAGAGCGGAACTGGTATTTGCAGTCGGTATGGACATCGCAGGAAAACCTGTTGTAACCGATATTGCGAAGATGCCGCATCTGCTGATTGCAGGCGCGACCGGATCCGGTAAATCCGTCTGCATCAATACGCTGATTGTGAGCCTCCTGTATAAGATTTCTCCGGATGACCTGAAGTTTATTATGATCGATCCGAAGAAGGTTGAGCTTTCTGTCTATAACGGAATTCCGCATCTGATGATTCCGGTTGTGGATGATCCGAAAAAGGCAGCCGGTGCGCTGAACTGGGCCGTCAATGAGATGATGAGCCGCTATGACAAATTCGCAGCCATGAAGGTGCGTGATCTGAACGCGTACAATGAAAAACTGCAGCACATGCAGCAGGAGGGTGAAGGCGGCGAGACGCTCACGAAGATGCCGCGGATCGTTATCATTGTTGACGAGCTTGCAGATCTGATGATGGTTGCCCAGAAGGAAGTCGAGGACGCAATTGTCCGGCTGTCACAGCTTGCCCGTGCGGCTGGTATTCATCTGGTTATCGCGACCCAGCGTCCGTCCGTCAACGTTATCACCGGCCTGATCAAAGCCAATATGCCGTCCCGCATTGCGCTGGCTGTTTCATCCGGCGTTGATTCCCGGACCATTATTGACATGAACGGCGCCGAGAAGCTGCTCGGCCATGGCGATATGCTGTTCTATCCGCAGGGTTACCAGAAGCCTGCCCGTGTACAGGGCGCATTTGTCTCAGATGATGAGATCAACAATCTGGTGAATTTCCTGAAGAAAGAGAATGAACCGTCCGTCTATGACCAGGAAGCGGAGAAAAAAATCACCCTCTCCGCATCGGTAAGTGATTCTTCCGGCGGCGGCAGTTCCGATGACCGCGACATGTATTTTGCGGATGCGGGAAAACTGATTATTGAGAAGAACAAGGCATCGATCGGCATGCTTCAGCGTGCATTTAAGATCGGGTTTAACCGCGCGGCACGCATTATGGACCAGCTCTGTGATGCAGGTGTCGTAGGCGAAGAAGAGGGTACCAAGCCCCGCAAGATCCTGATGACGATGGATGAATTTCTGCAGATTCTGGATGAATGATAAGAACAGTACTTCAGGAGATCCGGCGGTTTTACCGCCTGACTTAACCACGGGAGGACCCCATGAGGAAATGCACACGCTGCGGCGCTGACATACCGGACGGTGATTTCTTCTGTCCGGTATGCGGAGAATCTGTGCAGCTGGTTCCTGATTATGAGACAATCGAGAGCCGTGCACAGGAGCAGGAACTGCGGCAGAGAGA
>JAFUCM010000113.1 GCA_017459675.1 Eubacterium sp.
GCTCTTTGCAGGATGCTCAATAGCCAATTCTCGCGGACACAAATGCCAAGACAGTCTGTTGCATCCGCGCATTTCTTGATTTTCACCTCTGGCCGGGAGATGAATTTACCTTTCTTTGCGTATGCAGCTGTCATCAAAGCAGTTTGCGTCCGCACATTTCTTGATTTTAGCTTTGGCTGAGCATGAGCACTCAGTTTACCAGGAGGATGCTTTGCGCCCGGTATATTCCGGCGAGTGGTGCAGGAGATTTCGTTGTTTCCACCCTGTCCATATATGACGTTTCATGTGACAGCCGTCTGGTATAATAAACCCAAGATGAAAAGCTGTCATGTCTGCGCCGCAGAGCGTGCACACCAATCAAGATAAAAAGGCTACTGTGTCTGCGCCGCAGAGCGCGCACACCAATCAAGAAAAAAACCGCCATGTCTGCGCCACTGAGAGCGCATACCAATCGTATTATGTTATAAAAACAAGGTTATCAAATGGCGTGATTCGTGGTATAATACTTTCAATACTATACCCTTTTGAACCAAATTGATTGGAAAGTGCACGGTGGCGGTTATGGAACAGCAACAGCAAAATAAAACATTATATGTGAAGATGCTGGGCGGGTTTTCCGTGTCCTGGGACGGGAGACAGATTGCCATCGGCCCGAAAGGCAAGGATTCGCAGTTTGTCCGTCTGCTGGAAGCGGTGATTCACAGCGGCAGTGAAGGTGTCACCAGAAGCCAGATGGAGGATATTCTCTTTGAGGACCGCGAGATCGATGACATCGCCCACGGGATGCGCACGATTATTTATAACGCCCGCAAGCGTCTGGAGAAGGAAGGACTCCCAAAGGCAAATTATATCGAAAACAGGGAAAATAGATATTACTGGTGCGATGAGAGTCCGGTTGAAGTGGATGCCTGGGAGTTTGAAAGAAGATATGAGGAAGCGGAAGGGGAAAAGGATCCTGATGTCCGCATTCGCCTGTATCTGGAGGCGTGCGACCTTTACACAGGTGAATTCCTGCCGCAGCAGACCAGAATGATCTGGGTGGCGCAGGAGGACCGGCATTACAGCGAGAGTTATGAGAGCTGTGTGCAGAACGCGGCTGCGCTTCTGCGGATGAATAAGAATTATAATCAGCTGGAACGGCTTGGACTGCAGGCGACCCGGCTGCAGCCGCTTTCTGAGTGGGAGGCGCTGACGATGGAGGCGCTGATTGCGCTCGGGCGCGACGAAGAGGCGCGGCGGCTGTACGAGACAACCGAAAACTATTACATGGATGAGCTGGGGTTCAAACCGACGTTCAGTACAGTGGAACTCTTAGAGCGGCTCGGCAATCAGCTGGAGCACCAGCATGCGCTTTTGGATGAGATCCAGCTTGCGCTTTCCGGCGCCGGCGAAAATACGCCGGGCGGCTATATCTGCTCGTATCCGGTATTCCGCGGCGTCTACCGCATGATCGAGCGAATGTCGGAGCGCGGCGGACAGTCGATTTATCTGATGCTCTGCACCATTGTAGACAAAAAAGGCGTTCCGATGCGTGAAAGCACTACGCTGGATCGTCTTTCACAGAAGCTGGGAGACGCCATTTGCCACTCGGTCCGCAGATCCGATGCGATCTGCCGCTACGGCAAGGGACAGTACCTGACGCTTCTGATCAATACGACCCGCGAAGACTGCGGCATCGTTCAGAAACGTATCAACTATCATTTTCTGGCAGGCACGCAGCGTGCCGGCGTAGAATACTTTGTTAACAGTGTAATACTAACACCGGAAGGAACACATTTGTAATGGCAAACGACCTGTACATCGGATGTCCGAACGGCATTGTGCTGTGCGTGGACGAACTTAATCAGATGGGCTGCAGCGGCCGGTTCTACCATTCTTATCAGAAGGAGGCGGTCTCATTTGGCAGCCTCGGAGAACTGTTATTCCGGATGGAAGGATTTTTCGACAGTCTGAATTTCCCCCGGCGTGGCAATACGGACCGCAACTTTATGGAGCCGCATACGGCAAAAAACGGTCAGCAGAAGGAGAGAGAACGGATTATGGCAGATAAGGAAGTACTTGGACATAAGGGACAGCAGGAGACATTTATCGTCCGTGTGCAGCACCGTCAGAACAACACCTGGCAGGGCCGGATCACATGGGCTGATAAGGACAAGACCCTGACATTCCGCTCGATCTGGGAAATGGTGCATCTCATGGAAAATGCACTGTATGAGGGAGCTTCTCCGGATGAAATTCCGGATTTTCAGTCATGGGAAGAAAAGGGTGATCAGGAAGAATAAGCGGAGATAAGGCTGCCTGCGGGCAGTTTTTCTCAATTTATAGAGAGACGATCCTAAATCTAAAATTTTTGTTGAATAATGCCCGATCGTGTCGTAAAATATATTTTGCATAGGTGGGATTTTGCGCATTTTTGTGCCATACCATCTGAAGCAGGGAGAAATCACAGTGGTTTTTGACGCTTTCTGTGATGGAAACGGATGTATAATATCTGTATGAATCTGATATTTGCGGATTTCTCTGATATCCGTCGCCGGGAGAAGATGCGGTTTTATTCCCTGCCTAATAAAAAGGAAAGAAGAAGCCACAGATCACTGAATTATGAATAAGAAAAAGAAAAGAAGCAGTACCCGGTCGACGGTTATCCTGTTTATTATCCTTCTGGCCGGGATAGCGATTCTTTTGTATCCTA
>JAFUCM010000114.1 GCA_017459675.1 Eubacterium sp.
CTTCTACTAAGTTGATGTTGTACATGTTCGTTCTCCTTTTTTCCTTGTATATATTCTTCTGCTATCTGTTTCTGATCTGACTTTAAGGGGGCTTTTAGTGAGTTTTATTCTTTGGTCGTGCCCGGCAGATTATTCAACGCCCGGGCAGCGAAAGAACCGCTGAACCTCCGGCTAACCGTTCGTTGGTGTGCAGCAAATTCGTGAAAGGCGACCACTCTTTTCCTGCACACTGACGAACGCTAAGCCGCAGTTTCATCGATTCTTTCTGCGCAATGCCCGTTCTTTTGAATGAATCTGCCGTGCACTTACATATTGGCCGGCCGCTGATTTTTCTGCTTTTCGCGGATACTTCCGCGCGAAAGAGCACTTGCATCCGTCACTTTCTTTGATTTTTACCTCTGACCGGACACTGCTTTTTCTACTTTCTGCGGATGCTTTTGCATAAAAGAATCCTTGCATCTGCAGATTTCTGGATGTTTATCTTTGGCCAGCTATTGATTTTGCTATTTTCTACGGATATATTACGCATGAAAGAGCACTTGTGTCCGTCACTTTCGTGATTTTCACCTCCGGCCGGCCACTGATTTTTCTACTTTCTGCGGATATATACGCATGAAAGAACACTTGCATCCGTAAGTTTGACATTCCAAGGCCTGCGCCCAGTCAGGTTGCAGACACTGTCGTACTAGTCAAACCCAACACCTCGCGCGAACTCATTAAAAGCCCCCTTTAAACGCGAATCTCCGTAAAAATATGACCCATCTTCGTCTTCTTTGTCTTCATGTAGTACTCGTCGTACTCCTGCGGCGGCACTTCGATCGGCACGCGTTCTTTGATTTCCAGGCCGAAATCGCCCAGGCCGTACACTTTTTCCGGATTGTTGGTCAGAAGCCGCAGGCTCTTTGCGCCGAGATCCCGGAGAATCTGCGCGCCGACCCAGTATTCACGCAGATCTGCCGCAAATCCGAGTTTTTCGTTTGCCTCAACGGTGTCATATCCCTTTTCCTGCAGTGCATACGCCTTGATCTTGTTGATCAGGCCGATGCCACGTCCCTCCTGGCGCATGTACAGGATGATGCCGCGTCCTTCTTTTTCTACCATTTCCATGGAAATCTGCAGCTGCGCGCCGCAGTCACAGCGAAGGGAGCCAAACGTGTCGCCGGTCAGGCACTCGGAGTGCACGCGGCAGAGCACATTTTCTCCGTCGCCGATATCTCCCTTGACCAGTGCGACATGATGCTCACCGGTGATGTCGTTGATGTAGCCGTACATTTTGAAGTTGCCGTATTTTGTCGGCAGTTTTGCCTCCGCCTCGCGGACAACGTGGCTTTCGTGAACACGCAGATAATCCTGCAGTGCCTTGATCGTAATGAATGTCAGGTTGTATTTATTTGCAAGTTCCCAGAGCTGCGGGGTGCGCATCATCGTTCCGTCTTCCGCCATGATTTCGCAGCAGACGCCGCATTCTGTCATGCCGGCGAGGCGCAGCAGATCAACGGTCGCCTCCGTGTGGCCATTGCGCACCAGAACACCGCCGTAGCGGGAAATCAGCGGAAATACGTGTCCCGGGCGGCGCAGATCCGTCGGCCTTGTCTCCGGATCGGCACACTTCATCATGGTGTAAGACCGCTCCTTTGCAGAAATACCGGTCGTCGTATCAATGTGGTCAACCGAAACCGTAAATGCCGTCTCATGATTATCCGTATTTTCCGAGACCATCGGCGGCAGGCCGAGCCGGGCAGCTACCTCGGCGCTCATCGGCGTGCAGATCAGTCCCTTCGCATGCGTCGCCATGAAATTAATATTTGCCTGTGTCGCAAACTCTGCGGCACAGATCATATCACCCTCATTTTCACGGTCCGGGTCATCCGTCACAAGAATAATCTTACCGGCGCGCAGATCTTCAATCGCCTGCTCTACCGTACTGTAGTGGTTTTCTTTTCCTTCCATGTCAAATCTCCTCCTTTATTTAAAATCCATTTTCCGCCAGAAACTCCAGCGTCAGGCCGCTGCCGCTTTCGTCCGCACCCGAAGTCTCCGCCCCCGGTGTACCGGCCGTTTCTCCATATGGCAGCATGAGCTTCTCAACATATTTTCCGATCATATCATTTTCCAGATTCACCGTATCACCAGGCGCACGTGTGAGCAGCGTCGTCTCTTCACCGGTGTGCGGGATAATGGACACTTTAAAGACCTTGTCGTCTACATATGCAACCGTCAGACTGATGCCGTCAATCGCGATCGATCCTTTTTCCACAATGTAGCGCAGAATCGACGGCGGTGCCGCAATCGTCACCCAGACTGCATTTTCTTCACGGGACAGCGACTGCACGGTTCCTGTTCCGTCAATGTGTCCCGAAACAATATGGCCGCCGAACCGTCCGCCCGCAGCCATGGCGCGCTCCAGATTGACCCGGTCGCCGCTCCTGCAGCTCCCGAGGCCGCTGCGCCGCACAGTTTCCGCCATAACATCTGCCGTAAATCCGTCCGGCTGCATTGTCACAACCGTCAGGCAGATACCATTTACCGCAATGCTGTCGCCGATCTGTGTCCCCTCGAGCACTTTTGATGCCTTGATGGCAATCTGTCCGGAAATACCGCCGGTCGTCATGTGTTTGACGGTTCCGACTTCCTCAATGATTCCTGTAAACATAGTTCCTTCTTTCTGTGTAACGTTCCTGCATCCGGCCGAAACAGAATCTTATCTGATCTACTGTGTTCCATCATTTTTTCACACGGTACGTCACCATCAGGTCTTCGCCGATGCGCTCCGCACTTTTATATTCCAGCTGCACCGCTTCATCCGGCACACTGACGCCGCCGCCTTCCACAGGCGTCTTTGCCTGTCCGCCAAACAGTTTCGGCGCAATAAATGCGCGTACTTCCTGGACGATCCCCGCCCGCAGCGCACTCTCATTTAATGTTCCACCGCCTTCGAGGAGAATGCTGTCAATCTCCAGTTTGCCCAGCTGTTTCATCAGCTCTGCCAGGTCCGGCCGGCTGTTTTCCGGATCTTTTCTGTCCGGAATGTTGAATACACGGATGCCGCACTGCTGCAGAGAACGGATCTTTGAATAAATGGATTCTGCTCCGGTTTTGCTTTCCGACGCCGCATCCGCTGCCTCCGGTGCTGGGCTCACTGCCGACTTCGCGGGATTCTCTGCCGCGGCAATCTCGCCGTCCGGCAGCTCCGGAAACGCCGAAACCACAATCGTCGGAATCTCCTGCGCGGTCCTGCAGATTGCTGATTCCGCCGGAATTCTTAATGTGCTGTCGCAAATAATCCGAACCGGGTCTCTGCCGCCTTCAATCCTGCAGTTCAGCATCGGATCATCAGCCAGAACGGTACCGATCCCGGCCATGATTCCCATGCACGCATGACGCATCTGCTGCACCCGTCCGCGCGCCTCCCCGCCGGTGATCCACTTGGACGCGCCGGTTTTTGTTGCAATTTTCCCGTCCGCCGTCATTGCGTACTTCATGATGACGTAGGGTGTTTTCGTTGTAATATAATGAAAGAATACCGGATTCAGCGCGTCGCATTCATCCCGCAGAAAATCCTCCACAACTTCAATGCCCGCTTCCCGCAGCACCTTCGCGCCGCCGCCGGAAACCTTCGGGTTCGGATCTCTCGATCCGATCACAACCCGCGCAATTTTCTGCTCAATGATTGCTTCTGTACAGGGCGGCGTTCTGCCGTAATGACAGCACGGCTCCAATGTGACGTAGATCGTCGCCCCTTTTGCAGATTCCCGCAGAGATGCGATCGCATTGCGCTCCGCGTGGAGTTCGCCGCACCGCGCGTGATATCCCTCCCCGATGATTCTGCCGTCTTTCACAATGACCGCGCCGACCATGGGATTGGGATGACACCATCCCTCGCCTTTGTGGGCCAGTTCAATGACGCGCCGCATATAAATGTGTTCGTCCATAATTTTCTCCCGCTCCCGCCACCGGATCCGCAGCCTGCACCCGGTGCGCCGCAATACACATTCATGACGCAGTACACTGCCCGTGCCCGGTGCGCCGTAATGCACATCCATGACGCAGTACACTGCCCGTGCCAGGTGCGCTTCCATCCATAAATCAAGCCCTGCAAATACAATCTGCAGGGCTTTCATAACATATCTGACCGTGCGGCCGCACAAACTGCCGGCACACACCGCTATAACTGTTCTTCTCCCATCCAGACTTGAGAAACCTGCCAGGCCTCCTTTACTGTCGGTACCGGAATTGCACCGGTTCATGCGCATGCACAGTCGCTGTTTTATAATTGCAATCTTACAGCCTGCTGACACGCTAGCGGACTTTACCGCCGGTCGGGATTTTCACCCTGCCCCGAAGACACTTTATTCAATTCAATAACAATTCCTATTACACTTTATGCGCTTCTTCATTGTTTGTCAAGATATTGCTTGCATACCTATATAGGGAATGTTACACTATTCTCCATTGTAATTCCATACGTAATTCCGTATTGCTCTGCGGCATACATGTCATGGCAGAATATGGAAAATGCAGCTGCGAAAGGGGTTTCAAAACTATTATGGAAAACAAAAATCAACAGACAACACCGGCTGAAAATAAAATGGGCACAATGCCGGTCGGAAAACTGCTTCTGCAGATCTCTCTTCCGATTATTATCTCCATGCTGATTCAGGCAATGTACAACATCGTAGACAGCATGTACGTGTCCCGCATCAATGAGGAGGCACTTACCGCCGTTTCCCTGATCTTTCCGATGCAGAATCTGATGATTTCCATCGCCACCGGCACCTGTGTCGGTATCAATGCACTGCTCTCCCGCGCACTCGGTGCAAAGGAATTCAGACAGGCAAACCGGATCGCACAGCACGCAATCTTCCTTACGATTATCAGCAGTGTCATCGTCTCGGTCTTCATGCAGGGAATGGCAGTACCTTTTATGCGTGTGCAGACATCTGATCCGCTGATCTATCAGTACGGCGTCACCTACATGCGCATCTGCGGCGGCATCTGTTTCGGTCTTTTTTTCCAGGTCTGCATGGAACGTCTTCTGACTTCCACCGGAAAGACGATCTTCACGATGACCAGCCAGATGACCGGTGCCATCCTGAATATTATCTTTGATCCGATCCTGATCTTCGGAATCGGCCCGTTCCCGGAACTGGGCGTGGCCGGCGCAGCCTATGCGACAATCTTCGGACAGTGTGTCGCCGCCCTGCTCGGTTTCTGGCTCAACCTTCGCTATAACAAAGAGATCTCTCTTTCAATGCGGCGGTTCCGTCCGAACGGCCTGCTGATCGGCACAATTTATAAAATCGGCGTACCTTCCATCGTCATGACCAGTATCGGCTCCGTCATGACATTCGGCATGAATATGATTTTTATGCAGTACCTCGGCAACCCGACCGGCGCAGCCGTGTTCGGCATCTATTTCAAACTGAACAGCATTTTCTTTATGCCGGTATTCGGCCTGAACAACGGTGTCGTTCCGATTGTCGCATTCAACTACGGTGCGCGGCACCGCAAACGAATCATGGAAACCACGAAGCTCGGCGTCATCGCCGCTGTCTGCCTGATGCTCGCCGGTCTGGCGGCCTTCTGGCTGATCCCGGACAAACTGCTCGCACTTTTCAACGCGTCTGAACACATGCTTGCAATCGGCGTTCCGGCTCTGCGCATCATCAGCCTGAGCTTTATCTTTGCAGGCTACTGCATTATCGTCGGTTCCACCATGCAGGCACTGGGCAAGGCCGTCTACAGCATGATCAACTCACTGACCCGTCAGCTGGTTGTACTGCTGCCGTCCGCATTTATCCTGGCGGCGCTGACCCGCGACCAGGGCGGTATGCCGGCGATCTGGTTTTCCTACATCATCGCCGAGCTCGTCTCCGTAGCACTGACAACCTTCTTCTTCCGGCGGGTCTACAAGAATATGATTGCGCCGCTGCCGGAGTAAATTATTAAAAAATGCGCATTTGCGTTATTTATGAGAACCGCCGCAGTACCGGCACAATGCGGCCGGCGAGAATCCCGATCAGTGTGCCGGTCACGACACCTGCCACAAGCAGCACCGGCAGGTAATAAACCATTTTGAAATTCTGCACGACCAGAGCTGCTACGATCAGCTGCCCGATATTGTGTGCTGTGCCGCCGCTGATACTGATGCCCAGCATCGAGAGCTTTGTCAGGCGGATCAGAATGTACATGACCACGAAGCTCAGGAGACCTCCCGCGAGACTGTACAGGATTGACGCGCCGTTTCCGAACAGAAAGCCCACGAGCAGAATGCGGGCCACGGATATGATCAGAACTTCACCGGCAGGCATCAGGAACAGGCCGACCATAATCACCAGATTAGCCAGTCCCAGTTTAATGCCGGGCACTGCAAAGTTAATGGGAATCAATGTTTCTACATAGGAAAAAATCATCGCCAGCGCGATAAACACCGCCGCATATGCGACACGCGCCGCCGGTGATTTTTTTGTTGTTTCTTTATTTTGTTTCTGCATACCGACTGTACTCATGATAAATCTGCTGCTTTCCGGTTTTTTGCTTTGCTATTTTGTCGACAGATGTTAGTCCTGTCCCCTGCGGGACCTGGCACCGGGATTCACTTTGCCACAGTGTCAAATTCTGTCTCCTGCGCCTGCTGTCCGCCGCGCTGTGTTATTTCCACGACAAGCTTATGCGGCAGGCAGACGATCGTCTCATTGCACCGGCTGATTTTCCCCTGCCGGATACAATCATGTCCTGAACAGTCTGCCTCTGTCACAAATACGGCGCCATCGCTGACTTCTATGACATTGGTCCCATACGCTGTTTCAATGGTATAGCGCTGATCCTGCGCAAGCGGATATGCGCTGTAAAGTGCGCCGTCAACGCGGATCTCCACGGTATTTCCCTTCTGCCGGTGTGTCAGACGCATCCCCAGCATCAGGCAGCCGGCTGCCGCCAGGATTGCCAGCGCCAGAATCCAGTCCCGCTTCTTTATTTTCATCCGGTCATCGGGCACTTTGTTTTCCGCTGCGCCATGCATCCGGCGTTCTGCATTGATTTCCTCAACGCCATGCATCCGGTCGTCTTCGTTAATCTGATCCCGCTGTCTCATGGTACCGCTGGTCTCCTCCGGCTTCAGTTAGCCTTGTCTTCCTCATTCGCTCCCGATTATAGCAGATCCATGATTCCGGGGCAAGTCTCGCCAAAATCCCACATCTGTGCAGCATCCTGTGAATTCAGCGCATTGTTATTCAGTATACGGTCAATAAGGGCACTGTTACTCAGTACTCCCCGCATTCAAGTCCCTGCTCATCCTGATGCTGTCATAGCAAGATTATAATATTTTTCAATTTATCCTACCTTTTTACCATGTTTCATGTGGGACAGATTTGCAATTCTGTCCCATTTTAGAACACATTTGAATTTTTGTCCCGCCATTTTTTTGTTTTTTTACTCGACTTTCAGGAACTTGCCCATTATAATAAGCAACGATTTTGGGTTACCAGATCTTTTTAGACACTTTACGGGGAGCAGTTTTTCAAATCTGTCCTTAAAGTACAACAATAAATAAAACCAAGAAAGGGGACGACACGATGCCATCTGTTGCACAGAAAGTCAAAACCGCAGCCATTACAAAAGCAATCAGCACCGCACTGAACTATCTCGAGAAAGATCCGGAAAAGAACATTCCGAAACTGATGGATCTTGTCGACAAGCTGGTTCCGGATGACTGGTACACCGGTCAGCGAAATGCAATCCGCGATGCCATTGACCGCAAGACAAATTATTATGATATGATCCTCAAACTGTATGAGCTGGACCCGGGTGTCCGCAAGACATTCTTTGAGAATTTCATCACCAATGCCAGCCTGAAGGGTTCTGCCCGCCAGTTTGAAGTTGCCGAGAAATATAACTGCAACGTTCCGTGGGCCGTTTTGATGGATCCGACTTCCGCCTGCAACCTGAAATGCACAGGCTGCTGGGCTGCACAGTACGGAAATCAGCTGAACCTCACCTACGAGGATCTCGACCGGATTGTCAACGAGGCAAATGAACTCGGCACCTACATGTTTATCTTCACCGGCGGCGAGCCGCTTGTACGCAAGAAAGATATCATCCGTCTGTGCGAGGCACATCAGGACTGCGAGTTCCTTTCCTTCACAAACGGCACACTGATCGACGAAGAATTCTGTCAGGAAATGCTGCGCGTCAAGAACTTTGTTCCGGCAATCTCTCTTGAGGGATTTGAGGAGGCAAACGACGGACGCCGCGGCCAGGGTGTCTATGAGAAAGTTCACAATGCAATGCGCCTGCTCCGCGAGCACAAGCTTGCATTCGGTATTTCCGTATGCTATACCAGCAAAAACATCGATGACGTCGCAAGCGACGAATTTATCGACGGTCTGGTAAATGAGGGCGCGCTGTTTGTATGGTACTTCCACTTCATGCCGGTCGGCATGTCCGCAACACCGGAGCTGATGGTCAATCCGGAACAGCGTATCAAGATGTACCACACCATCCGCCATTTCCGTGCAACAAAGCCGATCTTTGCAATGGACTTCCAGAACGATGGCCAGTATGTCGGCGGCTGCATCGCAGGCGGACGCAAATATCTGCACATCAATGCAGCAGGTGCTGTTGAGCCGTGTGTATTCATCCACTACTCCAACGTCAACATCCATGACGTTTCCCTGCTGGATGCACTGAGAAGCCCGATCTTCCAGGCTTACCACGACAATCAGCCGTTCAACGACAACATGCTGAAGCCGTGCCCGATGCTGGAGAACTCCGGTGCGCTGACAAAACTGGTCAAAGAGACCGGCGCTGTCAACACAGACTACACTGATCCGGAATCTGCAGAGCATCTCTGCGCAAAGACCGAGCAGTACGCAAAGAACTGGGCACCGGTCGCAGATGAACTCTGGGCTGCAAGCCAGGCTGAGAAAGCTGCAAGAGAGCAGGCAAACGCTTAAATAAAAATGGCAGATATATATGTCTCCCGGCTCAGGTAAAATTCGCCGGACAGACATATATATCCACCCGTAGAAAAAGGGGCAGGTATCTGTTTCCCTGACGAATTTTACCTGAACGCAAAAAGGGCGGATATATGTTTTCCTGACGAATTCCATCTGAGTCAGGAAAACATATATCCGCCCTTCATCAGTCAGCGTTCAGTCCACATGAAACTTCTCCAGCACCGTCTCATCGACAAACTGCGCTTTCAGCTCGCCGAGCCGCAGATAGTGCGGCTGCTTTCCATGTGCCGCAAGGCAGTCTGCATCACGCCACTTCTCAATCAGCAGCATGTCGTCTGCACTGTCCGTCGGCAGATAGTAGCCATATTTCAGATTTCCTTCCTCATTCCGGCAGGCAACATCAATTCCTTCTGTGACAATTGCATTGATGAATTCAACACGTTTGCCGGGTTTGCAGTGATACGTGACATTCAAAACTTCCATTTTCTCATCCCTCTCATCAATCGGACTGCGCCGGACCTTTCTGGCAAATCCTCCCGCAGGCACATCGCCTGCGCCGGACCCAACTCCTCACCAGAGCGACCAGCCCCATCCGTTTCCATTTTGTGTACCACTGTTATTATCCCACGAATCATCTCCGGTGTCACGCGAATCCTGTGTGCCGCTTCCATATTCGGAATTGCTGCCGCTGTCTCCTTCATAGGAATTTCCGCTCTGGCCATAACTGCTGCCGGAATCACTGTCTTCGCCATATCCGTTTCCGGAGCTGCCGCTCTGGCTACTTCCGCCGCCAAGCTGATTCCACCACCGGTCCGGTGAGGTCCACCAGTTTCCGCCGCTGCTGCCGGAATCCGAGCCGTCGTCCTGCGCATCATTTTCGTTGTTTCCACCGTCCCGGTCAGAATAACCGTCTTCGCTGTCGTCGTCATTTCCGCCGGAATTTCCATTTTTAAACCAGTCTGACCAGAAATGCTTGTGCGTGCTGCAGGAATCTGCGCTTTCAGCAAGCCAGGACGGGAGCACTGCTTCACTGTCAGCCGTGCCTTCCGACGCTTCTTTCAGGTAAATCCGCGTTGTTGTGGAAGGACAGTAGCGTGTCGCCTTCTCGCCGGATTCACTGCACACTGTCACGGACACGTGGCAGTCGCACTGCGCGACCGGTTCTGTTCCTGCGACAAACACTTCTTCTCTCGTCATATCGCCCTGTACCGTGGAATCGCAGACTCCGTCAACGGCCAGCAGGCCGCTCTTGGTACAGATTTTACAGACCTTCAGCTCTTCATCGGATGTAAATTCACTGTTCTCCAGTGATGCATGCGCCTCTGACATAACCGTCTTCCAGATTTCCTGGACATATTTGCTGCTCTCCTGCGCGTCATTTTCGTCGTAGCCGCCCCACACGCCGCAGGTGTAATACGGGGAATACCCGACAAACCAGCAGTCTCTTCCCTCCGAGGTTGTTCCGCTCTTGCCGGCAAGGGACATATTTTCAAAATCGGCATAGGCGCCGGTTCCGCTGTCCATGACGCCGGTCATGGCATCTGTCAGGAGCGCCGCGGTACCCGGTGAGACCGCCTGATGTGTCTCCTGCTGATTTTCAAGAATGACATTTCCGTCCCGGTCCACAACCTTCGTGTAGTAAACAGGCTCCCGGTAGGCGCCGCCCCGGCCGATCGTCCCGTACGCGGCGGTCAGCTCGAGGTTTGTGACACCGCCGGAAGTTCCGCCCAGTGCGAGCGCTTCTACCCTGTCATCTTCTGTCAGCGTGGAAATGCCAAACTGACCAAGCTGATTCCATACGGCATCCATCCCTTCCTTCTGGAAACATTTTAATGCAACAATATTGTTGGAATCCTCAATTGCCGTCCGGATTGTCGTCATTCCGCCATAGGTTCCGCTGGCATTGTTGACTGCTGTCCCGTTGGAATATGTATACGGTGCATCATCAAACACAGTACCCAGCGTCACGTCCCGGTTCTCGAGGGCCGCCGCATACTCTCCGATGATTTTGATCGTCGAACCCGGCTGTCTTACCACATCTGTCGCACGGTTCATCAGAAGGCTGGCCGTCTTCTCACCACGTCCGCCGATCATGGCCTTGACCTCGCCGCTTCTTGTATCAAGCATCACCATGGACACCTGACCGTCTTCCCTTTCATAAAGCCCGTCATTTGCAGCTGCTGCATCACAGATGGACTGGAGCGTGCTGTTCTCTGTGGAATAAATCGTCAGGCCGCCCTTATACAGCTGGTTCCAGGCATCCTCCTCCGAACAACCTGTCTGCTCCTGCAGATCAGAAATCAGCCGGGTGACCAGCGCGTCTTCAAACCATGTCATAATTTCCTGCGAGCTGCCATTTGCCTTCGTCTCGGCAATCCGGGTGTACACATCATCGGCCGCTGCCTCCTGATATGCCTCCTCCGTAATATAGCCCTGCTCCAGCATGTACTGCAGAACAATCTCCCGGCGCTCCGCATTTTCCTCCGGATTTTCCCGCGGATTGAACCTGGTCGGATTCTTTGTGATTGCCGCAAGCACAGCACACTCTGACAGACTCAAGTCCGAAATATCTTTATCAAAATAGTATTTTGCCGCTGTCTCAACGCCCCAGTTTCCGCCGCCGAGATTGATCGTATTCAGATAATTTTCCAGAATCCAGTCCTTCGTGGCCTGCCGCTCCAGCTTCAGTGCAAGATACTGCTCCTGGATCTTCCGCTGCAGACGATTTTCAAAAGTCACTTCTTCTGTCCAGTCCGTAAAGACATTGTTCTTCAGCAGCTGCTGGGTAATTGTACTTGCGCCCTCCGTTACACCGCCGTTCGTCAGTCCTCGGAAAACGGCACGCACAATTCCCTTCACATCAATTCCGTGATGTTTATAAAAACGGGAATCTTCAATTGCGACAAACGCATGCTGTAGATCCTCCGGGATCTCGTCCAGCCGTACATAGACACGATTCGACGCCTCTCCGCTGAGATTCAGTACAACATTCTCCTGATCATCCAGGACACTTGAGCGGTATCCCTTTGGAACAGCATCCCAGACCGTCATGTCAGGCGCTCCGCCGATCACAATGCCGGTGTACACACCCGCAGAAATCACCAGAGCCAGAACGAGCAGCGCGATGATCTTCAGACCTGTGCGGAGCATGCTGCCGGATTGATTCTGTTTGTCGTTCTGCTCCGGCCCTCCGGGAATTTCCTGAAACTCCGGGGCACCGGACATGTCCTGAAATTCCGGGGCTTCGTGCATGTTCTGATACTCCGGGGCTCCGGGAATATCCTGAAACTCCGGTGTGTCAGCCGTGTATGCCTGCTCATCCCATTCATTCTGCATCCGTTCCACCTCCTTTTTCTTCATCCAGTCAAGCCTTGCTCCTGTTTCCACCAAGCCTTGCTCCTGTTTTTTCATATTATTTGATTATCCTGATCCCCAAGCGTGAAGATTGCCAGTTGGCTGTGGTGCACACTGCACAGAGAGCATGCTGTTTTCGCCTTTCCGTTATTAGCGCCTGCCCGGTCACCCTTTCACAGCTGGCGCTTTCTTCCATTCCGGCACTTCC
>JAFUCM010000032.1 GCA_017459675.1 Eubacterium sp.
GCAGGTCTTACAGCAGCTATGGTAATGTCAATGTGCACAGTCGCTCCGGTATTCGCAAAGGACAACAAAGTCGAGGCAGAGAAAGCCGACAACGTATTCGTATCATCCGACGGCATCCTGTCCATCGAGCTTCCGGACGACAGCTGGAAGGAAGTCCAGGATCCAAACAAGTGGATCGTCCTTTCCGACGGCGAGAACGAGATCACCCTCCGGCACTTCTCAAACGGCGCTGGCCTGCCGGGAATCGTCACAGCAGACGACCAGTATTCGAAAACAATTACTTCCGCACTTTCTACGAAGAACGAAGTATTTATCGCTACAGGCCTTGTAGCAAATACAGATGAAGAAGATGAGATTAATGACTCTCTGCAGTCCATCAAGATTCTGAAATACGACACAAAGCTGGCAGTTAAGCCGGAAGCACCGGCACCGGTACAGAAACCGACAGCAACCCCGGCACCGGCTCCGGCAGAAGAGACCGAAACCGTGACGGAAGAAGCGCCGGAACGTGAAGCAATTACCTTCATGATCTACTCTGAAGGCTCCGGCCGTCCGGTCAACATCACCGGAAGTGATGACACGTATTATGACGGCTACGGGAACAGATACTACGGAAATGGTGATGGAACATTCAGCGATGAAAACGGCGCGACCTACACGCTGTTTGAAAATGAAAGCGCACCGGACGAAGAGGTCATCGGCCTTGTATCTGACGGCTCCGGCCGCCCGGTCAGCATCATGGAAAATGAAGACGGTGTTTACACTGATGAGGAAGGTGTCGAGTACTACGAAAATGACGACGGAACCTTCACCGACCAGTATGACGCAACCTACCAGATCTCCGGAATTAACTGATCAACCGGTCATCCGGCAACAACAACCAACTACATCAGGATTAAGGCTCGTACTCTGAACAGGCGTGCAGGACACGCCTTGAGAGATGAATATAAAACCTTTCCCCCTCATAAGAAATCAGCGGCAGAAATGCCGCTGGTTTCATTTTGGTGACAGAAGTAAAAAGATAATATAAAAAAGTGGCAGTTTATGCCTTTTTGTTTTATTGTTTAAGTGTGAGTCAAAATGATACGTCCCCATTGACTCACACATCGATTCACAGTGCCTGAGGCCTCAAACAGCACATACTACGCAGAGGAAATCATGCAGAAGTACGTAACCGACAAAAGAGCAAAACAATATCTGACTCTGACAATCTTCATGATGATCATTATTTTCATCCACTCAGCTATGCCGGCAGATTTATCGAGCTCAGAGAGTAAGTGGATTGTTTCGATCATCAGGAAATTCATTAATCTTGATCCGGACAGAATTACATTCCTGGTAAGAAAAACAGCCCATTTTCTGGAGTATTTGCTTCTTGGAATCTTCACTGCACAAGTGTTCAGATATACAGAGCAGATTGGTGTAATCCGGAGATTGGGACCTGTCGGCAAATTAACCTTCCGCGGCGCTTGTCATGCTGTGATATGCGGTATTCTGTATGCTGTTTCAGATGAAATCCATCAGCATTTCGTACCCGGCCGCAGCTGCGAGATCAGGGACATGTGCATCGATGCAGCCGGTGTACTTTGCGGGTGTCTGGTTATATGTTTTTTCTGTCGTTTCATGCCACATCATGGTAAAATGAATAGCAGGCAGTAGCTTTTAACTATCATGAAATGTATCCTCAGGAATAAGCAGCATTTTGTGAAGCAGAGGTAGTATGAGAAAATTTGAAAAAGAATATCTTCTGGACCGGAGCGGAATCGACGCAGTTTCGGAGGAAATGATCAGGCAGATGAGAAAAGCAGGTGTCAGCCGGGAGAATGCGATCCGGCTGCGTTTGACAATGGAGGAGGTACTGCTGCGGGTCAGTAAGCACTTTGACGGACAGATCACAGGAACGCTCGATATCCGGAACCGCATGGGTGTACCCGTCCTTCGTTTCCGGTACAAGGCGGAATCTTATAATCCGATGGAATCTGCAGATCAGGAGGATGTGCTGACGCAGGAAATTCTTGAGCGGATCGGTCTTGCTCCTGAGTGGGGGTACCGATACGGCATGAATGAGCTGGTTCTGCGCGGACCACGGCAAAATATGCGGCAGGAGGTCAGACTGATCATTGCAGTGCTGTTAGCATTGGCTGCCGGCTCTCTTACCGGGGTACTTCCGGATGGTCTCATTACCGGACTGCAGAATTATCTGGTTGATCCGGTTGCGCAAACCTTCATGCATGCGCTCGGCACGTTCGTAGGACTGATGATTTTTACGTCAATTGTTACCGGAATCTGCTCAGTCGGAAATGTGTCAGACTTCAGCCGTATGGGCGCCTACGTGTTCCGGCAGACGCTCACATGGAGCTTTCTGGGAACGGCTGTGGTCGGGATCTGCATTCTTCCGTTCTTTGATTTCCGGGCCGGCGTCATCAGCGGCGGAAAGTCGCAGATGGATGCGCTGATCGAAATGGTTTACTCGATTATCCCGTCCAATCCGGTTTCGCCATTTGCTGACGGCAATATGCTGCAGATTGCCTTTATTGGATTAATGACAGGCGTCGGCATGTTGATTCTGGGAGAAAAGACCAGCCGGCTGCAGGAGATTTTCAAACAGGTGAATAAGCTGGTACTTTTGATTGCGGGCGCGATCTGTAAACTGCTGCCGGTATATATTTTTACATCATTGACCATACTTCTGTGGGATAATGGATACGGGATTTTTGCACGTCTGTGGAAACCGCTGGTTCTGGGCATTGCATGTCACACATTCATTCTCACATTTAAAGTGGTTTTTGCATCCATCCGACTGCACGCACGGGCCGGCATGTTGTTTTCCAAAATCAGGGAGAATGTTCTTACAGGTCTTTTTACAGCATCCTCTTCTGCGGCGCTGGAGCAGATGCTTCGTGTCAATGAAGAGAAGCTCGGAATTGCCCGGAAATTTAATCGTTTTGCACTTCCGCTCGGCAACATGACCGTTTTATCTCCGACCGGCGCAGTATTTGTGGTAACGCTTTATTATATGGCCGAATATTATAATGTACCGGTCAACACCGGCTGGCTGATCATTGCAATTGTATTAAGCGTCATTTTCTCGCTGACAGTACCGCCTGTTTCCGGCGGAATGCTGGTATGTCTCGGGCTGCTGATGGCACAGCTCGGCATTCCGGGTGCAGGTCTGGCTGCAGGTGGAATCCTGTGCATCGTCCTGGATTTCTTCAACACAGCTGCACGAATTGGACTTTTACATATGGAACTTGCAATGGAGGCACAGCACCTCGGAGTTCTGGACCGCGAGACGCTGTCCGCTAATTGATAAGCGTTCTGACGATATGCTGCAGAAAGAACAGATCTTTTACTTTATAGAAATAAAGCCGGTTGATATCAGTACTGCTTCCGTTGCGAAAATTGCTAAAAAAGTCTACACCGGTTCCAAACTTCAAGATTATCCCGAAGGCGACAAAACTGGAATCTGTCAAAGCACTGAAGAAAGGCTTCCGCGCAAAGTGGAAGAAAGGAAAAGGACAGATCACCGGCTATCAGATTCGATGGAGCCGAAAAGCTGACATGTCCGGTGCAAAGAAAAAACGCATTACATCAAAGAAGAAACTGTCATACGAAAAGACGAAACTGAAAGCCGGAAAGAAATACTACGTACAGATCCGGACATAAAAAACGGTCAAAGGCGTCAGATACTATTCCAAATGGTCCAAAGCGAAGAAAGTAAAGACCAGAAAATAAGAGCGGCATACATAACAATACTGGATCGCAGACCTGATTAAGAACAAAAATAATCTGTATAACATGAATGATGTTTTTACAAGGAGGTCTTAGCGAATGATACCGAGAATGAAGAAGCTTGTTATGTTTCTGGCGGTTGCAGCGGCTGCAGTACTGCTGTCTGTATCCGGCGCACAGAATGTGCATGCGGACACAGGCACGGAGATCGAATCCGGCCAGGATGGTAATTGCGACTGGAGCTGCCGCATCGATTCCAACGGAAGCTATTATCTTGTAGTGAATGGCTATAATAATGGTTTTAAAATCAATGATCACAGTGGATCCAATTCTGCGCCCTGGGCAAAATACGGGGACAAGGTGGAAAAGATCGTCTTCATGAACATAAAGGAAATCGGTGATTACGCGTTCTATGGATTCGAAAAACTCGATGATATAAAGCTGGACCACGTAACCCGGATCGGGTCACATGCATTTTGCAGATGCTGGAAGGTCAGAGACATCGAGGTATTCGGTGACATGCAGAATGGCTGCGTGATCGGAGAGAGCGCTTTTGAAGATTGCATGAACTGGGAGAGCAGTCCTTCTGATGCAGGGTTCATTATTCTGAGAAATGTTACTGTCATTGGCGACAATGCATTCAATGAATGCGACAGTCACGAGATTGCACTGAACGAAGGTCTCACGCAAATCGGATACGGCGCATTCAGACTAAACAAATATGTCAAAACCGTAGCGATTCCAAAGAGCTGCAGCAGCATCGGTGATTATGCTTTTAACAGCTGTGACAGCCTGGAATCCGTGGCAATCAAGAATCCCGACTGCATATTTGACTGGGATTCGTTTGATGTAAAAAAAGCTGTCCTTACATTAAAGACAGATTCTGCCGCACTGGATTGCGCGTATAAATGTGGTTATTATCAGCTTGTACTGTTCGGGAACCTCGGCGCGCTGAACCTTGATCTGGACGGAAAAGAATTTGTTGGTTCCACGGAAGATGATTCCTCCGATGCGTTTTATCTTCAGCGTGCATTTCAAACATACGCGAAATGGAGTATGTTTACGGTCGATTCTGAAAATGACGGAAAGATTCTTCATGTCGATTTGAATAACGATGGCATATATGATCTGCTTGCACAAGAAGATGCGGCGAAGAAGACATTTTCAGTCAAAAAGCTGACGGACTGTACCTTGGGCGGCACCCGTGTGTTCCGGCTGTCTTCTGTTGCGCAGGAAAACCTGGATATTACGCTGGATCTTTATCATGATACATTTACGATCCGGCTTGGGAAGGGATCGGTTCAGGTTCCGCAGGGAAAAAACCTTACTTACGACGGAACCAGGCAGACCGGCGTAGCTGCAGGTGCGGCATATACGGTTTCGGGAGGCAGTGCGTCGGGGGCAGGTGATTATGAGGCGACTGTATCACTGAGAGACAAAGCCAATACCACCTGGGCTGACGGAACTACTGCGGATAAGAAGATCCGGTGGAAGATCAACAAAGCCCCCAATCCGCTGAAAGTCAAGGCCAGAACCGTTAAAGTTAAGTACAGGAATCTGAAAAAGAAAGCACAGAAGCTGTCGATCAAAAAGGCCGTACAGTTCACAGGAAAAGGACAGGGACCGCTCAGATACAAACTGGCCGGCGTATCGAAGGCAAAATACAAACGATTCTTTAAGATCGATGCAAAAACCGGCAAACTCACCATCAGAAAAGGCCTGAAAAAAGGCGTATATAAAGTAAAGATCAAAATCACAGCGGGCGGAAACACAAACTACAGCGCTTCCGGCATTAAGAAAGTCACCTGCAGGGTGAAAGTGAAGTAAAACGGTGACTAAAAGGGTGACAGGCACCGTGAACAAATTATGAACAAACCGAATGGAATTGATTATTCAGGTACCACATGTTAAAATATCCATATATGGACAAGGAGGTGTCTGTGTATGGATATTTTACAGTTGAAAGAACGAAAGAAAGCATCAGGCCTCACTAACCGGGAGATCGCCGGGTTGTCCGGGATTCCTTTCAGTACCGTCAATAAGATTTTTTCCGGTGCAACGAAGAATCCGCGTTACAGCACGCTGCTGGCCATTGAGCAGGTAATTGCGAAGAAAGAAAAGATTCCGTTCACCTATGACGAAGCCCGGAAGATGCCGGTCATGGTTCGTGAAGAGGCATCGGCATATCGATATGCTGCAAGGACTTACAATCAAGAAGATATTGAGAAGCTGGAAGAGGGTGTTCGCGCAGAACTGATTGCCGGATATCTTTATATACTGGCTGCGCCCGGGAGGATGCATCAGTATATCCTGACTGAGCTGTTATTTCAGATTAAGCTGCATATTCTTCGGCAAAATGGTACCTGCCAGGTTTATCCTGCGCCATTTGATGTGCGTTTGTTCGGCGATGACAGAACGATTGTCCAGCCGGATCTTTCTGTCGTTTGTAAAAAGGAACAGCTGACAGATAAAGGATGCAGCGGGGCGCCGGACTGGGTAATCGAGATTACTTCTGAGCATAATGCGAAACACGATTTTGTCGTAAAAATGATGCAGTACCAGAAAGCAGGTGTCCGGGAATACTGGATTGTTGATCAGTTCGAAGAAAAGGTCTATGTTTACTGCTTTGAAAACGGAGAACACAGCGGTGTGTATTCATTTACGGAAGAGATTCCGGGATATGTGATGGACGGCATCCGGATCCGGATTCGCACAGATGATAATACAGATATGGTGACGGAAGCCGAAAAATAACAGGAACGGAGTAAATACATGAAATTTAACGGTAGAAAAGATATGGTACGTCTGATCGTAGTCGTGCTGGCAGCTTTCCTCATGGCTGTGAATATCAAGACATTTGTAAGAGCCGGCCACCTTTTCCCCGGCGGTGCGACAGGAATCACGGTGCTGATTCAGCAGATTTTTGCGCTCTTTTTCGGGAAGGAAGTACCGTATTCTCCGATTAATATTCTGCTGAATGCGATCCCGGTTTATATCGGATGGCGCTATATCGGAAAGAAATTTACGCTGTATTCTCTTCTGATGATTGTCCTGAACGGTATATTTGTAGATATGCTGCCTCCGCTTACGCTGACGTATGACTATCTGCTGATCAGTGTATTTGGCGGCATCATCAACGGCGTTGCGATCAGTATGTGTCTGATGGTAGATGCAACATCCGGCGGAACGGATTTCCTGGCGATCTTTTTTTCGAAGCGGCGCGGTGTGGATTCGTTCAACATGATTCTGGGCATCAATGTTTTGATCCTCGTGACAGCCGGCCTGCTGTTTGGATGGGAGAGAGCACTTTATTCAATTATCTTCCAGTATGTGTCAACGCAGGTGCTGCATCTTCTATATCGAAATTATCAGCAGCAGACGCTTTTCATTGTCACAAATAAGGCGGATGAGGTTTGTGCTGCGATTGACAAAGTCTGTCACCACGGTGCTACCATCATGCAGGCTGAGGGATCATATGAACACAGCGCACGGGCGATTGTCTACTCTGTCGTTTCAGGCGGCGAAAACAAGGCGGTCATCCGGGCCGTCAAGGAAGTTGATGAAAGGGCATTTATCAACTCACTGAAAACCTCGGAACTCAGGGGAAAATTCTACATTCCGCCAAAAGACTGACCGAAAAGCTTCCTGTCAGCTGAAAAAGCACTAGATGTTGTAAAAAAATGAACAAATCCTACATTTTAATGTATAAATAATTGGAAATCTATTGTACAATGATACAGGTGTTTTGAAAAAAAAGCATGTATCCTGTCATGTGGACAGTTTCATGCGGAAGACGCACAAGTGTGTCACGCAACTCGCGCGTGATCAGAGACCGCGGTTCAACGCCGGCATATAAATGGAGTTTTTTCATGAAAACGTATCAGATTTTCCGGAAGCTTGTGCGGGCCACAGGCGTTCACAAAGTGGTTCTTGCGTTTATCATTTTTTTTATGCTGAGCGCGTTCATTATCATGCTCAGAGAACCACAGATTAATAATTATAACGATGCGTGCTGGTACTGTTTTGCAGTGATATCGACCTGCGGATTCGGAGATATTGTTGCGACTTCATTTACGGCCAGAGTGGTGTCGGTTCTTCTTTCGATCTTTGCAGTCGTTGTAATCGCGATGCTGACCGGTGTCATCGTCAATCTGTATACCAGACTCCTGGAACGTCGTGTGCGGGGATCGCTGACGGATGTAATGGACCGGCTGGAGCATTTATCCGAGCTGTCGAAGGAAGAACTGGACGATATCTCAGAAAGGGTCCGGAAGTTATGAGGAATATTTTTAAGATTTTTATAGCTGATCTGAACGGGATCTTAACCCATTTTTTTGTGCTGGTTGTGACGCTGGGACTCTGTGCACTTCCGGCACTGTACGCGTGGTTTAATATCTATGCGAACTGGGATCCGTACAATAATACAGGCAATATCCGTCTGGCGGCGGCAATCAACGATGCCGGCTGGACGGATGAAGAAGGCGGCTCCTATAATCTGGGAGAAGAAGTCCGGAAGGATCTGGAAGCGAGCACAGCGATTCACTGGGTTTTCGTGGATTCGGACGAAGCGGCAGAAGAAGGCGTTCGTTCCGGAAAGTATTACGCGGCGATTTCCATCGATGAAGATTTTTCCGAGAACATGTTCACGGCGTTCAATGAGAAGAAATCACTCCCGCAGCTTCATTATTATCTGAACGGTAAAAAGAACGCGGTTGCGACGAAAGTCACGGATACGGTCATCGGGAATGTGCAGAACAGCATCAATGAGAAATACATTTCCATGACGATGGAGCAGGTGTTCGGTGATCTGCAGGACGATGTTTCGGAGACAGAATCTGTCGCAAAGACGGATCTTCAGGTGTTCACCGCAAAGCTGGAACACATCCGGGGAAATCTGAATTCCTACGGCACGATGATCGGGACACTCCAGGAGAGCAACCGGAAGCTTTCCGCCATTTTGAAAACATCTGCC
This sequence comes from Eubacterium sp., assembly GCA_017459675.1. Classification (GTDB taxonomy): domain Bacteria; phylum Bacillota; class Clostridia; order Lachnospirales; family Lachnospiraceae; genus CADBRN01. The sequence goes on from JAFUCM010000032.1 coordinate 8,705, forward strand.
GGAAAATTGAATGAATCGACGGGATATTTTGACAGCGGAAGCGAAAAGCTTTCCACGGCCGCCGAAGATATTACCGGGGTCAAGAGCAATTTCAATGACTTCAGCACGAATGTAACGGCTGTCCTCAAAGACGTCCAGGCAAAAATCAACAAGATTGCAGACGGAATCAGTGCGGAGCAGCTTGAAGGCGATGCCGAGACCGTTAAGGCGCGCATCAATGAGACGCTTCCGCTCATTACTGATGTAAAAGAAAAACTGGATGTGCTTCTGGAAGTTGTCATGGCGATTGATTTAGACGAAGTTTCCTGGGAGCCCGCGGCAAAAGAGATCAAAAATCTGCAGAATATCATTGAGCTGCTGGAACAGAATGCCACAAAAACCGCGGCCGTCACAGCGGCCGGACAGCTGGCGGATTCTCTCAGCGAGACCCTTCGCGCGATTGGGGAAGGCATCAGCCAGGCATCTGAAATGTTCACGAATAATCTGGTTCCCTCTATGAATCAGGTGATTGACAGCATGCAGGAGACGTTAAATTCGCTTTCTGTCGTTCTGACCAATCTGAGCAAAACCACCGGATCCTTAAGTGAAACAGTACTGCAGGTAGAATCCACAGGAAATATGCTGAATGACAGTCTTCCGGAAGTACAGAAGACGCTGACCGGTCTGAGCGATAAGATCACAGACATCATCAATAAAATCAATGAAGCCAGTGATGCACAGAAGCTGCAGGCAGCCATGGAGCTGTTTTCGGAAGATCCGTCCATGATCGGCAATTTCTTTGCAGAGCCGGTTGTGATCGAAGACAATTTTGTCTTTGATATTGCGAATTATGGATCCGGCGTAACACCGTTCTATACAGCACTGGCGATCTGGGTGGGCATGACGATTCTTGTCTCTGTTTTGAAAGTCCATCCGGACAAAAACAGGTTTCCGGGGGCTGCAAGATCGGAACTGTTCCTGGGAAGATACCTTGTATTTTTACTTCTTTCAGAGATCCAGACCGCCATTATTGTGTTTGGAGAGCTTGTTTTCTTCAGAATTCAGTGTCTCCATCCGGGCAGATTTATACTGACTGCAGCAGTCGGCAGCCTGACGCTTTCGCTGATCGTATATGCGCTGGTTGTTTCCTTCGGCGATATCGGAAAAGCAATTGCGATCATTATGCTTGTCATGCAGATTGCAGGATCGGGCGGAACGTATCCGATTGAAATCCTGCCGACATTCTTCCAGAATGTTTATCTGCTGTTCCCGTTCCCGTATATGATTAACGCGATGCGGGAATGTATCGGCGGCATGTACGACGGCACCTACTGGAAGTGTCTGCTGACACTCGGTGTGTTCTGCGTCTGTGCACTGATTCTCGGACTGTTGATCCGGCTGCCGTTTATACCGGTTAATCATTTTGTGGAAGAGCGCCTGGAAGAAACAAAGCTTATTTGAGCGGGGGACAAAAGATAACATGAACAGTGAAAAGGATCTGAGCGCGCTCCTGGAGCGTATACAGGATTATCAGGAGACCGAACATCAGAAAAACCGCAGAAGAATCAGGAATGGCTTCCGCAGTATGCTGATCGTGCCGACAATCATTTTCATACTGATGTTCCTCTCGGAACAGACCGGAACATCCAAGCTGGTTATGCTTGTGGTATGGATTGTGAGTATGCTGCTGATTGCTGCGTATCTCATTGTGGTCGATTTTGTGGATTATAAACTGATGCATGTACTGGAATCAAAGGAAGCAGCTGTTGAAGAAATAGCAGATGCATCGGATGCGGCTGATTCACCGGCTGCAAAAGCAGCAGAAGCAATATTGAGGCGTACAAATAATGTACAGGAAGACAGATCATGAAGAATATATTTAAAATATTCAAAACAGATGTGCGGCGGATCGCAGCCAATGTCATTGCAGTCATTATCATCATCGGCGTTTCTGTAATTCCCTGTCTCTATGCATGGTTTAATATTCTCTCGAACTGGGATCCGTATGGACCGGATGCCACCGCAAATCTGCACATCGCCGTTGTTTCGGAGGACAAGGGAAAAGAGATTCTGGAGGTCCCGCTGAATATCGGTGACAAGCTGATTGATGCGCTGCATGCCAATAATGATGTCGGCTGGACATTTCCCGAATCAAAAGATGATGCACTCGAAGGTGTCAAATCCGGTGAATACTATGCGGCATTTATTATCCCGGAAAACTTTTCTGAGAATATGCTGAGCTTTCTGGGGGAAGAGCCGGTAAGCCCGGAGATCGCATTTTACGCAAACGCCAA
>JAFUCM010000115.1 GCA_017459675.1 Eubacterium sp.
GATTGAAGAAAATGTAGATCAGGGAGAGAGCAAGCAGACACAGAATGATAAGATATGGTGTCATGTTGTTATACCTCCATTGAAATAAATCAAAAACCGATAACAATTATACTAGATGTATTTCAAAAATACAATCCAAATATGTCATCGGTTTTTTATATTTTTTATTCTTTTTTTATACTTTTTTTGTGAGTTTTGTATCGATTTTTATAATCTTATTATAACCATGTCAAAGCCCCTCATACAGATTTATCATACCCGGGGCATTACCGGCAGCTATCCCATTTTACTCACGCCCGTCCCAGCAATATGTGCATAATTTGTCGCGGTCGATGCCGACGGCATCAATCATATCATCCAGACGGTTGTACCGGAGGGATGTGAATTTCATCTCTTTGCAGATGCCGTCCAGCATGCGCTGATAACGCTCGGAATCCGGATTGACATACTCATCCAGAATATCGCGCGTGACCTCCTGTCCTTCTTCCTGGTTGATGATACGCCGTGTGATCAGTTCCATTTCCGAAGAGGACCGTGAAAAATTGACATATTTGCAGCCGTATACAAGCGGCGGACATGCCGGCCGGACATGTACCTCTTTTGCGCCGATCTGGAACATGAACTGCGCCGTCTCATGCAGCTGGGTGCCGCGGACGATCGAGTCGTCGATCAGCATCAGACGCTCACCCTCGATCAGCTCGTGAATCGGGATCAGCTTCATCTTTGCGATCAGATTGCGCTCTTTCTGTATGGTCGGCATAAAGGAACGCGGCCAGGTTGGTGTGTATTTGATAAATGGTCTGGTCAGCGGCACGCCGGATTCATTTGCATAGCCGATGGCGTGTGCCATGCCGGAATCCGGAATACCGACGACGCCGTCGATGGTTTCTTTGGTATAAATGCCTTCCACGGCATCCCGCTTTGCCATGTTGGCGCCGCAGTTGTAACGCATCTGTTCAACGGAGACACCCTCATAGCGCGAGGACGGGTATCCGTAGTAAATCCACAGGAAGGTGCAGATCCGCATCTTCTTGCCAGGTTTCACAAGTGTCGTGCAGGCCTCCGGCGTGATCACAGCAATCTCGCCCGGGCCAAGCTCTGCATAGTCCTCATAACCAAGATTGAGATAAGCAAAGGATTCGAAGGATGCACAGAATCCCTTCTCTTTCCGGCCGATGATCAGCGGCGTTCTGCCCATCAGATCTCTGGCCAGATAAATGCCGTCGGGTGTCATCAGGGCAATCGTCATGGAACCGTCAATGGTCTCCTGGGCATAACGGATTCCTTCGATCAGATTTCCCTTCTGGTTGATCAGCGTGGCGACCAGCTCAGTCTGGTTAATATCGCCGCCGCTCATTTCCAGAAAATGCGTCGTCCCCTTCTTGACCAGCTCCTTCTCGATTTCATCTACGTTATTGACTTTCCCGACCGTTGTGATCGCATAAGTGCCATGATGAGAACGCACAATCAGCGGCTGCGGCTCATAGTCTGAAATACAGCCGATGCCCATGTAGCCTTCCATCTTCCCGATATCTCTGTCGAACTTGGTCCGGAACGGCGCATTTTCGATGTTGTGAATCGCGCGGTCAAACCCGTTCTTTCCATAGACAACCATGCCGGCACGTCTTGTGCCGAGGTGTGAGTGATAATCTGTTCCGAAAAAAAGATCAAATACACAATCCTGTTTCTGTGCCGATGCAAATATTCCGCCCATGTGATCTCCTTTTTACTGCTGCAGAACAACGATACCTCTTTGATGCATTCTGTGCATGACAGCTGTCACACAAAGACTGCGAATCGGAATTTCAATGCAAATGGGAGCCATCCCGCACCTATGCTAACACGCCTTTTTTGTCATGGCAATATATCAATTTGAGATACAGTACAAAACAATCCGGACGCCGCGCAGCTGCTTTACAGTCCACCCATGATATTATCCAGCATATGGTTGATGATGCGCAGATATTCCTGCTCAATGTCACCGGTCTGACTCTTCTCAACACAGTCCTTCGCCAGAAGGACATTATCCGTGATAATATTATCTACATTTTTCCCGATCATTTCATTTATATTATAACGGTTATTGACCGTCCATGCATAGAGTTGTTTTCCGCGGTTATGCACACGGCTGACAATCTGGTCTGTCACGCTGGTATGACGGATGCTGAATGCATCTGCCGCCTCCAGTCTGCTGATACCGCCATAGGCAAAGCCCATCACATAGACGGTCGTAATGGTCTCATCCAGTTCCTTGACCTTCTCAATTGAATGATAGTTCTGCGAGGTAACCACACAGTTTCCGATGAAATCTTCCTCCTGAATCATCTGCACGAGCTTCTCCTCGAGGCCGGCCTCCTGCGCCGATGGCTTGATCTCGATATTCAGACGGATATTTGCATCTTTTGCAAAAGCAATCACCTCCGAAAGGAGCGGAATCCGCTCTCCCATAAATTCACCGCTGAAATGACTGCCGGCGTCCAGCTTTGCAATTTCCGCATAAGGCAGTGACCATGCATAGGCATCTACCCCGGTCGTCCGGCGGAAGCTGCTGTCATGCATGACAAAAATCTGTCCGTCGCTGCTCATATGGACATCCAGCTCAATCCAGTCCGCACCGAGCTCCAGCGCCCCCTGAAAGGCAGCCATGGTATTTTCCGGAAAATCAGCCGAGGCGCCGCGGTGTGCCGTAACCTCCATCGTATGCAGATACTCAATCTGCGGATTGAACCAGCCGCGCTGCATGCCGCTGATGTAAAATGAGATCGCTGCGAGCGAGAAAACAATCATGCACCACTCAATCGCCAGAACTCTTTTCCGGTGTTTTTTCTTGACGACCATGAACGCAGCAAATTCCTCCGGCGTGACAATACCGTCATGATTGCTGTCCTGCTGCGCATGCTCTCTTGCCGTCCGCTTCTGAACCGGAATACTGATAATCGGCTCACCTTTTTTCTGTTTGTGATCGTAATACAGCATGCAGATGCAGACATAAGCAAACGGCATGCCAAGGACTGTAAAAACAATCAGCGTGATCAGCAGCACGATAATTGTGACAGAACTGGAAAATGCGTGCAGCTGCGCAGACCACGGAAAGAGTTTTCCGATAAACACGACCAGGAACAGCTCGACTGCAATCAGAAGCGCATAGAGCCCGAAATACACAAGCTGCTGCACATAGAAGACTGCCAGATCTTCCAGGCGGTGCCCTTTTCCGAGCGCTGTGCTCTTCTTACAGGCTTCTGAAACTGTACAGCCCTCAAGCGCCACATAATGAAATGCGTACATCCAGTGGAGAAATACAATGAGCAGAATTACGATTCCGACACCCGCCGCAACATATGGAAGCGGATATTTACTGATCTGCCGGATCAAATTCTTCGGAAGCGCCAGCCGGTCCAGCGCACCCGGAATCAGGCTCACACTGGAAAGCATCAGCAGCAGCACCAGAATCGGCACAACGGTAATCCGCTTTGCGCGGAGCAGTGTCTTCGCATTAAAAAGCGCAAAGCGAAAGGCATTCAGGATATCTGTTTTTTTCTTGTGATAAGATTGATCGATAATATAGATGACTGCACCGACATCCAGTATTACATAGATGCCGACTGCAGCCAGCAGAATCAGAGGACAGATTAAAAACAGCGGATTATTCAGAAATCTGAAAATATTTTCCGCTGTGAGATAGGTGTAGCCGGTCAGGAACATTGTCAGCTGAATAGTCCCGTAGATCAGCGGAATAAACAGCGCCGTTGTCACAAGCTTATAGATGATCTCGAAGCCGGCCAGGACACCCAGATTTCTTCGTATAATTGCAAGTGCAGTACGAAAACGTCTCATGTATAATACTCATTTCTGCCTGCGTGGATCGCACACGCAGGTAAAATTCAAGTCCCGCCCCTGCGCCTGCAGCGGCAGGGAACTTCCCATCTGAGCTGATCACTCACCCATCACCTGGAAAACAATCTCTCTGTGACGGTCGCGCGTGTCACACTCGACCAGCGTCAGATTCTGCCACGGGCCGATTGTAATTCTGCCGTCGACAAACGGAATCGTAATAAACGGCGAGAGAATGGCGGACTTGATGTGGCTGGACCCGTTGTCATCTCCCCAGGTCTCATGATGCTTGTAATAAACCACGCGGCCGTCCTTGTCCAGATACGGAGAAATAATATCCAGCGCCATCTTGAGATCACGTGTCACCATACCGGGTTCAAACTCCAGCGTTGTAAGCGCCGCGACACCGCCGGTCGTAAATCCGGTAATAATTCCATCCTTGATATTTTTCTTCTCACATGCCGCACGTACGGCACTGCGAAAATCGCCGGTCACATCAATCATGCCCATATGACCGCGGGTGTGGTATTCCTTGATTTCTGTGTAAACTGCCATGTTCCGTTCCTCCCTTCGAATTGGGGTTTGTCGGGGTGATTGTTTTTAAATACGCGTCCATGTTCACAGGATGCCATTTTCTACGCGGCTCAGGTAGAATTCGCCGCTTTAGAAAAGGCATCCTGCTCCGGACGCTTACTGTATTGCGCGCGAAAACCGTTCTCCCCGACTGCACTTATCACAGCCGCGGCCGCACGTCGTCGCCGCCCGGCGCAGGATACTGTGTCGGGAAGCGGACATAAGACATATAGCGACGCGGATTATGCGCGGGTTCGATATCGTAGTCCTCGAGATATTTATTAAAGAAATAGGTCTCTTTGTCGTTCTTCTCATCGGTCATCAGCAGACGGTACCGGCAGGCACGGTGAAGAATTACATTTGCGAGATATTCCGCATCTGCATTGCCGCGGAAAATGATATCCAGATACCACCTGGCCTCTGAGAGATCCCGGTAGTACAGCCGCACACATTCTTCCGTCCCGCGGCTGACCTTGCGCTGATAGCTGATCTGCGAAATCCACTCATAGCGGATCATGCCGGCCAGTGTCATCACGCGGTCACTTTCCGGAACCTGACTGCGGTCGCTTCGCAGGACCGCCGCTCTGGTATCATCCTCATAATCGCCGTCCCTGTATTCCGGAATCCGGATGACAGCCCGCGCATCCGTGATCAGAAATTCCACGGGTACATTGTTATAATGCAGGATTTCAATCTCGTCACCGTCTTCATCAACCCGGTAAAGATAGGCGGCACGGGCCATATAGCGGCGGATCCGCCTTCCGTCCCATGGCTCAAAGCAGACTTCACCGTCCGGATCGATATTTACGAACCGGTACGGATCTTCCCGATATCCATTTTCCACCAGATAGACTGCCTGATAACCCACTGTCTGTCCCTTTCACAAATCGTTTCTGTGCCGGTTTCTGTTACGGTTTCTGTGCCGACGAAGGCTTATGCATAAGTCCGGATCGCGCCTGTGCTTCGCGCTGTTCCGTCTCCTGCCCTGACGAAAGTTTATGCGCCAAAGTAAATTTCGTACCAAACAAGGAATGTGTAAATTGTCCATACCTTGCGCCAGAGATCTGAATTTCCGCCGAGGTACTCCTCCAGAATCGCATTGATTTCTTCCGTCTTGAAGAATTTTGCCGCGGTTTCACTCCTGAATTTTGCGAGAACATCCTGATTATAGCGGCTGTCTGCCATCCAGATGCGGATCGGGACGATAAAACCAAGCTTCTTGCGGAATGCGATTTCCTCCGGCAGAACCTTTGCGGCGGCCGTGCGGAATGCCACCTTGTTCTGCTCCTCGTTGACCTTGAACCGCGACGGCATGCGTGACGCGATATCAAATACACGCCGGTCTGTCAGTGGCATGCGGATCTCGAGTCCGACCGCGGTGCTCATCTTGTCAACATTCAGATAAATATCACCTTCCAGCCAGATCTGAATATCAACATCCGACATCTTGGTCAGCGGATCGAGTCCTTCGGTTTCTTTATAAATCTCCTCTGCCAGATGAATCGGCAGAACATTCTCATCATAGTGCTGCAGAATCCGCTGCTTCTCATCTTCCTTCATGATGTTGGTATTTCCGACATAGAAGGTCTTGAGATTTTCCCCGTAACGCTCTGCATTGCGGTACATGTTATAGCCGCCGAAAAATTCATCAGCGCCCTCGCCGGAATAGCAGATCTTCGTTTCCTTTGCTGTCTCACGGCATGCAATGGCAAATGCAATCGCCGAAGCATCCGCCAGCGGCTGCTCCATATTCTCCATGACGAACGGAACAATCTCGAAATAGTCTTCCGGTGTCACCAGGCACCGCGTATTTTCTCTGCCCAGAATCCGGGCTGTCTCGGCTGCCAGCGGAGATTCGTCAAACCGCGGCTCCTCATAGCCGCAGGAGCCTGTCATCTTCACATCCGACATGGCCAGTACATAAGAAGAATCAACGCCGCCCGAAAGGAAGGACCACGCATCCTCCTCCGGCTCTTTCACTTCCGGCATAATCTCCTGAATGGTTGTGTGGATCTCATCCGCCCAGTCTTCCAGCGATTTGCTCTCATCCGGATGGAACGCGGGTGTCCAGTAGCGGCGGATCTCACTCCTGCCGTTCTGCCGGATCAGCATCCGGCCCGGCATCAGCTTCTTCAGGCCCTTGAAGAACGTCTCCTCGCCCGCGACATACGTCAGAGAAAGGTAAAGCTGCAGCATCGGCTCGTTCAGTTCCTTTACAAATCCCGGCTGCTCCAGAATCGGACGGATCATGGTACTGTACAGCAGCTCTCCGTCTTTTGTCTCATAATAATAGAACGGCTTTGTGCCAAACGGGTCGCGCACGCACAAAAGCTTCTCTTCAGAAGCATCCCACAGCGCAAATGCAAACATCCCGTGCAGATGCAGCGGCAGTTCTTCGCCCCACGCTTCATAACCCTTCAGCAGAATCGCCTCTTCCCGCACTTCGCGCGAAAGGCTTTTGTCAATTCCCAGTTCCTCCGCCAGCGCCTTCCAGTTGCGGATGTGGCCGCGGTATTCTCTGATTTCTGTCATGTGATACTCCTTATATACTGTGTGGGAGACAGGGGACGGTTCTCTGTCTCCTGTCTCCATTCAGTGAGTCAGTGGGGACGTTTCTCCTTGACTCATTTTCAATGAGTCAGAGAGAAACGTCCCCATTGACTGTTATGAAGTGACCTTTGTCAAGAGGTGAATTTAGTCACCAGCAAACTTTTTCTTGACTGTCACATTTGTGTGACCTGTCAGCATCTGGAAGGAGCCCTGATTTAACA
>JAFUCM010000116.1 GCA_017459675.1 Eubacterium sp.
AAGGACTCCTTACCAGGCAATGTAAAAAACTGCTTACCATACAATGTAAAAATCTGCTTACCGTACAGTGTAAAAAACTGTTTACCGGAGGATGTAAAAAACTCATTACCTTACGATGTAAAAAAGTGCTTGACGTTTGCAGTCAGCGGGTGATCCCGAAAAACCGGGCGTATGTGAGTTCATTGTTGTCGGCTATGGGGCTTAGCCCGAACAGGCCGATGGATATCATCAGGGTATCGAAAGGGCTGTCGCTAAATGATTGTTACTGGGTGACGGAAGAGGATTTTTCAGGAACATTTGAGAATTACAATTTATATGATAACAGATTCAATCGCGTTCTCAGTCTGATTGCATTTACCGGTTATGGAAGCAGCAATGCGCCGGGTTTGTCGTCCAGTCCGGAGTTTACGACAAATGGGATGCTTCCAAAATGCTGGCGCAGAGAGAATGGAACGATCAGCCTTTATAAGGGTGGTACTGAAGGAGCGGCCAATACCGGCAATGAACCGTATTCTGAGTTTTATGCATCAAAGATTGCGGAGATGCTGGGGGTAAATGTGGTTCCCTACAGGCTTTCAAAATGGAAGGGAAGACTCTGTTCTGTCTGTAATTTATTTACAAGTAAGGAATTATCTTTTGTACCGATTGGAAGGATTGTGCGGCATGGCGGCATGGAAGCGGTCAGAGAATTTTACACTTCTCTGGGGGAGAAATTTACGGATGCATTGGGCGAGATGATTTTGTTTGATGCAGTCATATTTAATACCGACAGGAACTTTGGCAACTTTGGCGTGCTTGTTGACAGCCTGACAAATAAGATCGTTGCACCGGCACCGCTGTTTGATCATGGAAATGCTTTGATGAACTTTGCCTGGGGAGATGATCTTCAAAATGAACCGAATATGTGGAGATATGCAAATACACTTCTCCCAAGTGTATATGATGATTTTGTCGGAGAAGCCCGGGCGGTAATGACGCATGAGCAGAAGAACAGACTCAGATGCCTGTTGGATTTCAGATTGAAACGGCACAGCAGATATAATCTTCCGAATAAACGGCTCACGCTGCTTGAAAAAACAGTTTCACACAGAGCAAAAGAGCTTTTACAGCAATAAAAATAACAGATAACGTTTATTCAAGTTGGAGGTAGAGATGATGAAGACAGTTATGAGGTCAAAAATCAGTAGTTTTCTGCAGCGCAGTTTTCACAAAACAATTATTTTTTCACTGATGCTCCTTGCCTGCCTGCTCTTTCTTGGAACAGCAAAACCGACATCCGCGGCAACAACCTCCTTCAACGTCCATCTTCATCCGGAGTTGAATGCTGTTAAGATCTCCTGGCCAAACAAAAAGGCAGCGGTAAAGTATAAGATCTACCGCGCCGATGTGTCGGATGTGGAGGCCGGCAGTGACCGCATTCCGGAGCGTTCTTCCTATAAGAAGGTGAAGACGCTTAAGGTGAAGTCACCGAAGGGAAAACGCCTGAGCTGGTCAGATAAGAAAGCGAAAAACGGCAGATACTATGCCTATATTGTGCGGGCGTTTGATAAGAACGGAAAGCAGGTTGCAGACAGCTGGGACGGATCAGACTGGATTTCCTATGCATGCAAGGGGCTCGGCCGTACGTGGATCGGCAATGACGGGTACGGTGAAAATTATATAAACTCCAGAAAAGAGCTGCATATTTCAGTTATGTCGGATCAGGTCGGTATTGACGTTTCAAACGCACAGGTGATTTTGTACAGGAAGAATGCCGGTGCAAAGAAATTTAAGAAAATTGCGACACGAAATCTGAAAAACGGCTCGCTGGATTATACGGACAAAAATGTGAAGGCCGGTAAGAAATATTCCTACCGGGCAAGAGTGATTAAGAAAGCCGGCGGCAAGACGTACAAAGCTAAAATGTCGAAGACCATTACGATACCGGCAGTAAATTTCCACGCGAAGTATAAAGTGAAATGTCTGACACCGGCGGGAACGTATACAGACCGTGACAAACTTGAAATCACAATGCTGCTGCAGAACAAAGGAAAATACAACGGCATGACTACGATCCTGAAGCAGAGCGGGGAATATTTCGAAGCTGAGTACTCTGGAGAGAAAAAGGGCGTCGGCTCCGGCCGGTACAGCTTCCGGTTTACAATGTACAGTAAGGACAATGTTACCTGGAAGCCGATTCCGGCCAAAGGGATCAAACTGCCGAAGAAGAAGCCGCTCTATCTGAAGGGTGAAATCCTGAAAGGCGAGGAGCCGGCGATTTACTTCGGCGGCAGCGCTGCAGGCTGGACTTCTTTTATCGATTCTGAGGGCGGCATGTTTGATTATGAAGGTCCCGGTGCCGGATATACATCGGCAATGCTGAGTTTTTCGACAGGAACGGGCGGCGCTTATATGGAGTGGGATTGAATCTCGTTATCGGAATGCAGGAGCACATAATTCAAGAGCGCAGAATACAGGGATTCAGGGTGTGTAACCGTAAAAATACGAAAATTGTATGGGAGTATACACGAAAGAGAAAGAACAGGACGATACTGATCGAAATACAGAGAATGTGAGGGAATCATATGAAGATGACATGTAAGAGAAGCATCCGACTCATATTGCTGCTGTTCACCGTATTTATGGCGGCGTGCATGCTTCATCCCGCCGCGACGGTGCATGCGAAGAAGTATAAGACATATACGATCAGCCCCAACAGCAAGCCTGCAGATAAGAGTCTGCTGAAGAATCCGGCCTACAATAAGGTGACAAAGCATTATTTTCTGATCCAGTCCTACATGGACAAGTTTGAGAAAAAAGGCGGCGGCACATTGATCCTGAAGAAGGGCACGTACTATATCAATACCACCATCGCTGTTCCGAGTAATGTCACGATCAAGCTCAAAGACGGTGTCGTTCTCAAGAAGACATATAAGAAGCATAAGATCATGGGGCGGTCTCCGATGATGTTCCGCTTCTGTGCCCAGAAGATGTATTATAAGACACGGTATGATAAGATCAAGCCGAACAACCGGGGCTATAAGAAGCACAACGGAGTCAAGAATGTTTCGATCATCGGACAGGGCAGTGCGACGATCGATATGGGCGGCGGCAAGAATATGTACGCATTCTTCATGGGTCACAATAAGAACTGCAGAATCTCCGGTATCACATTTAAAAATTTGAAGGACGGGCATTTTATCGAGCTGGATGCCGGCAAGAATATCACAATCGAAAATTGTAAATTCAGTGGTCTGAGCGGCAAGAAATCGAAGGAGGCCATCAACCTTGACACGCCTGACGTGGAAACAGGCGGCTTCAATCAGGCGTGGAGTTCGCTGGACAAGACACCCAATGATGGCGTAACCATCCGGAACTGTACGTTCTCGAGTGTAAACCGTGCGATCGGGACCCATCAGTATTCCTATGGCTATCCGCATAAGAATATCAATATCACGAACTGTGATTTTACCGGCAACTACAACGCTAATTACATCATCCGTGCATTGAACTGGGACGGCGCTGTGATCAGCGGCTGTACGTTCCGGAATTCGTACTGCGCGATCAACTGTCCGGGCAGCAGGAATATTACCATCAAGAACAATTCTTTTACGCATAATAAGTACCGGGTCATCTGGTTCTATCCGTACAAAGGAAGCAATCAGAAGAAAATCCTTGTTCCGTATGAGCGGGAGAGCATGATCTACGGAAACACGTACAGTGATATGGGTGAGGATTTTATTCGTTACTGCACCGGTGTGAACGAGGCGAGCCAGACGACCATTCACAGTATTTATGAGAAGTGGGATCTGAAATAAGATGTATATACGAAAGAAACGCATTATCAGACAAATCGCCATGCTGTTTGCGGTATATGTGCTGTGTTTCTGTGCCGGTATACATTCCGGATATGGTGTCGCGTCTGTACAGGCGGCATCCCGAACGTCATCCGGGACGGTCCTGAAGCGTGTCAGTTTTAAAAAAAAGTACACGATTTATACTGGTAAGACGAAAAGAGTAAAGGTTAAGTATCGGACCGGCGTAAAGCAGAAGCGGATTGTATGGAAATCCGGTAATACGGCGGTCGCAAAGGTGAAACCCTCCAAATCAGGCAAAACCTGCAGGATTAAAGCGGTTTCGCCGGGAAAGGTAAAAATCACTTGCTGGCCGAAGGGACGGGAAGGGAAGAAACTTACCTGTACCATTACGGTTAAAACCAGACGGCCAAAGATCAAATCATTGACAGTTCCTGAGAAAAAGGTTTATGTTTATGTCGGCGACAAGGTACAGAACAGGCTGACGGTCAGACCTGCAGGGGCTAAGAAATCAAAGGTAAAGTATACGTCCTCCAACCCGTCGGTTGCGAAGGTGAATTCCAAAGGTGTCGTGACAGGCCTGAAGGCCGGGACGACAAAAATTACAGTAAAATCCACGGACGGATCCAACAAAAAGGTGAAGTATAAGGTCGTGGTGCGGATGATTTCCTTCGAAAAGACAACCGCCACACTTAAGATGGGAGAGACGTTCAGTAATACACTGAAGGGTATGGTGACCCGGTCCGGTGCTTCCGGAATCAAGTGGTCTTCTTCCAATCCGGATGTTGCGAAGGTTAGCGCATCGGGAGTTGTGACCGCTGTCAGGAAGGGGACTGCGCTGATTACAGCGAAGATCAATAATAAGACTGGCGCAAGTGCAACGTATATGGTTAATGTCGCATATCCGATGAAGCGTACCAGCGCGAAATTTATTGCGCACAGGGGCTTGAGTGCAGAGGCGCCGGAAAATACGCTGCGGGCATTTGAACTGGCCGGACAGGCCGGGTTCTGGGGCGCGGAGACAGATGTACGCAAAACCACAGACGGACATTTTATCCTCATGCATGATGCCACATTTCAGCGAATGTGCGGGGTGAATAAGAAGCCGGAGGATCTGACACTGGAGGAGATCCGGAATCTGAAGATTACTTCCGGGAACAATTATTCACTTTATAAGAACGACATGCTGGCGACGACAGTCCCGACGCTGGAAGAATACCTGCAGTGTTGTCTGAAATATAATATGGTACCGGTTATCGAGATTAAGATGAGTTATGACCGGGAGGAAGGCGGCGGAGATGATACCCCGGCGGGAACCGGCCAGACAGCTGGCAGCCAGGCGGGAACCAGTCAGACAGCTGGCAGCCAGCCGGAAAGCGGCCAGTCGTCAGGCGCCGAAGGTGACGGGAATACAACTGGTGGAAGTCAGTCATCGCCGGGAAATCTGGTGGACGGGCAGATCCTTCAGGATATGGAAATTGCGGATATGCAGGAACTGTACCGCATCACCCGGCAGATCATGGGCACCCGTGATTACATGTTTATTGATTTTGACTACATCACATTGATGAAAATGAATGAGGTGCTGGGGCTGGAGAACCGGTCCAATATCATATTACAGTACATCAGCCGCACATACGACAGTGATGTCCGTCGGATCTGTGAGAACAATGGTTTTGAATACGATCTGAACTACAAGGGTGTCACGCAGACCGCCATTGACGGGATTCGTAAGAACGGCAGCAGGGTCAATCTCTGGACTGTAGATGACCAGGATAAGGCGGAAGATTATATAATCAACGGCATCGATTATATCACGACGAACAGACGGTTCTGGTGATGCATGGCAATTGAATTGGCGGTTCGATGATGCATGACAATTGAACAGACGGTTCAGTTCATTTAATAATAATAAATATAAAGGACAGGCAAACTATGATGAAAAAACTGCTGCGAAGACTCGCGAGAAAGCTCGGAAAAAAGAGCTATACATTAAACCGGATGATCAAGAAGATGCGTCTGAAGAGCCATATCAGATTCTATCAGAAAGAGTGTATTACACAGGAGACCGATGAGAAGCTGGTATTGTTTGAATCCTTCTTCGCCAAGAAGTATGCGGACTCTCCGCGCGCAATCTATGAGGCGATGCTGCGTGATCCGGCTTACAGCGATTTCCGGTTTGTGTGGGTGTTCCGCGAGGCGGATCTGGAGAATAAGATGCCGCTGGTCGATAACGACAGAACGACCGTTGTAAAGTACCACACACGTGAGTGCTGGAAGACCTATGGCCGTGCAAAGTACTGGGTGCTTAATTCCCGTGTTGCGGCATTTATAGAGCCGCGTCCGGATCAGGTATTTATCCAGACCTGGCATGGCACGCCGCTCAAGAGACTGGGCTTCGATATTAAACACGGCAATAACGTGAAGATCAGCAAGGAAGAACTGAGCGGACATTATCTGGAGAATGCGCGAAAGTGCGATTATTTCCTGTCGCCGTCGCGCTTCTGCACAGAGGTATTTACGACAGCGTTCGGATTTGACCAGCTGGGAATGGAAGAGAAGCTGATCGAGACCGGATACCCGCGCAATGATGATCTGTTCCGCTGGGGAAAAGATGATATTACGAACTTTAAGAAGGAGCTGGGCATTCCGCTCGACAAGAAGGTCCTGCTGTACGCCCCGACCTGGCGCGACAACCAGCACGAGCTGGGACTCGGTTATACGTTTGACGCAGTCGGTCATATTGAGAAGCTGATTGATGCGCTGCCGGAAGATACGATCATTCTGGTGCGGCTGCATTATTTCATTGCCAACCAGATGGACTTGACAAAGTTTGCCGGGAAGGCGTATGATTTCTCCGATTATGAAGACATTAATGTGCTGTATGCAGTGGCAGATGTGCTGATGACGGATTACTCTTCGGTATTCTTTGATTATGCGAATCTGCACCGGCCGATTCTCTTCTATATGTACGATCTTGAGATGTATAAGAATGAGATGCGCGATTTCTATATTGACCTGGAAGAACTCCCGGGACCGATCCTGCAGACGCAGGAGGAAGTGATCGACGCAATCCACCGGATCGACGAGATCAAAGCAGAATATCAGGAGAAATATAAAGCATTCAATGCGCGGTTCAATTATCTGGATGACGCGGAATCCAGTATGCGTGTGATTCAGAAATGTATCGGGCCGGGGCGGACTGCATAATTCAAGTTCGGAACAGAAGTAAAGGAGTAAAGACTTTTATATGGTGACGGAACAGAGCAGTACCATAAAAAGAGTAAATAAGAATTTTGCGGACAGGCGGCCTGTAATATGGCTGGCTGTCCGTGCTGTTGTTTCGGTATTTATGATCGTGCTGTTATTTTCAGCGCGGGAATTGTATACGGTTACAGATGATGCGGGAACTAGGATCGCAGCTGCGCGGATTGTGCTTTATTTGATAGCAGCGGCAGTGTGCATTCTGGTTCCGTTTTTCGTGCGCTGGCAGTGGCCGGCGCGGGTAAAGCCGTGGATGCAGACATGCATTTATATCGTGCTGATTCCGGTGGTGATCTTCATCACACTCTATTTCGGGGAATACATTCACGGGTTTGCACTGCTGGAGATCCGGAAGCGGTTTATCCTGTTCAATGCGATCCTGGCGTTTGCCTTTTTCCTGCTGTTTCACATCATTACGAATCGCATCAAGTGGGCGATGATGCTGACCTATGTGCTGATTATATTTGCATCGGCGCTGAATTATTATATTGATGTATTCCGCGGAGAGGCAGCCAGTGCCGCAGATATATTCTGCATCGGCGCCGCGGCGAATGTTGCGGGAAACTACAAGGTTGTCTGTACCCCGGAGATTTTAAAGTGCGTCCTTGTCGGTCTGCTCATATTGACGCTGCTGACCTGGCTGCCGAAGGAGACGCCGGTGTTCCGCAGAAAGATGCGTCTGCTCTACGATGTGATCGCGGCATTTGCATTTGTATTTATTATCTGGCTGTTTGCGGTATCAGACTGGCCGAATACGCAGGGCGTTAAGGTGAAATTGTACCGGCCTGTAAAATCTTACCGGACGCACGGGGAACTGCTTAATTTCACCCGGAGCTTTTACTACATGATTGTGGATACGCCGGAAGATTACAGCAGTGAAGCGTGTTATGAACTCATGGATGAGCTCGGGTATGAGAGTGATCCGGCCGACTATGATGACGGACAGGATAATCCGAATGTCATCTTTATTCTGAATGAGAGCCTCTCGGATTTTTCCGGTTATGAGGAGCTCGGTCTGACAGAGGATCCGCTTCCATATATTCACAGTCTGAAAGGAAAGGACAATGCAATTGTCGGGAATCTCCATGTCGATGTATTCGGCGGAAGAACGGCCAATACGGAGTATGAGATCCAGACCGGTAATGCCCTTTACTATATGCCTGAAAATGCCGTTCCGTTTGCGATGTACGTGCGTGAGCCGCAGCCGGCGATGAGCTGGAATCTGCAGGATATGGGATATAGCGGGATTGAAGCATTTCATCCGTACCATGCCAGCGGCTACAGCCGTCCGCGCGCATACCCATTCCTGGGATTTGAACGGTTTGTGACGCTGGAGGATATTGAAAGCCAGCTGCAGCCGGCGGATCGTATCAGAAGCTGGGTCTCTGACAGTGCAGATTTCCGGTACATTACAAAGCTGTATGAAGAAGCCAGGGAAGAGAGTGAAGCACCGTTCTATCTGTATAACGTCAGCATGCAGAATCACGGCCCCTATGACAAGCAGTTTGACAACTGGGAGCAGGACATTGAGATCACCGGTGCGCCGTTTAAGAATCTTGAGGCGATTGCCGACACGAAGCAGTTCATCAATCTGACGCAGTATTCGGATGAGGCATTTCAGGAACTGACAGCGTATTTTGAGAAGGTAGATGAGCCGACGGTGATCGTTATGTACGGTGATCATCTGCCGAATTTCATCAATGATTTTTATGATACACTGTGGGGAAAACGCACGGGTATCGAAAAATTTAAGAAATATACGACACCGGTGGTTGTCTGGGCGAATTATGATATCAACAAAGGCGGTCAGTACGATGCGCTGTTTGAGGATATCAGCGTGAACTATGTGACAGCTGAAGTGATGCATGTTGCCGGTCTGCCGATGACAGCCTACCAGAAATATCTGGTGGATCTTAAGAAAGAACTGCCGGTAATTTCCACGGTCGGTCTGCTGGATGCCGACGGCAATTACTACGACGGGAAGGATGATGTCGGACCATATGCTGAAAAACTGAAAGAGTACCAGTATCTGGTCTACAATTATCAGTTTGATAAGGAGAACCGGAATGATGCCTTCTATACGTTGAAGTCTGACGTTCCTGCACTGGAGGTTTTTGAAGAAGCGGGGACAGCATCTGAAGCGGGGCAATGATACAGGTGTAAAACAAAACCGGCAGGTCACAGATGACCTGCCGGTTTATTGTACATATTTTTTTATCTCAGTAAATATTGCCCTGTCTCTATAAGACAGGGGGTAACAAAACAGTATCAGTGTATGACAATCCCGTCATTTTCAACAGCCAGAACCACTTCTCTGTGAATGTCCGGGTAGCGGTCAGCCAGTGTAATGATGCGGATCCCTGTCCCGGCGAAGGCGAGGGGATCGGCCGGCTCCGGTTCCTGAACCGGATGCAGCCAGGTCTGCGCCGGGTACCAGCCGGGGGTGCTTTCGATGAAGCTGGTGCGCAGGGCCAGCCCGTTCGGCAGGACGGTATCATAGTCCAGCGTTCCTTTTTTCGTCTGTTCGAAGGTTACGGTTCCGCCGGACATGAGGCCGATATAACTCTCTTTTCCAAAGAGATCCGTGTGAAATCCCATTTCTGCCAGCTTTTGTTTTAAGATGCCTGGGATATCTCTGCCGGCATCCACGGTGACAACCATCGTACAGTCTTTATCCAGTGCGCAGGAGAGAAATACTTCGGCATCATCAGTCAGCATCAGATCATTTTTGCGCAGCAGTGCGTGCCATGCAGCGAGGTCTGCCTGATCCTGTTCTGTCGGAACGGTTTCCGTGAAATCGTATCGCGCTGTCAGATAGTCTGCCAGATAATCGGTCAATTTGAAAGCACCGCTGAAGTTCAGGTGTTCCTGATCGGCGATATCGGTATTGATGTCAAAGCCGGCGGCATCGTACAGTTCCTGCGTGTTAAAATCCAGAAAGTCCAGTCCGTATTCATCCGCAATTTCCTGTACCCCCTGTGATTTGGAACGCGTCCATCCGAGTTTTGGTGTCTTGATCAGAAGAACCGGGACACCTGCATCCCGGAAGAGATTCAGGGTCCGGCGGAAATACGGCAGCTCGTATTTGTTCGGGTGTGTGTCCGGGTCAATTGCCTGGCCGTCAATAATAAAGCTGTCGAATACATTTCGCGCGATGCGGGTTGTATTGCCGCGGAATACGATCGGGCCGTTTTCTTCGTAATTGAAATCATCTTCCGTCAGAGTACTCCAGCGGTCATGGAACTGCATGACCGGGAAGAGATAAGACCACATCTCGCGGAGGGCTTCTTTGGTGCCGTCCTTCTTTGCGCGGAACTTCGCATAGTGCCACAGCAGTCTCAGTTTGTCGATACTCCAGGGAGCAGCGTCTGCGACGCGGCGGAACCACTGGGATTTGATCGGCTCATACAGCATACTCACATCGATGACAGCGGCTTTGAGCTGCTGCGTTTTCAGAAGCCGCTGCGCATAGTAGTAGGTGCACATGAAGGGCTGCTTTCCGGTTGAAGGTGTAAATGCGCTGATTCCGTAGTTTTCCAGAAGACGCATGCCGGAGATGCCGCGCACGGTCTGGCTGCTGCCGAGAACGGCCAGCTCAATGCTGTTTTTTTCAAGATGATTAAATTGATCGGTAATATATGTTTCCGCAAGGGTGTCGTATGCAATATATTTTTCCTGCAGGATGCTGCTGACCGTATGAAACAGCAGGACAAAGATCAACAGAAAACATACAACTTTCAGGATGCGGCCGGTTCGTTTTGACATTTCCGTATACCTTTGAGGTGTGTGGAGATCGACTGGTGACGAGGCTGTCACAAAACAGAAGAGCAGCCCACACAAGTGTAACGAATCGCATGCATTTCCGTCAAGTCAGTATTCTGTCTGAGTTGAAATAACAGGCAATCTCTGTTAAGATTGTGAAAGATATTGCGCAGGTTATTCAGGAGGAAAAACCGTGTATTTCTTTGATGATTTTAATAAGTATGGAGCGCGTACGGCACTGCAGCAGGATGACGGCAGTGCGATGACCTATGAACAGCTGCAGGCACATGCGGACTGGATCGGCGGAATCGTGCCGGCGCGTTCGCTTGTTTTCTGTCTCTGTGAAAATGTGATTGGCTCCGCAGCAGGATATCTTGGATTCCTGCAGAAACGGATTGTTCCGCTGCTGTTGGATGCCGGGATCAATACGCAGCTGCTTTCGGATCTGATCGAGTTGTACCGGCCGGCCTGGATTTATCTGCCGGGTGAACTGGCAGCTTCATATATAACAGATGCGGACGGAACGGGCTCCCGGACACTTCCCGGCAATCTGCAGGGTTCAGAGGAGCAGTGGGGTTACGTACTGGCAAAGACAGATTTTGACCAGTCTGCGGAACCGCAGCTCTATCAGGATCTGGCGCTGCTTCTGACGACGTCAGGTTCCACCGGCAGTCCGAAGCTGGTGCGGCAGAGTTATGAAAATATCCAGTCGAATGCAGATTCGATTGTAGAATATCTGGAGATTGACGAGACCGAACGTCCCATCACAACGCTGCCGATGCATTATACGTACGGGCTTTCAGTCCTTAATTCCCATATTCTGAAAGGCGCCGCGGTCCTGATGACCAGAGAATCTGTGATCGGAAAGCCGTTCTGGGATTTCTTTAAGAAGGAGCAGGCGACGTCAATTGCGGGCGTACCCTATACGTATGAAATGCTCAAAAGGATCCGCTTCTTCCGGATGGATTTGCCTTCCCTGCGCACGATGACGCAGGCCGGCGGCAAGATTCTGCCGGAGCTGCACCGCGAATTTGCGGAATATGCCGCAGAGAAGGGGAAGAGATTTGTCGTCATGTACGGGCAGACAGAGGCAACGGCGCGCATGGGCTACCTTCCGGCGGACAAGGCGCTGGAGAAGGTCGGCAGCATGGGTATTGTGATTCCGGGCGGCACATTTGACCTGATTGATGTGGACGGCAGTGAGATTACAGAGACTCATAAAACCGGAGAACTGGTCTACCGCGGTCCGAATGTTACGCTCGGCTATGCTGAGAAACGAGAAGATCTGGCACACGGCGATGAGCGCGGCGGCATCCTTGAGACCGGCGACATGGCACAGATCGACGAAGACGGTTATTACTATATTGTCGGACGCAAAAAGCGATTCCTCAAGCTCTTCGGCAGCCGCGTCAACCTCGACGAAGTCGAACGCATGATTCGCAATGAATTTCCGGATGCAGACTGTGCGTGCAGCGGCAATGATGACCAGCTTCGCGTCTACGTCACCGACCCGCGGGCCTTGGGCGAAGTCCAGCGCTTCCTCATCACCCGTACCCACATCAACCAGAAGGCGATCCGCGTGCAGGCAATTTCTGAAATACCACGCAACGACTCCGGGAAAATTATTTACCAGGCATTGAATTAAAAGTAAACAAACACTTCAACACTTCCATAAGCAGGTCGTCCGGAGATCGCCGGTACTTGCTGAACAGGGTTTACCCTGTGAAGCTTAGTACCGCTGCGAATCGGAGCGAGCGCAAGCGTGCCTGCGTTGGAATGTTGAAGTGTTCGAAAGAAAAAGGAGAAAAATTATGGAACAACTACTTGAAATCCTTCACCGCATCAATCCGGATGTGGACTTCGAAAACAACACAAAGCTGGTAACCGACAAGCTGATCGATTCCATCGACATCACATCGATCCTCGCAGAACTTGAGGAGACATTTGACATTGAAATCGACATGGAATATGTGACACCGGAGAATCTGAATTCCGTCGAAGCAATGTGGAACATGATTCAGGAACTGATGGAGTGACGCATTTCAAATGACATATATTGAGCTGACATTTTTGCTCTTTCTGCTGGCAACGATCGGGCTGTTTTATCTGTTTCCGGTAAAGCACCGCTGGATCGTACTGCTGATTATGAGTGTCCTGTTTTACAGTTTTTCCGGCGTGCGGGGGTATCTCTGGATCCTCATCACGTCTCTTTCCGTGTGGCTGGGCGGCCGCAGGATGGGAGAGATCTATGCGCAGATGGCGGAAGACCAGGCGGCGTGTGCGGACAGAAAACAGAAGAAGGCGCTGAAAGCGGCGGCAAAGGCAAAATGCTGGAAGGTTCTGCTGGCGCTGCTGATTCTGAACATCGGGATTTTGTGTGTATTTAAATACACGCATTTTCTGGAGGAACCGCTCAACAGCATGCTGGCGCATTTTGGCAGGACGGGCAGGTTTTCTGCAGCATTTTTAATTATGCCGCTCGGAATTTCCTATTATACATTTTCAGCGGTCGGATATCTTCTGGATGTGTACTGGCAGCGCGTAGAATATGAGAAGAACTACGCGCGCTTTTTGCTGTTCGAAATCTATTTTCTGCATATTCTGCAGGGACCGATTGAGCGGTACGGAAGCCTGGGCCAGCGCCTGAAGGGGACGTTCCGGTTTGATTATGACCGTGCCTGTCAGGGAATTCAGCTGATGATCTGGGGATTCTTCAAGAAGCTGGTGATTGCGGACCGGCTGAATCTTTTTATCAATGCAGTGTATGGAAGTGAGCGTCCGGCCGCAGGAGCAATTTACTGGCTGGCAATTCTGTTCGATGTGGTATTTATTTATGCGGATTTCTCCGGATGCATGGATATTGCCCGCGGCGCATCAGAAATCATGGGAATCGAGATGGATCTGAATTTCAATCATCCGTTTTCCTCAAAATCCATTGTGGAATTCTGGCGCAGATGGCACATGTCACTGGGCGGCTGGTTCCGTGACTATGTGTATTATCCACTTTCCACTTCGAAGCGGGTCAAGAACATCAGCCGCTGGTGCGGGAAAAAGCAGCTCTCTAAAGGTGTGACGCGCGGGCTTGTGACGGTACTCCCGGTATTTGTGACGTGGGTGCTGACAGGGCTCTGGCATGGAACAGGGCTGCCGTATGTCGCCTGGGGTGTATATTATGCGTGCTGGATCTTTATTTCCGTCGTATTCGGTGATGGTATGCATAAGTGGGCTGTCGACAGAGGCATCCGGACAGAAGCGGCGAGCTGGCAGCTGTTTCAGATGGCGCGCACGACACTGATTTTTGCCGGCGGGCGTCTGCTGACCCGGCCCGGGTCTCTGGGACTTTCCTGGAAGATTCTGAAGCGCGCGGTCCGGCACCCACAGATCTGGGCGCTGTTTGACGGGACGCTCTATACATACGGACTGGACTGGAAAAACTTCGTTCTGGCTATTGTATCGATCGCGATATTCGGTGCGGTCAGCACTATGCAGATGAAGCAGCCGGTGCGGGGGAGCCTTGCAAAACAGAATCTTGCCTTCCGCTGGGCAGTCTGTCTGTTGGGCGTCATGGCAGTCATTGTATTCGGAATCTACGGTCCGGGGTATGATGCTTCCAGCTTTGTGTATATGGAATATTGATCAACAGGTTCCGATTCACGGAACATGT
This sequence comes from Eubacterium sp., assembly GCA_017459675.1. Classification (GTDB taxonomy): domain Bacteria; phylum Bacillota; class Clostridia; order Lachnospirales; family Lachnospiraceae; genus CADBRN01. The sequence continues at coordinate 14,485 of JAFUCM010000116.1, forward strand.
GAATGAGACAGAAGATGCATCATGTTTACATGAATGCATCTGAAGGAACATTCACACAGGAACGGCGAAGCCGGGACCGCCCCTCAAACCACAGGCGTGAGCCTCGCAGAGGCGGCAGCCGTGCGGAGCACGGATGGCCTGTGGTCTGAGGGGCGATTCCGTGAAGCGTAGATATAGACGGGAGAATTGATGAAACAATGAAACCAAGAATTGCAAAATGGGATAACTTGAAGCTGTTTCTGATCTTCTGTGTCGTGGCAGGACATTTTCTCGCCCGCATTGATGATAACCGGATTGCACAGCGCCTGTTTTTCTTTATCTATCTGTTTCATATGCCGGCATTTATGTTTATTTCGGGATTAATGTCCACGCGCTCAATCAATGAGCGGAGATATGCAAAGATCCTGAATTTTTTCACGGCGTTTTTGCTGACAAAATGTGTACTGTTTCTGGTCAAGGGGATTTTCGCGCATGATTATACCGCGCTTCGCCTCTGGGAGATGAACGATATCTCCTGGTATATGTTTGCGCTCCTGGTCTATTACTTTGTGACAATTATCCTTGGAAAGATTCCAGCAATGCTGATGATTGGTATCTCAATTGCACTGGCCTGTATAGCAGGTTACAACACGCATATCGGTACATTCCTGTCACTTTCCAGACTGCTCTGCTTTTATCCGTTCTTTCTGGCCGGGTATCATCTGGATTCTGACTTTATCCGGTACCACACAATCGGGAGACCGATTAAGATCCTCTCTGTCCTTTATGTTGCAGCCGCGGCAGGATTCACAATTTTCCGTCTCGACCATGTCTGGTGGCTGACCCGAATTCTCCGCGCAAAATATCCATATGGATCACTGGCACAGTATCAGAGCGCCGGCGGCCTGTTAAGACTCGGCTGGTATGCCGGATCAGCACTGTTTATTGTATCGATGATCTGCTTCTTTTCAGAAGTGGAGACGCCGTTGACGAGACTCGGCTCCCGGACAATGACGGTGTACGTGCTGCACTACATTCCTCTGTATTTGTTTTATTATTTGCTGGGGGCAAAAGACTGGCTGCCCGGCGTGTCCGGATGTGCGTGGATCGCGCTGCTGGCGGCACTTGTAACCACGCTGATACTTTGCTGGAAGCCGGTTACGACGCTGGTGAATCTGTGGATCACACTGCCGGAGAAGATTACAGCAAAAAAATAAGGGCTGTTTTACAGCCCTTAAATGGATTCAAAGGGAAGATTTCATCTGAGATGCCCGCTCGGCAACTTTGGTCCAGATCTTTTCGTAGGCCAGTTTGCTCGGGTGCTTTAGGTCAGCAGCGAACAGCGGATCAACCGCTGTTTTTTTGATCAGTGCTTTTGCGGATGCAGTGTGCGTATCATCCTGCAGGGTATCTGCGTTGAGATAATAGCGCAGGCTGACTTTGTTCTTTTTAATTGGCGTGGTGCGGTAGTAATACTGTTCGGTATCGATATAATCGCAATAAGAAACGGCGTTGGCGTATTTCAGCATCCTGCTGTTCAGAATATCGATTCGTTTCCAGATGTTGCACGTATAGCCTTTTCCTTTGCAGGATTTGTAATGGAACGGTGTTTTTACCGCTGACACGTAAAGAAAACGGGTATTGGTGACCCCCTGCTGCCGCAGTGCCTGCCGGGTTTTCTCGATAAACTTGATGGTCGCGTTGGTTGCGCGGTTTGCGACGGAGCGGTTGCGCACTGCTTTCCTGCGGCTGACTGACAGACTGTTTGCACCGTAGACAATGATGACAGAAGGCTTTGTCTTTGCGACCGCACTGATGTAGCGGCTGTCCAGCAGTTCCTGGAAGGTGGCGCCGCTGATGCCGAAGTTGTAGACCTGGTCGGCAGAGAAGACGCCATAGGATGCGATATCTTCCGGTGCAGTTTTCCAGAGATGAAGACTGGAACTGCCGGCGAGAACAACACCGCCGGGCTGCGCGTCTTCATAGCGGATGATATAACGGTATATTTCTTTCAATGTTGTCGCCGAGACGTCATAGGCAAAGACTGACTGTGGCACAAGAAGTGTCATCATTAACAGAAGACACAGAATTGTTCGAAATCGCTTTTTCATAGGAACCTCGTTGTCGTAAGTAAGCTTTATCAGATTTTTTAAGTATAAGCGAAGCGGACGGTTACGTCAACCGGTTTACGCGTTTTAAACTTGAACAGATTTATAATCTAAGGTATGATTAGAAAATCGAGAACAGAAGCACAGGAAAGCTCGTTGAGAGAAGAAAACTGTAAGGAGTGTGCCGGATGCTGATCGCAAAAGCACTTATCATTTTTATAGCATATATCGTTACTTACTTTGCATATGGTCTTGTTTTTAAGAAGTGGACCGGGTACAGAGAGAACAGCCTCGGGATAATGATACCAGCCGGCATGTTCCTGTATTCGCTGCTTTTTTTTGTATTCATTCTGGCACCGAAGCTGCACAGAGTGCCGCTGCATGTGCTGAGTATGGTATGGCTTGTAATCTGGGCCGGAAGTGTCGTGCTGATTTTCATTTTGTTGCGCAGGATGGCCGGTGAAGTGCTGAAGGAACTGGGGACTTTTCTGAAAGAGAATCCGTTTAACAGTATCTTGTTTCTTGTTTTTAATCTGCTGCAATGTGGATTTGTGGAACTGTATGGCAGATGGAGTTCCAGCAACAATCCGTCGAATTACGTAGCATACGTGACAACAGCCGTTTTTACAGATGAACTCGGCACAACCCATCCGGTAAAGGGTGTGCTGCAGCATCGTTTTGTCGCCAAAATGTTTACGGAAACGTATCACGATCACAGTGCAGTGGTAGCGAAAATATTTCACGTGCATCCGCTCATCGAGATCCGCTGGGTGATCCCGGCACTTTTCCTGGTGACGGGAAATCTTCTGGTTTTCATGTTTGCGCGGGAAATCTTCGAGGAAAAATCGAAACAGTGGCTGTTCTTTGCCGGTTACCAGGCAGCAGTTGCCTGCACAACCGGATCGTATCTGTTCAGCAGCTTCTATATGTACTTCCGGAATTATGAAGGCAAGACAATCATTCCGACGGTTCTGCTGCCGGCGTTGTTCTATGTATTCTGGCGGCTGTATCGGGATCCGCGGGATAAGCATGCGCTGCTGTTCGGGATTCTGTGCATTACCGGTTCGTTCCATTTTACGGGCACAACGATGTATATGATACCGGTGGCATGTCTGGGGCTGGTTCCTGCTCTCGTTCAGAAGAAACAGTTCTGGCGTGTGATCCTGAACATGGTGCTGCTGGTACTGCCATGCATCCTGTACGCGGCATTTTATATTCTGATTAAAAAAGGCATGATCAATCTTGTAATAAGGTGATAACAGATGGCAATCAATGCAAATGAAAGTGGATTTCTTGAATTCTATAAAATGTTCTGGCGCATTGTGCTGGGCGATATGGGACCGGTCTGCAGGAAGGTTCTGTACGGATATCTCGTGCTTGTGATTCTGATCCTGATCTTCGGAAAGAAGGAGGCACGGAAATTCTTCGGAATTATGGCGGGCGTACTGATCGTGGTCTGTCTGAATCCGCTCAGTGTCTACTATGTCTCGAAATATGCAGATCTTTCTTCGCGCTATTTCCGCTTCCTGTGGCTGCCGCCGGCCGCGCTGACGTATGGTTATGCGTTTGCCGCATTTGCGGGGCTGATCAGGCAGAAGAAGGTTTCTGCCGTCCTGGCGTATGCGCTGTCAGCTGTCATTCTGGTTTATAGTGCAAAGCCGCTGATGTCTGTCACATCGCGCCTGTACACTGGTCTGGAACCGAACCCGGGCATGCAGAAGATTGATAATGTTTACAAAGTCGAAAATGATACGCTGCAGATCTGCGAGATTATCGAAAAAGATAAGGGAGATCCTGCAGCCGCGGTCAAGGCACTGTACGGATATGAAGTTTTTATGGATATCCGGACATACGATGCCTCCATCTACAGCGGTCTGTCTCTGAAAAAACAGAATAAATACCGGGGGAAAAAACTGACTGAAAAGCGTCTCAACAAGATGTACAGCAAAAGAAAATATAAAAAGCTTCTCTATTACCTGATCAATGCACAGAACCCGGAGCAGGAAATTGACTTCGATCCCGATAAAATTGCGGAAGCACTCGCCGAGAAGGAATATCAATATGTGATTGTGCAGACAGATCAATATGTCATGCCGTGGTTTGAGGCCTGCGGCACAATGATCGGTGTCACGGATCACTATACGGTAATCAGGGTTGGGAAATAAGCATTATTGTATATTCAATCAGTGGAAAGCACTGCTCAATACTCAATAACAGGGTATAAAAAGGTTACAGGATCTTTAAGAAAATATTGACTTTCCGGTTGACATTTTATAATATGTTCTCGATACTTGTTTTATATGCCTGTGTGTAGTATTTGCACTGAAGTCAGACAAAGTGGTAATGCATCATTTTATAGTTTTCTGCGGGTATGGAAGATCGAAATCGTGTTCGACTTTCATACCCGTTTTTTGCAGCATTCTCTGGCAGTACAGTTCTATTACAGCACGTTCGCATCAATCTTCCAAATGAAAGTGAAAGAAAAATGAATAAGGTAAAAAGATTTGCAGCTCTGTTTATGACGGCAGCCCTGGCGCTGTCTTTTTCTGCGTGCGGTTCTTCGGACAGCGGCGCATCTGATGCAGCGTCTTCTGCAGCAACATCATCTGCAGCGTCTGAATCCGCGGCATCCGATTCCTCTGCGGCAGCATCATCTGCAGCGGAAAGCAGCTCCGGTGAGGCAAAGACACTGAATATCGCGTATCAGTCCAGTATTGCTTATGCACCGCTTCTGGTCGCGATGGAGAAGCAGATGATTGAGAACGCGTACGACGGTGATCTGACCGTTAATTACCAGCTGATGGCAAACGGCTCAGAGATCAACGAGGCGATCACAGCCGGCAGCATTGATGTCGGATGCCTCGGCGCAGCGCCGGCAATCACCGGCATGGCAAATGGCGTGCCGTACAAGATCTTCTCCGGCCTTTCTTCACAGCCGTATGCGCTGCTCTCAAATGATCCGGCAATCAATACGCTGGAGGACATCGGCGAGGGAACGCAGATCGCAATCACAAACATCAACTCCCATCCGCACATTCTGCTGGCAATGGCTGCAAAGGAATATCTCGGTGATGCACATGCACTGGATTCCAATCTTGTCGTGCTGGGCAACGCGGACGGCTATTCCTCTATCCTGACCGGTGCGGTTGACTGCCACATGGTTATCTCTCCATATAACTTCATGGAAGTTGAGAGCGAGGATGCTGACATTCACGAGCTCGAGATCGGCAAGGATGTCTGGCCGAACGGCAATACATTTATCGTCGGCGTTGCAGGCACAAAACTGTACGAAGAGGATCCGGACCTGTACCAGGCACTCTGCGACGGTATCGATGAAGCGATGAAGTTTATTGAAGAAAATCCGGAAGAGACAGCAGAAATCATTGCAGAAGGTTATGATGCCACTCCGGAAGAGATCCTTACATGGATGCAGGATGAGCGCTCAGCTTATCAGACAGAACTCTCTGGTGTTCTGGAACTTGCTTCCTTTATGGGAGAAGAGGCTTTTCTGGATGCCGACAAGGTTCCGACTGCACTTGAGGACATTGCATTTGATAATGTGAAGGGCAACTGATTAACAGTTAACAACTTGAAGAGAAAGGGGCGTTCCATTTGGAATGCCCCTGCTGAAATAAAGATCAAGGGAATTCATATAAGGGGTTAAACCTGTGAAACACAACAAAACACCATTGCTGGCACAGATTATATTCATCATTGCTGTTGTTATCCTGTGGCAGATTCTCTATTCCATGGAAATCTGGCCCCAAATTCTGTTCCCGTCCATCTCGGATATCGGGAATGCGCTTGTTGACGGCTTTGTGAAGAGAAATCTCGGCGGGATGGTGCTGCATTCGCTGAAACTGCTGCTTGAAGGCCTTGTCATAGGTCTTCTTGCAGCGGTTGTTTTGTCGAGCCTTGCAGTGACCTTCCGGCCGTTTTATGCGATCTATAACATGGTCGTGTCCATGATGGATCTGATTCCGGGCGTCGCATTGATTCCGATTGCGATCCTGTGGCTCGGAATCGGTGACGCATCCATCATCTTCATGGTGATTCATTCTGTCATCTGGCCAATGTCCAGAAGTACGATTGACGGATTCAATGCAATTCCGAATCTTTATATCGAAGTCGGCAGAAATATCGGCATGAGCCGTGCGCAGATGATCTCCGGTGTGTATCTGCCGGCAACGCTTCCGCGGATTTTCTCCGGCATCAAGGTTGGCTGGGCGAGAGCCTGGCGCGGCCTGATCAGCGCGGAGATGATTTTCGGCGGCGGTGCGGCGCTGGGCATCGGATATTTTATCACCGACCGACGCACGAACATGGATATTTCCGGTGTCTTTGCGGCGATCATCGTGATTATCGTGATCGGCATCATCATCGAATACGGGATTTTCCGGATTATTGAAAACAAAACGTTCAAAAAATGGGGTATGGCAAGATGAGTACACCTTTGCTGAAAATTGAACATCTCAGAAAAAAGTACGATGACGGAACAGAGATCATCATTCCGGATATGAATCTTGATGTGTATGCAGAGGATTTTCTGTCGATTCTGGGGCCGTCCGGCTGCGGGAAATCGACGCTGATCCGGTGCATTGCCGGTCTGGAGAATTTTGAAGGATCGGTTCAGGTCGACGGTGTCAGTGTCTCCGGACCGGGACCGGACCGCATCATGGTTTTCCAGGACTTTAACCAGCTGTTTCCGTGGAAGACTGCACTGCAGAACGTTGCCTATCCCCTTAAAATAAACGGGATGAAGGACAAGGCAGAGCGGATCAGAACGGCAGAGGAATTTCTGGACAAAGTAGGACTTGCTGCCTACCGCGATTATTACCCGCATCAGCTGTCTGGCGGCATGAAGCAGCGTGTGGCGATCGCCAAGGGACTTGCGCTCGGGTCAAAGATTATCCTGATGGACGAGCCGTTTGCAGCACTTGACGCAATCACGCGAAATCAGATGCAGACAGAATTGCTGCGGATCAAAGAACTGGTCAATATGACGGTGATCTTTATCACACACAATATTCAGGAGGCCATCTCACTCGGAAACCGCGTCATGGTCATGTCAAAGAACGGAACCATCCGTGAGCATCTGGAAAATCCGCTGGAAAAGCCGGTGTCGCCTGCAACAAAGGGATACGGCGAACTCTGGGAGCATCTGAATGGTCTGCTGACCGCAGAGCGTGAGAAAGCAGCGAATCACGCAGATTGAACGCAGTGAAATACGCCCCGCTTCAGGCGCGCAGAGCGCCGGAGGTGACTGGAAGCGAAAGTATAATTTATGAAACAAAAATCTTTGAAAGTGATCAAAATCTGTTCGTTCAGTCTGCTTGCAGTTCTGATGATATTTGTGCTGACCCGGCTTTTTACACCGGCCTGGACAGGAAACTGGGATTACCGGAAGAGTTTTGAGTCGTTTTACAGACTGGAGGATGACTCGGTGGATGTTCTGGCAATCGGCGCGAGCTATGGCGGGGCGGCGGTTGATTCCTATCAGCTCTATGAAGAACACGGGTATTCAGCCTACAACCTGTTTTCCGTGCACCAGACGATGGTCGGTCATTATTACTGGGCGAAGGAGGCACTGCAGACGCAGCATCCGAAGGTTCTCCTGCTCGAGACTTCCTACATGCGGCATGAGAAAAGCCAGCACAACGAAAATATCCGGAAGTCCTATGACTGTATGCACTGGGGACCTAATAAGATTGCGTATGCACTGGCGCTCAGAAAGGCGGATGAACTTTCCAGCCGCACGCTGTCTTATCTGTTCCCGCTGTATCTGTATCACACCAGATGGGCGGAACTGGACGAGCGCGACTATGAGATTATTCTGGGTGATGTGGCAACGGCGACCCGCGGATTTGCCATGCGGATCGGCCGGTACGGGACGGAAGCTGAACCTTATAACGGGATTACAGTGGACGCTTCGGCCGAACCGGTTACCAGTGACAATAATCGCAGCTATCTGAAGAGGATCATCCAGCTCTGCAGGGAAAACGGCACAGAACCTGTGCTGTATACAACCTGTACCGATTCCTGGAGCCCCGGGGCACACAATGCGATCAGCGAAATCGCGAATCAGTATGAAGTGCCGTACATAGATTTTAACGAGTCCGCGCTGATGCAGGAAATCGGTCTGGAATATGCTTCTGATGTTACGGATGACGCACATATTAATTACTTTGGTGCGAAGAAGGTCACGGGATATCTGGGCAGTTATCTGGAAGCGCACTATGATATTCCGGACCGCAGAAATGATGCGGCGGCGTCTGCAGAACTGGCAGCCGGGCTTCCGGGGTATCATTATGAACAGGAAAATGCAGAGCGTCTCTTTGTGACAGATCCTGCGGAATATTTTGCAGAAGAAACCGATTCCCGCTACCTGGTGATTGCGGCGGGAAAAGGCTTTTCGGAAGATCTGTCTGCAGAGCAGAAAGAACAGCTGCGCATGCTGGGATTATCGGATGCGGTCATCGAAAGTGACTGGAAAAACAGCTGTTATCTGATTATGACCGGTGCGGGGAGTGATGTAGAACAAATTGAAGAGACAGAGGAAGAAACATTTTTAAGTCTGTATGATACGCCGGAAGGATGTGATGCCTGCCGGATCACAGTCAGTCCCTACAGTACCTCGGTGAAAATCAAGGAGCAGGAATGTGCGGCTGCCCCGGATACGCTGAACATCATCCTGTACGACACGTATCTCGGTGAGACGGCGGACAAAATCGCGCTTTATGCGTCAGACGGACACTTTGTGATCACGCGTTAAGGAGCAGATATGGAACTTACAAACATCCAGTTTTTATTATTCCTGTGCGTTGTATTTCTGCTCTATTTTACAGTGTTCAGAAGACGGCAGTGGATTCTGCTGCTGGGTGCGAGCGTGGTGTTTTATCTCTTCGCAGGCCCGCAGTATTTCGTTTTTATTGTAATTTCTTCCTTTGTGACCTGGGTGTTCGGGCTGCAGATCCAGTCTCTGAACGACCGGGAGAAAGAGATCGTTTCAGATAAAACGGTCGACAAGGAGGTCAAGAAAGAACAGCGCGCATTGTTCCTGAAAAAAAGACGGTTCTGGATGGTTCTGGATCTTCTGATCAATCTCGGGATTCTGTGCGTGATCAAATATACGAATTTCGCCCTGCAGGAGGTCTCCCTTCTGCTGGAACATTTCGGCATTCAGTGGTCAAAGAGTTTTTCCTTTGTGTTGCCGCTGGGTATTTCGTTTTATACCTTCATGCTGGTCAGTTACATACTGGATCTGTACTGGAAGCGCTATCAGGCGGAGAAGAACTTTTTCCGCATGCTGCTGTTTGCGAGTTATTTTCCGCATATCACACAGGGACCGCTTTCGCGCTATAACAAGCTGGCGCCGCAGCTCGCGGAGAATCATGCATTCGATTATGACCGCGCGGCCAAAGGTCTGCAACTGATGCTGTGGGGCTTTTTCGAGAAGCTGGTCATAGCCGACCGGCTTGCAATTTTCACAAGCGGTGTTTACAGCAAATGGAAATCGCTGAACGGCCTGCCGCTGGTTGTTGCCATCATTTTTTTCTCTGTGCGGCTTTACATGGATTTCCAGGGCTGCATGGACATCGGACGCGGCGTCTCACAGGTTTTTGGAATTGAGCTGGAGCTGAACTTCAACCATCCGTATTTTTCAAAGACAATGCCGGAATTCTGGAGAAGGTGGCATATCACGCTCGGCGCGTGGTTTAAGGAGTACCTGCTTTATCCGGTCTCCATGACACCACTCTGCAAGAATCTGACGCGTGTAACCAGAAGGAAATACGGCGCGGCTGTATCGCGTGTTGTTTCCACCATTATTCCGTCAATCTGTGTGTGGCTCGTAACCGGTATCTGGCACGGTGCGGCAGTGCGGTATATTTTCTGGGGATTCTATCACGGCATTCTGATTATCGGCAGCAATGTTCTGGAGATTCCCTGTGAGAAGGCAGTCGCCAGAATGAAAATCCGCAAGGATACCTTCAGCTATGAACTGTTTCAGATGACCCGGACATTCATTCTCTCGGCAATCGGCCGCATCTTCTTCTTTGCGGGCAATGCCGTGGAAGCCAGAGCGATCTTCCTGCGCATGTTCAACTTCCGGAATCCCGCGCTGTACACATTGTGGGACGGAAGTATGTATACCTACGGACTGGATCAGTATTCTTATTATCTGGCCTGGATCCTGATTGCGATGCTCTGGGGCATCGGCATGGTGCAGGAGCGCGGCGTTGTAATCCGTGACTGGATCGGGAAGCAGAACCTTCTGTTCCGGTGGATCCTGTATCTGCTGCTGATTGCATCGATCCTGATTCTGGGCATTTACGGGGAAGGTTATGATGCTTCGAAGTTTGTATACGGGGCGTTTTAACCGGCACCGGACGATCTTTTGGAAATTTGTGCGCGGGACGCCGGAGGCATTATTACTCTTCAGGAGGCAATATGAATAACGAATGCAAAACAATTGTAGAGGCGCTGGCTTATCACGCGGAGCATCAGCCGGACCGCCTGGCAGTCGCCGATAAGAAACACACAGCGACCTATGGGGAATTCTGGCAGATGGCACTCAGGGGCGCATCGTATCTGATGGAGCAGGGTGTCCGCCGCGGCGATGTTGTTGTCCTGCGCGGCGTGCAGAAATTTGAGTATCTGCTGGGCGTCTTTTCCTGTCACGTCATGGGGGCGGTGATCTGCCCGCTGGAGAAGGCCATCCGCGATGACCGCATTCTGGAAATTATGGATTTCGTCGGCGCATCCCGCTATGTGGCGGATAAGCCTGTGGAATCTGAGGCGGTCTGCAATCTGTCCTACAAAGATTTACTGGCTGCCGCATCAGATCCGGAACGGGTTCCTGCACAGTGTGCCTTCCCGGAGCCGGAGGATCTCTCGGATATCCTGTTTACAACCGGCACGACGGGAAAGTCCAAGGGCATCGAGGTGACCTTCGGATGCAATGTCGCGATCGCAGAAAATGTCATTGACAGTGTCAGCAAGCTGCCGGACGACATGGAACTGATCGCAACGCCTGTGAGCCATTCCCTTGCCATGCGCCGTACCTATGCAGCCGTGTGGATCGGCAGTTCGCTGGTTCTCACAGAAGGATTTAAGTTTGCAAATACCTTCTTCAAAATGATGGATACGTACCGGATCAGTGCCGTGACACTGGTGCCGGCGATCCTGGAACAGATTCTTGCCGCGAACCGCGATAAATTTGCATCCTATGACGGACAGCTCCGGTACATTCAGTTCGGCTCCGCACCACTGTCAGAGACGAATAAGGAAATTCTGCTGGAGATGTTCCCGCACGTCAGACTTTACAATACCTATGGAGCGACGGAATCCGGCTGCACAATCATTCTGGAATTCAGCAAACACAGAAATAAAACCGGGTGTATCGGCCGCACGACGGTCAATACGCATCTGCTGGTCGTGGATGACGACAGAAATCCGATCGAATCATCAGAAAACAACACCGGGTATCTTGCATTTGACGGTCCGATGAACATGCGCGGCTACCACAGGGAACCGGAGATCACAAAAGAGGCGATGGATGATGCCGGCATCATTTATACCAATGACATCGGCTACATCGGCGAAGACGGTCTGGTATATCTGATCGGCAGAAAAGGCGATGTCATCAACATGGGCGGCATCAAAATTGCGCCGACCGAGATCGAGGAAGTCGCGGCGCTGCATCCGATGGTCCGTGACTGCGCGTGCATTCCGGTAACAGATCCGATCACAGGTTCCGCACCGAAGCTGTTTGTGGAACTGGAGGACGGATATCCGTTTGATCAGGCGGAACTCGCAGGATTCCTGCTGCAGAAGCTGGAAGCTCTGAAGGTTCCGAAAGTATATGAAGTGATTGACAAAATTCCGCGGACATTTAACGGAAAAATCATCAGAAAGGATTTAAAGGAGAACTGAGACATGAAAGAAAAAATCATCGAACTGATCAAGACCATCAGCCCGGCACTGGATCTGGAAAGCGAGGATCTGAATCTTGCCGAAGACATGGATTCCATGGACATCATTGCTCTGATCGCAGAGCTCGAGGATGCGTTTAACATCATCATCACCATGGAAGAGAAGACGGAGGAGAATTTCGAGAATCCGGATACACTTGCGGAGATGATTGAGAGGCTGCAGTAATG
>JAFUCM010000117.1 GCA_017459675.1 Eubacterium sp.
CATCGACTCCGCGAAGATCATGGCAGACGAAGGTGACAAGATGATGTCCATCCCGGGCGTTCTGGAAGGAACTGTCCGTCCTGACTACAACAAGATGATCGAGCTCGCAGCAAAAGAAGCGATCCGCAAGATGGTATTCCCATCTGTCCTGGCACTTCTGATCCCGGTTGTCGGCGGCCTTCTGTTCGGCGTTCAGTTCGTCGGCGGTATCCTGGTCGGCGCTACCGTATGCGCAGTTCCGCGTGCAATCTTCATGGGCAACTCCGGTGGTGCATTCGATAACGCGAAGAAGTACATCGAGGGCGGCTTCGTTGAGGGTCACGGCAAGGGCTCCGATGCACACAAGGCAGCAGTTACCGGTGATACAATCGGTGATACCCGTAAGGACGTTGTCGGTGTCGCACTCGACATCTTCATCAAGCTCATGTCTACCGTTGCAAACACACTGGCACCGGTTCTCAAGAACATTGCGCTTGTGAAGTAATCAGAAATAACAGAAATAAGACCGGCAGCGATGCCGGAAGCGGGCAGCCGCACGGTTCAGACAGGACCGTGCGGCTGTTTGTCGATTTTTACAGAAATCTTCTGCGAAAATGGCAGATTATCTGATTCCTGTGCCGGGAATGTGTTATACTAAGAAAACAGGAGAACGGGAGAAAGGAGAAGCTTATCTTGCCAAAAAGCCGATACAACAGAGCAGCATCCTTAAGTCCTTATATGTCACAGACCGGCGCCTGGGCGCTCTCGCTTGGCACCAGCATCGGATGGGGTTCGCTGGTCATTACAAGTACGACTTATCTTTCACAGGCCGGCCCGATGGGAAGTGTTCTGGGTCTGATTGCCGGTGCACTGCTGATGTTGATCATCAGCCGGAATTATCATTATCTGATGAATGCGGTGCCTGAGGCGGGCGGCGCATATGCTTTCGCGCGGGAGAGCTTCGGCTATGACCATGGTTTTCTTGTGGCGTGGTTTCTGGTGCTGACGTATCTCGCAATCTTCTGGGCGAATGCGACGTCACTTCCGCTGTTTGCGCGTTATTTTCTGGGGGATTTTTTTCAGTTCGGCGTCTGCTACACGATCTTCGGCTATGAGATCTGGCTCGGCGAGGCGCTGCTTTCTGTCGCGGCGATTCTGCTGACGGCCTGTCTGCTGATCCGGTTCCGGCGCGGGGCTGTCCTGCTGCTGACAGGTCTGGCGATCCTTTTTACGATTGCTATTACGATCTGTTTTCTGGCTGCCGTATTTCTGAAAAATCAGCCATTTACCATGCCGTATCTCCCGGACCAGCGTGTCGTTTCACAGATTCTCATCAGTGCAAGTATTTCACCATGGGCTTTTATCGGATTTGAGAATATCTCCCATCTGACAGAGGAGTTTTCATTTCCCAGAAAAAAGAGCTTCCGGATTCTGACGGTCAGTGTCATAACGACGACGCTGCTGTACATCTTCATTATTCTGCTTTCAGTTACAGCATATCCGCCGCAGTTTTCCGGGTGGCTGGATTATATCAGACATATCGGAGAACTGTCGGGGCTTGAAGGTCTCCCTGCGTTTTACGCAGCGCACCACTATATGGGGCAGGCCGGTGTGGTCATTCTGATGCTGGCGCTGCTTGCGCTTGTGATTACGAGTCTGATCGGCAACACACTGGCGCTCAGCCGCCTGTTTTACGCACTGGGGAAGGATAGGATTCTTCCGGAACAGTTTGCCGGATGCAGCGAACAGGGTGTGCCCGCAAAGGCAGTGATGCTGACAGCCGGTATCTCGCTTGTGATTCCGTTTCTGGGACGTACGGCGATCGGATGGATTGTCGATGTCACATCGATCGGCGCAAGTATTATTTATATTCTGGTCAGTGCCTCAGCGTGGAAGATGGCGGATTTCCGGGGTGACCGGACGGAGAAGACAACGGGCGCTGCCGGCGCTGTTATCATGACAGCCCTGCTGCTGTATCTGCTGCTTCCGAATCTGTTTACGGACAGTACCATGGCGCCGGAATCTTTTATTCTGTTTGTCGTGTGGGCCATTCTCGGCTTTGTTTATTTCCGCAACATTCTGAAGCGCGACAGAGCGCGTCATTTCGGCAATTCGATCATTGTCTGGATCGGACTGCTTTCACTGGTATTGTTTGTATCGCTTGTCTGGCTGAGCCAGAATACGATTCATGTGACAGAAACAGCACTGGAACAGATACAGGGTTATTACCGGGAAGCAGGGGTCACAGTGGAAGGCAGCCGCATTGTCTCAGAACAGCTGGCCATGATCCGACACGCAAATGCGCGCAGCATTGCGGTTGTAATTAGTCTGTTTGCTGTTTCGCTGATTGTTCTGATCACGAACTTTTCTCTCATCACCCGCCGCGCAGAGGAGAGTGAGGAGATGCTTTCTATGGTGAAAGAACAGGCCGGACGTGATCCGCTGACCGGTGTCAAGAGCAAGCTTGCCTATGCAGAGCGTGAAGATCTGATAGACGGCAGAATTGCAGCGGGAGAGATGGAAGCGTTTTCGGTTGTTGTCTGCGATGTAAATGGGCTCAAGCAGATCAATGATACGCTCGGACATAAGGCGGGCGATGCCTATATCCAGAAAGCAAGCAGCATGATCTGTGAACTGTATCAGCACAGTCCGGTATTCCGTGTGGGCGGCGATGAGTTCGTCGTGCTGCTGACCGGCCGGGATTATGAGAACCGCGAGCGGATTATCGCTGAGCTGAATGCCCGGGTGGAAAACAATGTCAGAAACGGAGAGGTAGTCATCTCTGCCGGTATGTCCGATTACCGGGAAGCGGCAGATCAGAAAATCCATCAGGTATTTGAACGTGCGGATGCACTGATGTATCTGCGAAAGAAGGAATTGAAGGCGAAAGGCGCACCTGTGCGGTAAAGGCAGGAAGAAAACAATGTTGAAGAGTCATGAAAAATTTCATTCTGCAAACTGAAAACGACTGATATTAAGAGCTGATGACGAACATATTAACCGGGAACTGCTGGGGATGCTTCTCGTAGATGATTATGAGCTGATCTATGCGGCGGACGGGCAGGAGACCATTGATCTGATGCGGAAAACGCAG
>JAFUCM010000118.1 GCA_017459675.1 Eubacterium sp.
ATGCGTAAAAAGAAGGTGGACCGGTATTTCTTATGGTCAGATGTGAAAGCAGGACGGATTACGGAAGAAGAGCTGCTAAAAAAAGTATCGTCCGCGGATACAGAAGACGGCGCATTGGAGAACGGGACGGCTGTGCGTTTAGTGGATTATAGTAAGGATGATTTGTCGGATTTGGGTGACGCAGGCAGTATGTCTGTCCGGTATGCGGCGACCGATATGGCGGGCAATACCGCATATTATGATGTGGCGGTTCATATTGCCGGTGATGAGGGAAGCATGTCGCGGATCGGGGGATCAAGCGGGACAGATCGTCGGGCACCGATTTATTTGCGTTTTGTTTCCGAGGAGTTCTTTGGTTTGGGGGCGGATTGCAAAGAGGAAGCATCCGCGAAAGCCGCGTATAACGGAGGAGCGCTTGAACCGTATTCCGTGTGGTATCAAAAAGAAGGCTACCGGAAGGAATTGGAAAGAGCGTTTGCTTCATTAAAAGAGGAAAAATTTGCTAAAAATTATTCATATGGGCAGAGTGATATTAAAAAAGCCCAGGCTTTCTTGCGGTCGGACGAGGCCAAAATCCCGGATGATACATTCCGGGAAAAATTTGCCAGTGAGTTTGTGCAGACGGCAGAGAAGTGATATAATGGCGAAACAGTGAGTCGAAGGATTGAGGAAAGGAGGGATGCTTGTGGGTGAGAAGGATTATGATAAAGTTCGGGGAATTGTTAAAGAGGAATTGCGGAAAGAAGTTCGGACACTTAGGGAAGAAATTCAGGAATTCAGAGAGGAAATGCATGGAGAGATCCGTGAGGTCAGAGAAGAAATCCAGAATTCAGAAAAGCGGATGACGGAAAAAATCAGGGAATCTGAAGAACGGACGAATCAGAAAATAAGTGACGAGATACAGAAATCTGAAAAACGGATGGGACAGAAGATGAAAATGGAGATTCGCAGATCGGAGAACACCATTTTAAAGGAAATTGACAGACTGCAGAGTCTGTTTATGGAACAAATAAACATGTCAGCAAGAACGAGTACAGTAAAGGAGGAACGGTATGCCATTCATTGATTCAAAGATTTCAGTCAAAGCAACGGAGCAGCAGAAGGAGAACATCAAAAAGGCACTGGGAGAAGCAGTGTCCATCCTGCATAAATCAGAGAATTTCCTGATGGTCGGCATCAATGACGGATACGATCTGTACATGGCAGGGGAAAAGCTTGACAAGGGCGCCTATGTCGAGGTCAGTCTGTTCGGGAATGCGTCATCCGCGGATTATTCCAAGATGACAGGCGCGATCTGTGACATTATGGGAAAGGAGCTGGACATCCCGGGCAATAAGGTCTATGTGACTTACCACGGAATCTCAGACTGGGGATGGAACGGATCGAATTTTTAACCAATAGAAAGAGTGAATGTTTCGGTGTCCCGGCGATTTTGCCGGGACATTTTCGTATACAGTTGACAAACGAAATATAGCGTGCTATATTTTGGCAGAGGTAAAAGCTTATGTCAAAGATGGATACATTCGCGGAACTGATGAAACAGATCATCGAAATGCTGTCAAAACGGGCAAATCGGATGATGAAAAAGAACGATCTGACCTTTACCCAGATGATGGTGCTGAAGATGCTGATGGATGAAGAGGATCATACACTTTCCCAGGGAAAGATCACCCAGGGACTGATGGTGTCGCAGCCGACCGTGGCGGGCGTGATCAAGCGGATGCATAAAAAGGATTTCATACGCATTTTGCCGGACTCGTCGGATGGCAGGATCAAGATCATCCAGCTGGCCGACAGGGGAAGGGACTGTTATCAGGCAACAGAAGAAAAAAGGCAGGAGATGGCAGATATTTTCTGGTCTGCATTTACCACGGAGGAGAGAGATATTTTTATCGCTCTTCTGGCAAAGCTGCGTGATTCGCTGGCGGAGACAGAAGAGAAAGACAGTTGAGTCCGGAATGGGGGATTATAGAAAGGAACGGTTTTGGATCTATGAGGAGAATGGTTCTTTCGGCAACGGCTTGTATGCTGATCGCATCGATGGTGCTTGGCGGATGCAATAAAAAGCCTGAACAAGAGGAGGAGACCTCGGCTCTGACAGTGGATGTCAAGGTGGCAAAGCATAAAGAGCTGGTGATTGCGGAGACCTATGTCGGCACGGCATCGGCTCAGCAGGAGGTGACAGTTTATCCGACGGCATCGGGAGAAGTCTTACAGGTCAATGTCAAGAGCGGTGATGCGGTGACGGAAGGACAGCAGCTGTTCAAGCTCGATGACGAATCGGCGCGGCTGAACTTAAAAAACGCACAGGCCGGTTTAGCGAGCCAGCAGGCACAGGTCGATCAAACGCTGGGCGGGCAGACGGCACTGAACCAGCAGAAAGAGCAGCAGGGCATCGACAGCGCGGAGCGTTCCGCGGACACTTATGCCAGGTCGGCAAAAGAAGCGGAGCAGAATATCGCCCGTGGCGAACGGGCTGTGGAAAATGCGGCTCAGGACCGGGATGAGGCGAAAGATAAATACGAGACGGCAAAGTCCTTGCTGAGCGACTGGGAGGATCTGCAGGATGATGTGGATGCTTTTGACGGAAAAACATTGTCTGCGGCGAATGCAATGACTGTGGGATCGTACGATGGGACAAACCCGACCGCGAGTGACCTTGATGATGTGGCGGATATTGTTTCGGATGCCCGTGACGCGGGTCTCGATCCGTCTTCCATATCTGAATCGGGAGTAGACAGTCTGAAATTGGCTTTGCGGTCACAGAACCGTGCCGTAGATTCTGCTAAGGATGCTCTGCAGGATTACAGGCGTTCTGAAAAAAAAGCAGAGGACGCGGAGGCGAATGCCGATGCAGAGTTGGACAATGCCGTGGCGAATCAGGAACTGACGGACGGGCAGATGTTAGAGGAG
>JAFUCM010000119.1 GCA_017459675.1 Eubacterium sp.
ACGCTGTGCTCGGCAGAAGCATTCTGATTGCGGAAGCCTGGGATGCAGGCGGCCTGTATCAGGTTGGCAGTTTCCCTTCCTGGAAACGGTGGTCGGAGTGGAACGGGAAATACCGTGACTGCGTCCGCAGATTTATCAAGGGAGATGCCGGCTGTGCGCCGGAGCTGTATGAGAGAATCGGCGGTTCAGAAGATTTATACCGGGGAAGATCGCCGATGGCCTCGGTGAATTTTGTTACCTGTCACGATGGATTTACCCTCTATGATCTGGTCTCTTACAATGAAAAGCACAACGAGGATAATGGCGAGAACAACCGGGACGGCACCAATGACAACGACAGCTGGAACTGCGGCGCGGAAGGCGAGACGCGGGATCCGGAGATCAATGCCCTGCGCTTCCGGCAGATGAAAAATATGCTGACGCTTCTGCTCACAAGCCGCGGCATCCCGATGCTGCTCTCCGGAGATGAATTTGCAAATACGCAGTTTGGCAATAACAATGCCTACTGCCAGGACAACGAGATTTCCTGGCTGAACTGGAACGGGCGGACCAGACATCCGGAACTCTTTGATTATGTGCGGCGGCTGATCGCGTTCCGAAGGGCGCATCCGGTTCTGCGAAGAAGCAGATTTGATACCGGCTATAACGGGACGGGCTATCCGGAGCTGTCCTTTCACGGGACAAAACCCTGGGAGCTGGACAGGACTGCGGCAAATCTGACATTCGCATATCTCTTTGCGGAAGATCATGAGAAGTACGGAACAACCAATGACTGCTTTATCTATGTAGTTGTCAACGCACACTGGGAGCCGCATACATTCGAACTGCCGGTCATCCCGGCCGGAATGCAGTGGCATCTGGCATTCGACAGCAGCGGATTTTCCGCTGAGCCAGGTCAGGAGCCGGTGTGCAGCCGGCAGGATACGGTCGAACCCGGGGCACGCACGTCCGTTGTGCTGGTTGCTTATTAAGGTGTTTTTGGGTTGATGGATGTCCGATTTCACAGTTCCATAAGCTGACCGTTCGAATCTCGCCGGTACTTGCTGAACAAGACTGTGTCTTGTGAAGCTTATGTACCGCTGCGAGAACGAGCGATTGCGATGAGCACTTGCAGGCTTTGCCTGCTTACGTGCGACGCATACTGAGCCCTTAACGAGTGAAACGAGTTTAGTAGCTCAGTACGGGAGCGTGTCAGCGATGGAATGTGAAATCGGACAGAAAAGAAAGGTAAAAAATGAATTTTTACAGCGAGTATCGTGAGAAACTCCGCACGCCGGATGAGGCGGTGCAGTGCGTGAAGAGTGGTGACTGGGTTGACTATACGTCTAACCTGGGTTTTCCGATTCTTCTGGACGCGGCACTGGCACGGCGGAAGGAGGAACTGACAGATGTGAAGCTGCGCGGCACATTGATCTTCGGCCCGATCCAGGTGGCTGAGTGTGACCCGGAGCGGGAGCATTTTATTTATAACAGCTGGCATTTTTCGGCTTATGAGCGGAAGCTCTCGGACCGGGGACTCTGCAGCTTTATGCCGATGATTTTCCGGTTTATGCCAGAGTACTACCGGGCACTTCTGAAGGTGAATGTTGTGATGCTCTGCGTAGGACCGATGGACAAACACGGATATTTCAATCTGTCCTGTGCAGCCGGCGTCGCGAAAGGAATTATCGAGGCGGCGGACATCGTTATTGTAGAGGTAAATGAGAACCTGCCGCATCTGCTCGGCGGTTTTGACGAATCGGTTCATATTTCGGATGTAGACTACATCGTAGAAGGGAAGCATCCGCCACTGAACCAGATGCCCGTCAGTGCGCCGACGCCGGAGGATTTTGCGATTGCAGATGAGATCATTCCGTATATTCCGTCCGGCGCGACGCTGCAGCTGGGCATCGGGAATATGCCGACAGTCATTGGGAAGCGGATCGCGGAATCTGATATTACTGATATCGGAATGCACACAGAACTGTGTTCGGATGCTTATCTGGCTATGTACAAGGCCGGCAAGCTGACGAACCGGAAGAAGAAATTGCACAGGGACAAGGGTGTGGCGGCTATGGTTGTCGGATCGCAGGAGTTGTATGACTGGGTGGATCATAATCCGGGCGTTATGATCGCACCGGTATCCTATGTTAATGACCCGGCAGTCATCGGACGGATGGACAATATGATCGCCATCAATAACTGTATTGCTGTAGATCTCTACGGGCAGGTGAGCGCGGAGGGCGCGGGCGGCCGGCACATCAGCGGGACCGGCGGGCAGCTGGATTTCCTGACAGGAACGACGATTTCCCGCGGCGGAAGATCTTTCCTGTGTATGACATCATCTTTTGTCAACAAGCAGGGTGTGCGGACATCACGCATTCTTCCGCGGTTCACGGGAGATATTGTGACAGACCCGCGCAGTCAGACACATCTGATTGCCACAGAGTACGGCATTGTCAACCTGATCGGCAAATCCACCTGGGAGCGGGCGGAACAGCTGATCTCCATCGCGCTCCCGGATTTCAGGGATGAGCTGATCCGGGCGGCGGAAGAGCAGAAGATCTGGAGAAAATCCAACAAACGCTGACAATTAGAAGATGATAACAAAACTCCGTCTGCGATGGCAGGCGGCGTTTTGTTAATCACAGAGTTTTTGACAAATAGAGTCGGTCAGGTTATATTTTTGATGAAGGATAGTGAATAATAGTGAAAGAAATCAGGCACAAGTGAAAGAAAGTGAAAGAAAGTGCAAGACAGTGAAACAGAGACTGTTTGATGAGTACATAAGAGACCAGATTTTGTTTTCGTGAACAGAGAATAATAAGAAAAGGAGAAGAATGCCCATGAAAACTTTGAAAATCGGTGTCATCGGACTCGGAGACATCAGCAACGCGTACCTGACCAATCTCCAGAAGTATCCGGATGCAGTGGAGCTGTATGCCTGCGCCTGCCGCACACCGGAAAAAGCTGAAGCAAAGAAGGAACAGTATGGCTTCCGGAAGGCCTATGCTTCCGGCGAGGAACTGCTGCAGGATCCGGATGTCGATCTCGTCCTGAATCTGACCAATCCGGCGACCCATTACAAATTCAATCTTGCTGCATTGAAAGCAGGCAAACATGTCTACTCGGAGAAGCCGCTGGCGGCTACTTATGCAGAAGGCAAAGAAATCATTGCGCTTGCAGGTGTGAAGGGTCTCTATGTAGGATGCGCACCGGATACGTTTATGGGTTCCCGCATTCAGACTTTCCGCCGTCTGATGGACGAAGGCGTGACCGGCGATATTGTCGGCGGAACTGCAAATTGCATCGCGCACGGCTGGGAGTGGTTCCATCCAAATCCCGGATTCTTCTACCAGAAGGGCGCCGGCCCGGTACTGGACATCGGTCCGTATTATATGACGGCACTTATTTCCCTGCTGGGTCCCATCGAATCCGTCTGTGCGATGGGTGTTCAGCCGCAACAGGAGCGCACCATCTATTCAGAGCCGAAGAAAGGAGAGACATTCCAGGTTGATCCGGATGTGATGACATCCCTGATGGCTGTTCTGAAGTTTAAGAACGGCGCAGTTGTCAATTATAACATGGTCTGGGATGCGTGGGATTCGGTGATGCCGCGTATGGAACTGTACGGAACGAAGGCGACGCTGGTCATGGCGGATGAAGATCCGAATGCAGGCCCGAACCTGTTCGGCGGTGATACGCTGGTGAAAGATCAGGAGACCTACCGCTGGAAAAATATGCCGCGCGTGGACGGAGATGAGGAAATTCCGTGGGAGATCGCGGAAGTGAAGCACGATTACGATGCGACCAGCTATGTAACAAACAACCGCGGCATCGGTATTGTGGATATCGCGCATGCGATTGCAGAAGGCCGCAAGAACCGTGCGAGTGGAGCCATGGCGCTGCATATGCTCGAAGTCAGCGAGGCGATACTTGTGTCAGCGAGAGAACATCGCTTTATTCAGATGGAATCCACCTTTGAGCGGCCGGAACCCATGCCGCAGAAACACTGAGTAACAGCAAATAGAGGCGGGGGCTTCCCCTGTCTGAGTTGAATATGTCCTCCGGTGAAGTTCATTCTTCACCGGCGGTTTTTTCTTTATCGAAATTCCTCAGATTTCCTATAAATAAAAAGCCCCTTCGGGGGATGCGCAAGAAAAGCGAAAAGCAATTCTGTTAAATCGTTATTTTGTGCTAAATTCAAATCATCCTGTAACTGTTTAAATGTTTTCGCTTGTTATATATTGATTACAACATAAAGCATGAATGAGAATAACACGCGTAAAAAAAGACAAAGCCATACACATGCACACGTCAGAAAGGAGATTGCATCATGAACATGGAAACCTTTGATATGCCCGTTGCATCATTTAATCCGAACCCAATGACTCTGTCACTTTTCACAGACGGACTTCCGGACATGCCTTTTGAGATGGTGCTCGATGAAGCTGCTGCGATGGGAATCGAAGAACTCGAGATCGGAACAGGCGGTTATTCGTTTGCCCCGCACTGTGACATGCAGAAGCTGCTGAAAAGTGCGGACGCCAGAAAAGAATACATCCGGGCGATTGAAAGCAGAGGACTGAAACTCGGCACATTTAACTGTTCAGCAAACCCGATCGGACCCGGTGAAAAATGGGCTTCACACGGCCCGGATGTCATGGACTCCATGCGTCTGGCCGGCGAGTTCGGGATCAAACATATGGTTGCACAGTCCGGGCTGCCGGCAGGCGCGCCCGGAGATACAACACTCAACTGGGTGACGCATACATTTCCGCCGGAGATGCAGGATGTTCTGAAATATCAATGGGATGTGACCATCGAATTCTGGACGAAGGCAGCGGAACTTGCAAAAGAGAATGGCGTGGAGACAATCGCTTTCGAAAATCATCCGATGAACATGGTGTTCAATGTGAATACACTGCTGAAGCTTCGAGAAGCAGTCGGCGATATCATCGGTATGAACTTTGATCCGAGTCACATGTTTTTCATGGGCGGCGATCCGCTTATGATTGCGCGTGAACTCTGTAAACTGGGATGCGTTTATCATGTACATGCCAAAGACACCCGCATCAATCCGGATGTAAAGGGACTTCAGGCAATTGAGCTGGGTGCGTACAACGGTCCTGCTGCAGAGCGCTGCTGGAATTATGTGGCAGTCGGATATGGACATGATCATCTCTGGTGGAAGACATTCTTTGGCATTCTTGCAGCAGGCGATTATCACGGACCGGTAAGTATCGAAGTTGAAGATCCGCTGATGACCAATAATCTGGTGGCAATCCGGAAGTCAGCAGCATTCCTGAAGGAGACGATGCTGAAGTAAACCGGATCAGACAAGTTACGGAACAGACCGGTGGTTTTGACCGACAATCATATAGAAGCGCACCGGCATCCCAAAACAGCAAAGCAGGAAAAATGAAACAGAAGCATCAAGAATCAGAAATTGAGAAAGGAGCATCACATGAAAATTACATTTGATACCAGCGCATTCTGGGAGTCCGGACTTACCTACGAGGAGATCTATCATACAGTGGCGGAGGCAGGATTTAAGTATGTATCTCCGTACAATCAGGATTTCCCGGGATTCTGGAGAAGACCGAAATATACAATGAAAGAAGTGGAATGGCATAAAAAGGCCATCGAGCGTGAAGGACTGCAGATTGCATCCCTGACAACCGGCTTCCGGATCCAGCATCCGGATGAGTTCATGCGGGAATATGCCATCGACTGCTGGAAGATGATGTTTGAAGTCGGCGAGGCAATGGGCGTCAAGGTATTTAACACTGAGATCGGAAACGGCCGTGATGACCCGGAACTGCGCGAGGCAAAGCTGATGCGTTCGCTCGATGTTCTCGTCCCGATTCTCGAGGAAGAGGGCATGCGGCTGGATATTCAGGCACATCCGGATGACTTCCATGAGCATAACAATGATGCGTATGACATCATCCGCTACTACGACAGTCCGTCTCTGGGCTATCTGTATACCTTCCCGCATACTTTCCACTATGATGACGGCAAGGGCAATGTTGAGCATATGATCCAGTATGTCCGCCCGCATCTGAAACACATCATCGTGGCAGATACTTATAATTATACAAAACTGTTCCGGTACAACATCAATCCGTCGAACCTGTATGCAGACGGCACTGTCAGATGCCATGCACATATCGGTGAAATCGGCACAGGCGATGTCCCAGTTGACCGTCTCTTCAAGGCGCTGAGAAAGATCGGTTTCGGTGATCAGGAAGATACAATTGCGACATTTAATCCGCTCGGATTCCCGGAGCGTGCAATTCAGGATGGCATCCATACCAGAGAAATCCTGGAGCGTGAACTGATCGGTAAGCAGGATGAATATGAGGAGCCTGCAGAAGGATTCGGCATCTACGCGAGATAATAAAGACATCAGACAATCCTCTGGAATGCCGTGCCGGCTGCGATCAGTGGTGCGTACAGCTGTCGCGTGAGGCAGTTTCAGGGATCATCATGTAAGGAGAGAATTATGATTTACGGAGAAAAAAATATAGAAAATCCCATCCGCTGGGGTATGGTAGGCGGCGGTATAGGAAGTCAGATCGGATATATCCACCGTTCGGCAGCACTGCGGGATTTTAACTTTGATCTGGTTGCAGGTGCGTTTGATATTGATCCGGAGCGCGGAAAAGCATTTGGAAAGAATCTGCACGTAGATCCGGAACGATGCTATCCGGATTATCAGACAATGTTTGCAGAAGAGGCGAAACGCGAAGACGGGGTACAGGCCGTATCAATTGCAACACCGAATTTTACACATTATACAATTGCAAAAGCCGCACTGGAAGCAGGTCTGCATGTCTACCTTGAGAAGCCGATGTGTTTTACGACAGAAGAGGCACTGGATCTGGAAGAAACCGTGAAGAAAACGGGAAAGATCATGTTTGTTTCATATGGCTATGCCGGCCATCAGATGATCGAGCAGGCGCGGGAAATGATTGCAAACGGTGATCTTGGAAAAATCCGGATTGTAAATATGCAGTTTGCACACGGCGGGAACAACGTGGCGGTCGAAAAAGGTGCTGCTTCACAGGCATGGCGCGTGGATCCGAAAAAAGCAGGTCCGGCATTCTCTATGGGCGATGTCGGTACCCACCTTGTTTATCTGGCAGAAGCGATGATGCCGGACATGAAGATTAAGCGTCTGATGTGCTCCAAGCAGTCATTTGTAGAAGGTCGTCAGCTCGAAGACAATGCCATGACGATCATGGAATACGACAATGGTGCAGTTGGATACATCTGGTCCAGCGGCGTTAATGCCGGAGAGCTTTTCGGCGAGCGTTTCCGTATAGTTGGTGAAAAAGCCTCAATCGCGTGGGATGCAGAGCATCCGAACTTCCTCAGCTATGAAGTGCAGGGCGAGGCGCCGCGCGTTCTGGCAAGAGGTACCGGTTATATCTATGATGGTGCAAAGGCGGATGACCGTATCGGCGCAGGTCATCCCGAAGGCCTGTTTGAATCCTGGAGTAACCTTTACACAAAATTTGCGAAAGCAATCGATAAATGTGAGAAGGGTGAGGAGATTGATTTCTGGTATCCGGATGTCCATGCAGGTGTACTTGGCGTCAAGTGGGTCGAGAAATGCGTCGAATCCGGAAACAATGACAGTGCATGGGTCTCTTATGAAGAAGCATAAAGTCAGAGGCTGTCGCACTAAGAAATTAGTGCGGCAGTTTTTTCTGCAGAAGAAATCCGACCTTCAGGCTGGATTTCTTTTATAAAAATTAAAAACCCGGGCTTCGAAAAACCCGGGCATTATTGTAAAATAATGGTATGCGAACCCCATGACATTTACAGCTCGATTATACGTCATGGGATTTCGCCAATACCTGTACCGAGGAAAAGTGAATGTACTCGCACAGAGTGTTTTGACAGCCATAGCGCATGATGTCAATAAGCTGCATTTCAAGATTCAAAGCGGCCGGACCGGTCAGTTTTTGACAGCGCTGAAAACAGCATAATTTTTGACTCTTCAAAACGACATGAGCGAGAGACTGCTTTATCCACAAGGCAGTCTTATTAAGGGACAATTATCCGCAAAAAAGTTCGAAATCAGAGACTTATATATAAGAAAAACCCGGCCAAAGAGCCGGATTTTCCCCGATATAGCAAGGCTGCCGCATCAACTAATGCGGCAGCCCTGTCAGTTTAGAGCAAAGCATCAGCAGAACAAATCAATATTTGCATTTACCCCGATATACATGAGTTCCCGTATCATATTTTCGGGCGGAATGAGTCCGGTTACGAGGTATTCGAAGATGCTGTCTACCAGCATATTGCCCAGCTCTTCGGGCAGCAGGCCGATTGTATAACTGATGGTGTGGTCTTTGACAAGGCGGGCGATTTCAGAGGAGAAAACCATGGAACCCAGTCTGACTCTGCCGGCGCGTCCTGCGTCGATCACGGCCCGGGCCATGTGTTCGGAGTGGGCAACTGCGTTCCATATGCCGGCCAGATCCGGATACCGCTCAAGGAGTGCGGCAGTTTTCTGGTAGGTAAGTTCCGGCTGCGTCAGTGTCTCTTCGACTGATACGATTCTGACATCCGGAGCATTCTGTGCAATGTAGTCGCTGAATCCCTGCAGACGCCGTATGGAGGTTTCGACATTTGAAGCGCCGGTCAGTACGGCAATTTCCCCGTGATAACCGATTGCCATACACAGAAGAGATGCACCGAGCTGTCCGGTGCGGTAAAGGTCTTCTCCGATAAAACAGAGCCGGTCAGTATCCGGCAGATCAGCATCAAATGTGAAAACAGGGATGCCTGCCCCGACGAAATCGTTGATGCGGAGACGGATTTCGTCGTGCATAATGCCGCGGACTGCGATGGCATTGACGGCTTCAGACTTCAGATAATTCAAAATTGCAATGACAGACTGCGGATCAAATGGACTGTAATAATAGTATTCGGCCTTCAGACCGTATTTTTTATATCTTGCGGCTGCTGCGTCGGTGCCTTTTTTCAGCTGTTTCATGAAGGGCTCCTGCAGTTCCGGCATGAT
This sequence comes from Eubacterium sp., assembly GCA_017459675.1. Classification (GTDB taxonomy): domain Bacteria; phylum Bacillota; class Clostridia; order Lachnospirales; family Lachnospiraceae; genus CADBRN01. Next base: position 9,020 of record JAFUCM010000119.1, read on the forward strand.
GACGGCGATCCGCAGATTCATGGCGGCGTTGCGCAGGGCTTTCCGGACCTGGACGGGCTGGAAGCCTGTTTCATTGATCAGTTCTTTGATGCGTCTGCGGGTTTCTTCATTGACGCCCGGACGGTTGTGGACAACTTTATCAACTGTTGCGCGTGAGACGCCTGCAAGTTCCGCAATGGTCTGCATAGTGGTTTTCATATAGCACTCCGGAAAGAATCATATGTTTTCGTTTTGTAAAAATGCACGTAAAGTATAGCACGGCGGGGCCGCACAGGCAATCAAATCCACATGAAAATGTAAAAAGTCGTTTTTTGTCGACGTTTTTGGGGAAAACAGCTAAATACTTATTAAAAATGCTCAAATGAAATCATGTCCAAATGTGGAGATCTACAAAGTTAACCGGTATGCAGTGCTGTTATATTGACAGATCATCGCATTTTGCGCTATGTTGATTTTACAAAATAGAAAAATGAACGCTGCCAGGGAGGGATTGATATGAATATCGGAAAGCAAATAACTCGATGGGGAATTATCGGGCCGGGAAGCATTGCGAGAAGTTTTGCGGAAGGTCTGCGTCTGATCCCGGATGCGGTCATCGAAGCAGTTGTCTCCAAAAGCTCGGTTGAGCGTGCGAGGGCCTTCGCGGAAGAATATCCGGTCAGGAAAATTTATGAAACCTATGAAGAATTCTTCGCAGATCCGGATATTGATATTGTCTATATCGCAGTGATCAATCCGATGCACAAGGACGTGGTACTGCAGGCACTTGATGCCGGAAAACCGGTTCTTTGCGAAAAACCGTTTGCACTGAACGCAAATGAAGTGCGTCAGATGATTGAGGCAGCGCGTGCAAAAAAATTATTTCTGATGGAAGCGATGTGGGTCCGTTTTCTGCCGGCTGCCATGAAGCTGCGTGAGCTGCTTGCTGAAAACAGAATTGGAACAGTAAAGTATTTACATGTTGATTTATGCCTCGATCTGCCGGACAGAACAAAACGCCACTATGATCTGAATGCGGGCGGCGGGGCGCTGCTGGATCTCGGTGTTTATACGATTTCCATGGCATCGATGATCCTGGGATCCAATCCTGTCGATATCAAGTCGTCTGCTTTTATCGGAGATACAGGCGTTGATGAAACATCTTCCATTACACTGCGTTACGAAGATGGTGCATTTGCTGTCCTGACCCAGTCGTTCCTGATGGAATCTCCCGAGGAAATATGGGTGGTCGGCACAGAAGGCACCATCAAGATTAAATCGATGTTTATCGGTCCCAATGAGCTGAAGGTTGTAAAAGAGACAAAAACAACAGAATTGCAGGCAGCAGAAGAAACATATCTGCTTCCGACTGTCGGACAGGGGCACCGCTATCAGGCGGAGGAAGCGGCGCGCTGTCTGCGGGAAGGAAAGACAGAAAGTGAGATCATGCCGCTGGACGAAAGCCTGCGGATTATAGAGATGATGGATGAGATACGCAGACAGTGGGGGCTGGTTTTCCCTGGTGAATAAATCAGGGCCTCTGATCATGCGCAGGCTGCACCGGATGTACAGGGAGCCTGAATTGCAAAGTGATATCTCAGTGGAAGATGACCCCGCCTCGATAGGCGGTGCGTAACAAAAGAGTCTCAGTGAAAGGAGATAAATTATGGCAGATAACATGTCGACCCATTCATCATTTGAGGCACCGGGGACCCCGATTGCAAATGATACCGCATATGAATACAGGAAAATCGAATATACCGCGGAAGATGTCCGGATTATCCGCGATCTTGCGAGAACCTACATGGAATACGCATCACTTCCGGTCCAGCAGGAGACTGCGAAACTCTGGACAGATCTGAATGATCTGAAACGGGTGCGGCCGCTGGTCTGGCACAATGAGCTGCCGTGGCATGAAATTAACGTGGATAGTGAGCTGACGCTTCGCACATCAACACCTTTTGCACAGCGGATCGAAGATGAGCTGCGTAAGAAGATCTACCTGTGGAAGCATATGCCGGGCGATATGGTTCTTGAACCTGTTTTCTACTGTCCGATGCTGATCAATAATTCCGGAATCGGTCTGGAACTGGACGAGGATATTTCTGTGACAGAAGCAGAGAACAATATTGTCGGCCATGCATTTAATCCGGTTATTGAGACAGAGGAAGATCTGGAGAAAATCGTTGTGCCGGAAGTCACTTATGATAAGGAATCGACAGCGCGCGCGTATGCGGCTTACTGTGAGATATTCAAGGATATTCTGCCGGTCGAGATCAAGGGCGTGCAGGGCTTCTGGTTTGCGCCGATCGATGACGTAGTTATGTACATGGGCACGACGGAGCTGCTGATCAATCTGCTGGATGATCCGGATCTGGTACATGCAAGCATGCGGAAGATCGTGGATGTGAACATGAAGGCGCTCGACCAGTACGAGGCACTTGGCGCGCTGGGATCCAATTCCATCAACTACCGGGTCGGTTCCGGTGCTTACGGGTATTCTTCGGAGCTGGGCCGCGGCCGTATGAGCGGCGCGAAATGCAGTGAAATCTGGGGTGCAAGTGCGAGCCAGTTCTTTACTTCCGTATCGCCGGAAATGCAGGAAGAATTCTGCCTTCCCTATGAACTTGAATGGCTGAACCGCTTTGCCCTTACCTATTACGGCTGCTGTGAGCGGCTGGATCACAAGATCGATGTGCTGGAGAAAATCCCGAATCTTCGGAAAGTTTCCTGCAGTCCATGGTCAAATGTAGAAGCAATGGCTGAAGCAGTCGGAAGACGCTATGTTGTTTCTCTCAAGCCGAGCCCTGCCTGCTTTGTGACAAGTACCTTTGATGAAGAACTGGTCCGGAAGGATGTCAGCAGCAAGCTGGCACTGCTTAAGGACTGTAATGTTGAGCTGATTATCAAGGATGTCAGCACGGTCAATCACGATCCGAAACGACTCTGGAGATGGGTGGAGATCGTGAAAGAGCTTTGTCTGGAACAGATGTAATGCACAGCAATCATGACATGAAAGCGTATCCGGTCACAGTGATCAGAAGCAGGCGGAAAACCATGTCGCTGGAGATCCGGCGGGATCTTTCGATCTGTGTGCGGGCACCGATGCGGACATCTGACCGGGAGATACAGGCGTTTCTGAAAGAAAAAGAGAACTGGATCGGCAGCCATCTTGCGGAGATGAAGATGCGGGCAGCTGCGCAGAAGCAGATTCCGAAACTGACAAATGCGGAACTGCGAAATCTGGCAGACCGTGCCTGCAGGATCCTGCCGCAGAAAGTTGCTGCTTATGCTGCAAAGATGGGTGTGACATACGGACGCATCACAATCCGGAACCAGAAGACCCGATGGGGCAGCTGCAGTGCGAAGGGTAATCTCAACTTCAACTGTCTCCTGATGCTGATGCCGGAGGACGTGGTTGATTATGTAGTGGTACACGAACTATGTCACAGGATCGAGATGAATCATTCTGCTGCGTTCTGGGCACAGGTCGGACGGATCATTCCGGACTACCGGAGCAGGAAGGCGTGGCTGAAAGAGCACGGTGCGGAGATTATGGCCAGGATGGAGTAGAGGTCAGTATTTTACCGGCACATTTAAAAATCAAATAAAAGAATGAGAAATCACCCGGAAGGTTTCAAAGGGAGGTTTAAATTCCATGATTAAAATTGTAGCAAAAATGCATGTCAAAGAAGGCGAAGTCGAAAACTTCAAAGCACTGACGAAAGATTTGATCGCAAAATCCTGCGCGGAAGACGGCAACGGCGGACACTACACGTTAAATGTCAGTCTTACAGATCCGCAGACACTCTGCTTTATTGAGTTCTGGAAAGATCAGGCTGCAATCGACAGCCACAACGCGACAGAGCACTTCACCGGAACATTCCCGGAGCTCTTAAAGCTGTGTGACCAGGATCCGGTTGTAGAGTTATTTGAAGAATTGTAATTTGTCATTTGTAATTTAAATTGTAAAAGGTCAGGTGCTCCCATGGATAGTGCATTTTACTATGCGCAACACCCGGGAGATGCCTGGCCTCTTTTTTTGATTCGATTTTTTATATCCTTTTTTCAATTGTTTTCAATACGCTGTTAATCAGAATCGCCAGTCCGGCAGAAAGAATACTTCCCCAGAGAATTTTGGCAGTGTGAATGGTCCGAAGCCCTTCAAACAGCAGTGTACCGAGGCCGCCGGCGTTGATTGACGCGGCAATCGTGCCGATTCCGATGGTGGAAACGACCGCCAGCCGGATGCCGGCAAAGATTGCTTTTCTTGCAAGCGGCAGTCTGATTTTTGTGAGAATATGAAAATCAGTCATTCCGATCCCTTTTGCCGCTTCGCATACAACAGAATCGACTTCGCGAAGGCCGGTGGTAAAATTCCGAAGCAGCAGATACTGATTGTAAAGAGTCAGTACGATAACAGCTGATGTTCGTCCGAGTCCGGTCACCGGGATCAGCAGGGCAAATAATGCGAGAGACGGAATCGAGTAAATAACAGAAAACACATGATTCAGGATGTTTGAGATTCGCTCGCTGCGCATCGAGATTACCGTGAGGACGGATGCAATTGCCAGAGAGAGGACGAGTGTAATCAGCACCAGCTGAATGTGTTCAATCAGCGGTTCTATTACCTTTTCCGGATGTTTTTGGAAGTATGCAATCATATGGAATCCTCCCGGAAATCACATCAGACGTCTGAAGCGTTCGTATTTCAGCGGCTATTCTGAAAAAACTGTTCCTGTGACAGCACCGCGTCAATCAGTGACTTCACAAACGGATCGGCGGGGTTTCTGACGATTTCTGAAGGCGTATCAAACTGCAGCAGTCTGCCTTCATTCATCACCATGACCCTGGTGCCAAGTTTGAATGCTTCATTGATATCGTGCGTCACAAACAGAAATGTTTTTCCGAGATCTCTGTGAAGCCGCTGCAGCTCGTTCTGCAGATTGAGCCGTGTTATGGCGTCAATCGCGCCGAACGGCTCATCCATCAGCATGATATCCGGATCGAGCACCAGTGCGCGCGCTAGACCCACGCGCTGCTGCTGTCCGCCGGACAGCTGGTGCGGATATCTGTTCCTGAATTCACCCGGTTCAAGACCGACAAGCGTAAGGAGCTCGTCGGCGCGCCGGTCTGTTTTCTGCCTGTTCTGCTTCATCAGCTGCGGAATCACAGTAATATTATCCCGGACAGTCATGTGCGGAAAGAGACCGACCTGCTGGATCACATATCCGAGTCGTCTTCTCAGCACTACGGGATCTGATGCTGCAATGTCTTCTCCGTCTACGATAATCTTTCCGCCGTCGGGGTCGTACAGCCTGTTTGTGAGTTTCAGCAATGTTGTTTTGCCGCAGCCGGACGATCCGAGTATTGTTATGAATTCACCGGCTTCGATCTGTGCGCTGACGTGATCAACTGCATAGTTTGTACTGTTTTCGAATTTTTTACAGACATCCTGATAAACAATTACTGCCATGATTACTGCATCCCGTTTTCAAAGAAGTCTGCTGCTACATCTTCATAGTCTTCGCCGTCAATATCCACACTGGCGTTCAGCTGTGTAATGGTTTCTGTATCCAGTGCCGCTGAAACAGCATTCAGAGTATCGGCAATTTCAGGATATTTCTCCAGCACTTCATTTCTGACTATCGGTGCGAGATTGTACGGCGGCCACATATGTTTGTCATCTTCCAGAAGAACAAACTTGTCCGTTTCCGTCAGACGTCCCTCTGTCGTATAGGCAGGCGCGACATCCGCTTCGTCATTCTCAACGACTTCAAACTTCAGACCGTTGTCATAGATTTTAGAGGATTTCCAGTTAAACGGACCGTAAAGCTTTGTCAGCCCCGGTATGCCGTCCTCGCGCTCGTCGAATTCACCCTGCGAACAGAAGCGAAGCTTGTCCGCATTCTGCTGCAGCTGCGTAATATTCGTGATGCCGTATTCGTCGCTTGCCTTACGGCTGATAAAGATGCCCTGTCCGTCGTTTGCTTCTGTGTAATCAAGCCATGTAATCTCAAACTGTTCATCATACTCTTCTTTGACCGTATGATACACTTCATCCTGATCTGTCAGCGCCTCCATTCCGAGGATCGAGATCAGTCCGGTTCCGGTGTATTCCGGATATAGATCGATTTCGCCGCTGGTAATGCTGGTGTGGACGATTGAACCGGCGATATCCATCTTGCGTTCAACCGAAAAACCGGCATCTTCCAGTGCGAGTGCGTAGATCTCTGCCACAATCTCGTTCTCAGTGAAATCCTTTGATCCGATAACAACAGACTTGCCGCCGGCTTCGGATTTGGAGGATGATCCGGCTGCCGGGCCGGCCGAAGTGCTGCCAGCGCCGGATGCAGATGTTTCCGCAGAAGAATCTGCGCCGGATTTACCGCATGCTGCGAGCGAAAGCGCCATAATCATGATTATGAACAGTGTCATCAGGATTGTTGGTGTTCGTTTCATTGTACTGCTCCTTTTTGAATACCATTCATTAACTTAAACGTATTTATACTTTAAAACGCTGCGTGAGACTGCGTCAAAGATCCATCCGGATCCGAGTGACAAAACAGCTACCAACACACCGCCAAGTACCAGTAAATCAGCCCGGTTCAGTCCCAGTCCTGTGAAGATGATCTCGCCCAGTCCGCCGGCGCCGATTTTTGCCGCCAGTGCAGCACTTGCGATCACTTCAACGAGTGCTGTCCGGACGCCTGCCAGTATCATCGGGAGTGCCGCCGGTACTTTCACCCTGAACAGAAGATCGCGCTCTGTCATTCCGATCCCTCTGGCAGACTCGAGCATGAAAGCCGGAATTGTGCGGAAGCCGACGATTGTATTGAGCAGGACCGGAGGAACTGCAAGGATTGTCAGTGCCGTGACCGCAGGTGCCGTTCCGGTTCCCATGACGGGAATCAGCAGAACAAGGAATGCGAGAGAAGGGATTACCCGCAGCATCTCAAACGGAGCGGAGATAACAGCCTCACACCCTGCAGATTTTGATGCGGCGTATCCGCATGGAATGCCGATGCAGCAGGCAGCAGCAAGCGCAAGCAGACTGATGCCGATATGCGCTGCGGTCTGTGCCGCAATTTGAGACATATGTGTAGCGATGTATGCCGCCATACTTGAAATCATGTTGTTCTATTTCCTTCCTGCGCAATCAGGTGCCCGATTCCGTCGGCCAGATCTGCTGCGGTATAATGCCGCATTTCCTGTTCCATGGCATCCTGGATATCGTCCAGAATCTCGTCCAGAAGACCGTGAATGTTTCTGCCGACCGGACACGCGGGATTCGGGTTTTTATGAAACCGGAAAAGCCTGCCGTCTTCAACCGGCTCAACTGCCGCATATATATCATAAAATGTAATTTCTGCCGGATCCTTTGCGAATTCCGCACCGCCAATGCCGCGCGAGATCCTCACCAGACCGGCGCTGCGCAGCTGTGAGAAAATATTCCGGATAATGACCGGATTCGTCTGTATGCTGCCTGCCAGAAAATCACTGGTGATTTTATAATCTTTACCAAATACGGATATTGCCGCGAAAATATGCAGCGCAATTGTAAAACGGCTGGAAATTTGCATGCTGCTGCCTCCTCATACTGTAATTACTTTTTGATTTCACTGTGTACTTTTTATATTCCGGCGGTTTTTAAATGATTTTGCCAGATTGCCGGAACGGTTCCATCCGACAGAACCACAACCTTTCCGAAGCTTTCGCTGCTTTCCAGATATGCGTGCGCCTGCTGCATTTCGGAGAGAGAAAAAACTTTTTCGGGTCTGACATCCACGTGATGATCTGAGACGTAGTTCAGCATTTCCTGTATTGCAGCCGCACTGATATTTCCGGAATGGAAACTCGTCAGATAGCTGTTGGGCGGAAGATCTTCCAGCGGGTCAAATGCATCAAGGGTCCATTTTCCGCCGAGCAGTCCGGTCACACAGATGATTCCGCCTGCCGCAGTATGGGCAAATGTATCCTGCAGGGCAGCGGGACCAATCAGGTCGAATATGCGGTCAAAGCAGGCATCTGTCTGCAGCAGATTGTCTCTGTCTGTGACAGCAGCATCAAATCCGGCTTTCAGAAGCATCTCTGCTTTCTCCGGATTCCGCGTAGTGCCGGTAACATGCGCGGACGGGAATCCGGCTTTCACAAGCCGCATAAAAGCTATGCCGACACCGCTTGTGCCGCCGCGCACCAGAATCCGGGAACCGTCGAAGATTCTCAGGTTCTTCATGGATCCATAAGCTGTATAGTATGTCTCCGGAACCGCTGCCAGAATATCCCAGGGAAGCTCTGTATCAACCGGGTAGATCTGTTCATTCGGCAGGAGAGCATACTCTGCGTAGCCGCCGTCAAAAGCCCTGCCCATCTCACCCATGATGGAGATGACTTTCAGTCCTGCGGGAAGTCTTTCCGGATCTGTCGTCTTTGCGATTACACCCACACATTCGATTCCGAGAATCCTTGGAAATGAGACAGAAGGAGACAATCCGTTTCGTGTAAAGATCTCAGAGTGATTGACACCTCTGCCCATCACCCTGACAAGTGACCAGCCCGGCTTTACTTCCGGAACAGGAACATCTGTATAGATCAGCTTTTCCGGTCCGCCTGCTTCGTAGATAACGACTGCTTTCATAATATCTCCGTTGTAATAATGAATGTTTCAACACCTGATATCAAGATATCATTCTCCTGATGTAATGTCAATGATTACAGCACGGGGCCTGCGCAGATCAGGGCAGAATGAAACAGACAGAGTAATCACCCGGCAGACACCTGCCAGGTGATTTGTTTGGGGAAAACATCCGTGATAGTGTTTTGTCACTGTTTCAGGAGAGATCTGTTCCGTTGCTTTCAATTACCTTCTTGTACCAGTAGAATGAATCCTTTTTTCTGCGGCCGAGATCGCCGGTTCCGTCGTCATATTTATCGACATAGACAAATCCATAGCGTTTTGCCATCTCTCCGGTTGACGCGGATACGATATCGATCCAGCCCCACGGAGTGTATCCCATCAGGTCTATCCCATCGGCAACGGCTTCCCGCATCTGCGCGATGTGTTTGCGCAGATAATCGATGCGGTAGCTGTCATGTATTTTTCCGTCTTCTGTCAGTTCATCCCGTGCGCCCAGACCGTTCTCAACGACCATGATCGGGAGCTGATAGCGGTCCCAGATCTCATTGAGTGTGTATCGAAGACCTTTCGGGTCAATCTGCCATCCCCATTCGCTTGCTTCGAGGTATGGATTTGCGACACCTCCGACCAGGTTGCCGCCGACCTTGTCGATAACAGCCAGATCGGTACTCTCGCAGGCACTCATGTAGTAGCTGAATGTATAGAAATCGATAGTTCCTTCCAGAAGAATCTCTTTGTCGCCCGGTTCCATCCGGATCGTGATGTCCTGTTCTTCAAACCAGCGGTCGATGTAGGAAGGGTAATAACCTCTCGCCTGGACATCTGAGCAGAACCAGTTCATAATGCGCATCTGCTTCTGGCATTCCAGAACATCATCCGGATTGCAGGAATAGGGGTATTTGGTGGCAAACAGGCACATATTGCCGATCTTATAATCCGGATACTGTTCATGCGCAAGCTTTATTGACTTTGCGCTGGCAACAAACTGATGATGCAGTGCCTGAAAACGGATCTGTTTTTCATCAGGCACTTCGGTGATCGGACCGTTGTAGCCCCGGATTGTGCCGAGTGAGAGCACGGCGCCCATTGGCATGGTGCCGGAGTTGATTTCATTGAAAGTCAGCCAGTACCGGACCTTGCCCTGATACCGCGCAAAGATCACAGATACATAGCGCATGAAATGATCAATAACTTCGCGCCCGTACCAGCCGTTATAAGCTTCTACAAGCCCATAGGGAAGTTCATAGTGGGAGATTGTGACAAGCGGCTCAATCCCATACTTCGCAAGTTCATCAAATACGCTGTCATAGAACTGCAGACCGGCTTCGTTCGGAGATTCTTCCATGCCGGTCGGAAAGATTCTGGTCCAGTTGATGGACATGCGGAATACTTTGAACCCCATCTCGTTTGCCAGTGCGATATCTTCTTTATAGTGATGATAAAAATCTGTCGCCTCCCGGCTGGGATACAGCGTTCCTTCTTCAAACTGCGGGGTTACACGCTTGGGGGATGTGTGACTGCCATTGGTGCAGTGATCCGATACGGACGCACCTTTTCCGTCAATATCCCATGCGCCCTCGTACTGATTCGCAGCTGTTGCGCCGCCCCATAAAAAGCCTTCTTTAAAAGTCTTCATGTGTGTCTCCTTTCTAATGTCACGTTGCTGTCAAAGTGCAGAGCTTTCAGACCTGCTTTCTGAAAGCTCTGCGTAAGAGGAAAATGATTACGGAATGACCTCTACCAGTGCGTCTCCGTGTGAAACTTCACCGTTTGCCTTCTGTAAAACATCTTTAAATTCATCTGAATTAGTAACCAGAACCGGTGTATCTGCGGACAGACCGGCTTCACGGATCACATCGAGATCCACTTTGAGGAGCAGTTCGCCCTGCTTTACATGATCCCCTGTTTTTTTCTGCGGCGTAAAGCCCTTGCCGTTCAGAGAAACAGTATCCATACCCACGTGGATGAGAATTTCTGTACCCTTATCCGTCATCATACCGATCGCATGGCCGGTCGGGAAGAAGACAGTGATTTCACCGTCTGCCGGCGCGTAGACCTCGCCGATGGTCGGAGAGATCGCTGCACCGCCGCCCATTGCGCCGCTGGAGAATGCTTCGTCTGTGAGTTCAGACAGAGGCATTGCTTTGCCGGTGATCGGAGCTGCGAGGACTTCGCCTGCTGCGGAAACTGCCGGTGCGGATACGGATTCATCTGCAGCATTGTCTGCGGCTTTCACAGGAGCAGCTGCCGGAGCATCTTCTTTATAGAAAAGCATCTCGGAAATGAATCCTGCAGCGATACAGATCAGAGAAATGACAACTGCAATGATCATGCCGTGAAGGTTGTTGTTGACTGTATCAATATATGCAGTATATCCGAAGACACCCATGCCTGCCATCTGGAAAGCTTTTACACCGAATGCACCAAGGAATGCGCCTGCGATGCCGGAAATTGCACAGGTACGGAAGAACGGTCCCTTTTTCGGAAGTGTAATACCGTAGATTGCCGGTTCTGTAACACCTGCGACAGCAGAGATAAGCGCTGCGGGAGCCAGACTCTTGATTTTCTTATCTTTGGACTTCAGCCAGATTCCTGCGACTGCGCCGGTCTGTGCAAAGGTTGTTCCGAACATCGCTGCGAGAATAATATCTCCGCCGTTTGACATGTTGATCAGTGCGATCGGAATCAGTGACCAGTGCAGACCGAACATAACGAGCACCTGCCAGAGCGCACCTACAACTGCACCCATCGCGATGGAGCTGACGCCGTACAGCCAGTTAAAGACAAAGGAGAGACCGCTGGAAACAATACTTGCAATCGGTCCGATTATCAGAACGGTTGCGGAGAAGGTTACGGTCAGGGTAATCAGTGGAACTGCAAACATCTTGATCGTATCCGGAATATACTTCTTATAAAGTTTTTCAAACCACGCTGCAAACGCGACTGCGCAGATGACCGGAATTACGCTGCTTGCGTAGTTGCCGGACGGCGGAAGAACGACAGGAATCCGGAAAAGATTGGAGATATCCAGTGCCGCTGCATCCAGCATATTCGGATAAACAAGTGCCAGACCAATCAGAAGGCCTTCCATTTCCGGAAGTTTGAAGCGCTTTGCCGCCGTATAACCCAGAATCGGGGGTAGGAAATAGAATGCCGCATCACCCAGAGAATAGAGGATGTTGTATGTTCCGCCTGCAGCGTTGAGAATGCCGATGGTTGACAGGAGAGCAAGCAGACCTTTCAGAATACCGCAGGCACAGAAAACACCCAGGAACGGAGTGAACACACCGGTTACGATACTGATGAATGCATCAAACGGGTTCATTTTTTCTTTCGGAGCATTTTCATCCCCATCCGGTTTTGCCGCGAGACTTTCCAGATGTCCGACAGAGACGACCGAAGCAAAGACATCCGGAACATGATTGCCGATGACCACCTGATATTGTCCGCCGGACTGCATGACAGTCACGACACCGTCTGTGGATTTCAGAATCTCTGTATTTGCTTTGCTTTCATCTTTCAGCGTGAAGCGCAGTCTGGTCACACAGTGCGTGATTGCTGTAATGTTGTTTTTGCCGCCGACGTTCTGAATAATGATGCGCGACAGCCCATCGTATTTACTTGCCATATGGAACCTCCTCAGTTTAAATGATGATTAAGAAACGAAGGATGCGTTACAGAACGCAAATCCGAAATGAAATGTTACATTAAACATGTAATGTTACATCTTAAATGCATCATAGTTGCTGGAATCTTAAATGTCAATAGATCATGTGCATTATTATGAAGTTCAGCATTATCAACAAGAATCAACTACAAAATTTGTTGTAATGTTACATGAATAATTTAATGCATTGTGTAACGTTACATATTGTGATATAGTATGATATAATTATAAAAAGAAACTGACGCGTGATATATGGTATATGTATGACGTGATCATGTTTTCCTTATGATCGAAATGACATTAGAAGAGGAGGAAACGCATGAGCCGCAGAAAAAACATTTCGCTTCGTTTTATAGCTGAAAAATGCGGAGTTTCTACAGCGACGGTATCCCGGGTACTCAATAATGATGCGCGCGTTTCAGAAGAAACGCGGGAACTAGTCAGAAAGGTA
>JAFUCM010000120.1 GCA_017459675.1 Eubacterium sp.
AGCAAAGCTAAGCAGTGAGGCGAACCGCCGGGGAACCAGGTCCGGCTGTCTAAAGCAGCCTGCGGCGTAAGCCGCATCAGGAAGCACGCGACTTAAGTCGTGTGAGGTTCACTGGATTGTCATCATTGTGGATCCCTTTCCTGCCGGCCATTACCCGGGCCGGCACGGGGAATAATCATCTTTTGATAACGCTATGCTCTGCATATTGGATTGCACTGCTGAGAACCATTTGTTCGTAAAATGATAATTTTTGAGTCATCCCGAATTCACGTAAATCAGAGAACAAAAAAAGTCCTTTCATTTGATGAAAAATGGATATTGACACCTGCAAGAATTGTGTTAATATATTATCAAAGATAAAAGGGAGTAGCGAAACCGCTTCAGCGGGAACTGAAACCGTCATGACGATGCCTGTGGCATCCGTATCAGTTGAGATTGCGAGACTTTTATCGTGGAAATCATCCGCGGTAAGAGTCTCTTTTCAATTTCAGAATCCAGCCGCGGATCACAAAACGGAGGGTAAGACCATGACGACTATATACGACAGAACAAAAGAAATTCAGGAAGCGATCACAGCGGGAGAGCGGGCACTTGCTTCCCTGCGCAACGCGAAATCCAACATGGATTCCGCCAGAGGCTGGGGGCTTCTGGACATTTTCGGAGGAAACGGATTCAGCGGATTTGTGAAGCATATGAAGATTGGCCGTGCACAGGAGAGCCTGAATCAGGCAAAGTATGACCTGGAACGGTTCAACAGGGAGCTTGCGGATGTGCAGGACATCCGGGGACTGACCATCGATATCAGCGATTTCCTGATTTTTGCCGATTTCTTTTTCGATGGCCTGCTGGCAGATATCTACGTACAGAGCAAAATCAAGCAGGCACAGAGTGATATTGACAATGCAATTTACAGAGTGGAAGAACTGCTGAGACGCCTTCGGGCATCCTTATGAGAGAAAGGCAGGTGAGAGAGATGTTGATGATGCTTCTGATGCTGATGATTGTAATCGGTGTGGTCCGAATCGGACTGAAACTTGCCTGGGGAGCGGTAAAGATTCTTTTCGGACTGGGACTGTTCGCAGTCTGTCCGATGTTGTTGATTGCCCTGGTATTCCTCGGATTTTACAGCTATGGCTGGCTGATTCTGATTGTGCTGAGCTGGATCTTTGGACGGGGATTTGTGAGAGCGTAACAGTGATCTTTTTGAGAAGACATGAAAAGAGCCGGCGCAAACGCGCATGAGGAGAACAGAAAATGAGTGGAAAAACCCGTAACAAACATAAAGGGCGGAAGGGCTTTTTACTGTTTCTTTGCATCCTGATAGTGATGCTGATTTCCGGGTGTGCCAGGATTGAAAAAGTGGATGTCTCCCATGGATCTGAAACGATGACTGCCAGCATGGCTGATGATTCAGAAACGAAAATTGAGCCGACAGAGGAACCGGAACCAGAGCTGACGCCGGAACCAACACAAGAGCTGACACCGGAACCGACAGAGGTACCTGAGCCGGCAGAAGAAGCAGCAGAGCCGGATGTATTTGAAGTTCATTTTATTGATGTCGGACAGGGTGATGCGATCCTTGTTGTCTGCAATGAACATGCCATGCTGGTCGATGGCGGAAAGAGTAAAGAGTCTGATAAGATCTATTCGTACCTGCGGAATCATGGAATAGACCATCTGGATTATATCGTGGCAACGCATCCGGATGCGGATCATGTAGGAGGACTGGCGGGTGCATTAAACTATGCAGCGGTCGATGTTGCCCTGTCGCCTGTCTTAGATAATGAGACTGAGACGTTCCGAAATTACAAGAAATACCTCGGGAGACAGAATGTATCTATAACAATTCCGGAGGCGGGAGATACTTATGCGCTTGGAAATGCAGAAGTACAGGTGCTGGGTCCGAGAGAGATTGTCAATGAGGACAACAATAATTCGATTGTGTTAAAGGTGATCCACGGGGACAACAGTTTCCTGCTGACGGGAGATGCCGAAGAGGAGGAAGAGCAGAGCATTCTTCGTTCCGGTGCTGATATCAGTAGTACGGTGTTGAAAGTAGCGCATCATGGAAGTGCTTACGCATCGAGTCAGCAGTGGCTGTCAAAAGTGAGTCCTCAGATTGCAGTTATTTCCTGCGGGAGTGATAACGAGTATGGACATCCGACAGAACAGGTGCTGAATCGGCTGAAAGCGATGAACATACCGATTCTGCGGACAGATATGCACGGCGATATCATATTTCAGGAAGTTGACGGGGAACTGCGATATGGGGTGGCGTACGATACCAATGAGGACGTATATACACCCGGAATCGTTCCTGTGCCGGAAGAAGAACAGAAGGAGATTACCAGGGTCAACGCAGGTTCCGGAAGTTCAGAAGGAACGAATGCGCAGACATATATTTTGAATACAAACACGATGAAATTCCATGATCCGGACTGCAGGAGCGTGAAACAGATGAAGGATAAGAATAAAGCAGAGTTTCGCGGAACACGAGATGAACTGATTGCAAGAGGATATGATCCGTGTGGCAATTGTCATCCGTGATGAAATTGCAAGAGCGCTGACAGTGATGTCAGCGCTCCTTGCTTTTGGGAAGGTATGATTCGATTCGTTCAATATTCTGCAACGGCCCATTCGGTCCAATATTCCTCACCGAAGTCTGTACACTTAAAGTGGTCACGGCTCATTTATCGACCAATGTTACCGGTCATGAAAGTTTAACGCTATGATTCCGTTTGCAGCCAGAATACTGCATCCGACCAGAACGCCTGCAAACGTGCAGATCCCCATGGTCATGGCCTGTGTGTTAATAAGTCCATTGAAAAATGTCATACCCGGGCTGAGAAGCATGAACATCAGTGCACTCAGAATCCAACATGCTGCGCCTCCGATTAAAGAAATAACAAGAATACGTTTTACAGCTGACATGATCGTGTCCTCCTTTGATTTATTGTGAATTCCGTTCATTTTGTCGTTGATTTATTTTCTAAGTGAAGAATAACAGAGCTTGTCTAACAGATGTCCATCGAAAAAACCGGAAAGTAAGAAATTATATAAAATAAATGCGCAGCCGGCAGTGTTATCTGGTAATATATTATTCGACTTAGATGGGGAGTTCCCCGCCTTTACATGCGGTGGGTATTGTATCAATCTATTCCCGCCTCCATAGTCGAAGACGGTGCGTAAATATTGATCTGAAGGGAGGAGCAGCGTGGACGAACGGTCTAATTATGAGAAAATGCTTGCGGAAGAGGAGTATATGCCGGACCATGAGCTGGCAGAGATGGCTTTTGCGTGCAGCAAAGGCCTGATGAAAATGAATACACTGCCGCCCAGAGATCCGGAACGGCAGGCGTTTATGAAAAAGTTTTTCAGGCATCTGGGTGAACATGTTACAATAAAGAGTAACTTCAACTGTGATTACGGGCGGCATATCAGCATCGGCGACGGGACGATTATTAATTACAATGTGACGATTCTGGATACCAACTATGTGACAATCGGGAATGATGTCTTTATTGCGCCCGGCGTCGTGATCAGTGCGGCGACGCATCCGCTGAATGCAGAGCGCCGCGTGACCAGACATTTTCAAAGCCATCCGGTTACGATCAAAGACCGCGCGTGGATCGGCGCAAATGCGACCATTCTGACCGGCGTGACAATCGGAAAGAATGCTGTGGTGGCTGCCGGATCGGTCGTTTCGAGAGACATTCCGGACAACTGTCTGGCAGGCGGGATTCCCGCAAAGGTCATCCGGGAAATACCGCAGGATGAAGATGCAGATCTTGACGGATCTGCTTTCAGTGAGGGATTTGGACTGTGAGAAACTAAATAATTGAGGTGACGTGAGCGTATGGATATCAGAGATCTTGAGGAAATGTCAATTGGCGATTCACGCAATACATTTCTGTGTAATATTATGAAATCAGACCGGAAGTTTCAGTCGGAGCAGGAAGAACTGGAATATCTGAAAACAACAAAACCGTTCCTGTGTGAAGAGATCCTGTCCTGCTATACCTTCCTGGAGGAAAATGGAATGCTGAGCAGGTATTTTCAGGAGCGGGACGCATTCTGCTGAAAAGTGATTTGCGGAGGGAAGATGAGAAAATTTTTGCATTCTGACAAACTGAAGGTGCTGCTTCTGGCAGGCGCGGTCGCGATGTGTATTTTTGGCGCCGTGACCGGAGAGGCAGACGTCGTTTTCAGAAAAGCCGTCAATATCTGTATGGAGTGTATCGGTCTTGGCTAAGCATTTACGAAAAATCGTGCAGGCAGGATTTGGTCTGCTTTCAAATGCATATGCAAAGGGATTTCTGCCGGGCAGTGCAGCGTTGTATAACGGGCCGCTGAAGCATTTCTGCGTTCCCGGAATGAATTGTTATTCGTGTCCCGGCGCGCTGGGCGCATGCCCGATCGGGTCCCTGCAGGCAGTTCTGGCCGACAGACACAGACGATTTCCCTTCTATGTACTTGGCTATCTGGCAGCGGTCGGACTGTTTGTCGGCAGATTCATCTGCGGCTGGCTGTGTCTGTTTGGCCTGCTGCAGGAGCTGTTGTATAAAATTCCGGTCCCGAAGCTGATCATTCCCGGGAAAGCTGACCGGGCAATGCGGTATCTGAAATATGTCGTGCTGGCTGTGCTGGTGATCGGACTTCCGCTGCTGTACAGAAGTGAATACGGCGCCGGAGAACCGTTTTTCTGCAAATACGTGTGTCCGGTCGGAACGCTGGAGGCAGGTGTGCCGCTTGTCCTCCTGAACCGTTCACTCCGGTCGGCACTTGGCTGGCTTTTCCGCTGGAAAATGCTGCTGCTCGTACTGTGTATTGCCGCATGTATGTTTCTGTACAGACCATTTTGCAAATACATCTGTCCGCTCGGCGCATTTTATGCACTGTTTCGGAAGATCAGTCTGATCCGGATTGAAGTGGATGCCGGACGCTGTACGAAGTGCGGCGCATGTGCCCGCGTCTGCAGGATGCAGGTGGATCCGCATCTGCAGCCGGACAGC
The DNA here is from genome assembly GCA_017459675.1 of Eubacterium sp. Lineage (GTDB taxonomy): Bacteria > Bacillota > Clostridia > Lachnospirales > Lachnospiraceae > CADBRN01. The sequence goes on from JAFUCM010000120.1 coordinate 5,013, forward strand.
GGTGAGTGTATCCGCTGCGGAGAATGCGTGCGGGCCTGTCCGGCACAGGCGCTGTCCTATGTGGCTGCGGGGAAACGGGTTGCATGCGGGCGTGGTGAGAAATACACGATCGTGAAATGAAATACGAAGGAAATTGCGAAGAAATAGGAGAAATCTCATGAAAAGAAAATTACCCGTTCTTCTGGCATGCTCGCTGGCAGTTCTGCTTGCGGCATGTTCATCATCCTCCTCAGGAAAAGCGGAAGATGCAGCGGCTGCGTCAGATACGACGAATGTGGCGGCATCGGAGAGCGTCGTGGAAGAAGACAGTGCTGCAGAAACGGAAAGTGCGGCAGAAGCAGACAGTGCTGCGGAACCAGAAAACGCGGTAGGTACTGGAGAAACTGCGGAAGCAGAGGATATTGCTCAGGAGAATGCAGCAGCGGATTCTGCCCTCAGCTTCGAGACGACAGATCTGGAAGGCAATACAGTCCGTTCAGAAGACATTTTCAGTGAAAACAAGATCACAATGGTAAATATCTGGGGAACATTCTGCGGCCCCTGCATCAGTGAAATGCCTTCTCTTGAAGAACTGAATGGCAGACTGGATGAGAAGGATTGCGGCGTGATCGGTATCGTATGCGATGTTGCAGGGCCTGAAGATACAGGACAGATTGAAACCGCAAAAGAGATCATCGGGACAACCGGCGTTACGTATCAGAACCTTCTGCCATGGGATGGATTTGACGAAGCACTTCCGGCGATGTTTATTCCGATGACCTACTTTGTGAATGCAGAGGGACAACTAACAGGAGAGCCATCGGTCGGCGCCAAAGGCGCCGATGAGTACGAAGCGCTGGTTGATGAGATCTTGCAGAAACAGTAAAGAATTAGAAACAGTAATGAATTTAGAACGCAGGATATATGCAATCGAACGAAGCGGAACATCGGATTTATAAGCAAAAGTCTGAATTGGGACACCGGATTTATAAGCAATAGACCGAATTGGAAAACGGAATTTATGCAGCATTGACAAAGACAATATTTACGAAGGATAGAATGAACATGAAATACAGAATTCAGCAGATCCCGGCAGGGCTGATAGAGGAAACACGTGCACAGCTGCAGTTTATACAGGCAGAGACAGACACACAGGTTCCAAACCTGAACGCAGAGCAGGCAGAGTACTGGGTGGCGGCAGAAGCAGAAGGAAAACAGATTGGTGCTGCATGGGCCTGGAATCTGGATTCCGGTGACAAACCTGCAGAGATGTATGTCTATCTGCAGCCGGAATACAGAAACTGCGGCATCGGAACAGATCTTGTAAGGACCATGACAGATGCGCTCGCGCTTACAGGATACAAGGAGATAACAGCGACCGTGCGGCGCGACAACTATGCAGTGCTCGTGTTCGGCAAGGTCGGTTTCAAACCGGTCAGAGAAGTGGATCTGGTATATACACTGCGTCTGGATCTGGCGCAGGTTGGACAGATTGAGATGTGAATGGGTGCGCCAAAGGGGCTGTCGCATTAAACAATTTGAATGCATAATATATACATCATAGGGACATCCGCAGTGCCGGTACTTGGCGAATGCCTGCATGAGCCTTAGTACCGCTGCACGAGGGCGCATGACGTCCAGTGGACGTCTGGTTCTGC
>JAFUCM010000121.1 GCA_017459675.1 Eubacterium sp.
ATAGCTTGCTGCAATCACCTTTAAGGTATATTCAACCTTTGATTCTGCAGCCTCTCCAAAGCCGCTTCCTGACGAAGCGAACTCTTTCTGATAAGGATTATCGCATACAATGGATATTTCTGTTTCCATGCCCGGGAGGTCGATGGTGACTTCATCCCCGGATGCATACTCCTTCCCGTTGACTGTAATGCTTGTATCTTCCAGGATCGCCAACGGCTTTAATGTGATGGAGCCCGTTCCTGCAGGGACACGCAGAACCAGATCTCTGTCATTGATGAAATCTGCGGATACATCACCTTCTGAAGTACCGATCGACTTAAGACAGCTGTAGCTGCCGGATGGACTGAATAAATCAGGTCCGCCATAAATCGTCACATTTACTTCAGGAAGACGTTCCTTCAATGAGCTGACTGCCTTGGCTGCAGTCGTTCCCTCCAGCAGTTCGGATAAAGGCATTCCGTTAAAGGACATGTTTCCGCCTGCAACGCCGGGAAGATAATTACCAAGCGTCAGTGTCTTTAAGGCAATATTATTATCAAAGGCATCTTCCGGAATCGTACTGTAAAGGTTTCCGGACAGATCCATCGATTCTGCATTTGGGGCGGCCTTGACTGCTGCAGTCGGGAAATCTCCGAATTTATTGAGAGACAGATTCAGACTTTTCAGATTAGGCATTTCTGTCCAATTATCCGAAACCGCACTCAGGCCGGTATAGGAGATCGCCAGATTTTTAAGTGCTGACGGGATCGTTGATCCGTTCAGCGTACCCTTCAGGCCGCTTGCGCTTGCAATGGTAAGCGTCTCAAGGCTGGTCATCTTTGAGAAATCAAAATCATCAATACTTGCCAGATCATAGCACCATCTCAGCTCCAGATTTTTAAGAGAAGACATCCCTGACACGCCCGCGGGGATCTTGTTCATGTGAATGACCATCCAAAGTTTCAGATCTTCCAATGCCGGGAAGCTATCCTGACTCTCAATCACAACATCCGTCGTAGCGTAATTTCCGCTTCCGATCTTCATGGTCGTCATACCCGGTGCCGAAAAATCCCGATCAAATGAGATCACCTTTGCCCCATTTTCTGCTTTAAAGGATGTGAGCGTCTCACTTTTTCCTGTAAGCGTCAGATCGGTATCGCCGGCCGTATTGTTATATACCATTGTTGCTGCATTCTTAATACCGGAAATATCGACCTTCAGCGGGCTGCCGCCTCTTCCGGTAAGCTGATAGGTAATTGACTTTTCGGATTTAAACTCCGGCAGCGTAAATGACTGCCCATTTTTTGCGCTGACTGATACAGTGCTGAGGCTTTCATATACCGAATCAGACTGATAACTGAAACCATCTCTGATATCTGTTATGCTATACGTGCTCAGCTTCTTGTTGGCACTCAGATCCGGCAGCGTACCATCAGCCGCAGCTGAGATCAAAGCTGATGTCAGATTGACTGCAGCAGACAGATTCGGTGCTGTCTTCAGATTTTTACTGCTTACTGTTATGCTCGTCAGACCGCCGGCGATTTCGTTCAGTCCTTCCAGTTCCTCATACTCACCTGAAATGCTTAAGTTTGTCAGGTTCTTCATGCTGGCAAGTCCTTTTACCTTTTTAATGGAGCCTTCATTATAGCCAAGCCTCAGATCTGTCATATTCGTCCATTTGGATGCGTCCACTTCCGCTTCCCCGATGTTAGACATCACCAGATTCGTCAGATTGACCGCATTTTCCATCCCTGACATATCCCTGACCAGAACGCCCGCTCCACTTCCCTGAATATACAAAGAAGTAAGCTTTGCTATCTCCTCCTTCGTGATAACATGCGAAGACGGATCAAGTGGATTCTCTTTATACTCGCTGCGCGCATTGAGCTCTTTAATAATATTCTTCTGCAGAACAGGGTCCTTGATTCCGGCGCTTTCCTCTCCTTCATCTGACGGCACATCCTGAACTTTTACCCTGACCGTTATGGTTCTTTTTTCTCCGTTTACGTGTGCCAGAGGGATGGTAAATTCATTTTCTCCCGGCTCGAGGGAAAGTGTAAACTGGCAGAGACGATTATTGTCCGGTGAAGCGATCATGACCGGCAGATCGCGTCCCTCCACATTGCCGGACATCGTCTGATAAGCGCCATATCCGGTCAGCGTCAGAGATACCTCCCTGTCAAGTAACGTACCCAGGTCAAGCACATCTGCTTCATTATCAAAATCTACAGTTGTATAGCCGCCATCATAAATCCGGTAATCCATGAGATCGGTCAGGTTCTTCTGATCGGAAAAGTCAAATCTGCCTATTCCAAAATCGATTGCGGATGAATACCAGTCTCCTCCATTCTCATCAGGATACACACGATTCTGCTTCATGTCGATCTTGTCAAGCGCATCGAATGTTCCGTTTCCGGTAATCTGGATTCCATACAGATCATTGCCTGAAAGGTTCAGAACAGACAGCTTGTCCAGAGCTGCCTGGGCATTCAGCGTAAAGCAGCCATACATCTTATTGCTTGAAAGGTTTACGCTCTCCAGATTCGCTGCGCCAAACAGCCTGCTTAAAAAATTCGAATTCTTCGCCTGCATCTTGATGCCACAGCCGGAAAGGTCGATCTCTTTCAATGCCGCGTAGCTATCCGCTGATAATTTTCCTGCATAATTGTCAAATGTCATGGAAAGATCATTGCCGGATGCATTCAGCTTCTCCAGATTGACAGCATTTTCAAGTCCTGTCAGATCTGTAATGCCCTGATTCGAACAATCCAGTTCTTTTATTTCTGTCATTTCAGTCTGACGGATGACAGCTTTACCTGCATCTTCATCAGCACGCCCAAGACTGGTCAGGATAGCCTGTTTTAGCTTTAAATCATTAAAACTAACCATATCTGCCGGAGCAAGGGTCAGCTGCAGTGTGGCGACCTCAGAAGTCGTTTTCCCATCTGCAAAAGCAACGACCTTTATTGTCACGGTCCCGTTTTCGTCCTGTACACCGGCTTTGATCTTCGATGCAGTGATATTCCCTGCTTTTGACGGAAGAGCACCATTTGATTCAGAAGGTTCTGTACCATCGACCGTATATTTAAAATTTGTATACTGATATCCATCCGGAATACGGACCTTTATGCTTCCGCTTTTATAGAAGCCTTCCATCGTAAATACAGCCGCTGATGAATCCAGTTCCGGTGTCGGGCACTGTTCCTGCTCTGGTTCTTCTGAACCAGTCTCGCCTTCACCTTCCATCTGCGCATCTTTAGTGACTGTCTCGTCTTCAGACGCAGCAATGCTCACCTGCGTGTCAGTTCCCGCAGATGTTGTATTGTTTTCCTCTGAAATAATTTCTGTTTCGATATTTTCCGAAGATTTATTTTCAGATCCGGAATTTGTTCCGGTATCAGATATGTCTGCTGAATTGTCGTTCGCATCGCTCTGCGAATTATTCTCTGAGGCAGAACCCGCAGCGTCAACTGCTTTGCTACCTCCCGCACTGTCAGTTGAAGTGCTGTCTCCTGCACTGCCTGATGTGTCTTCAGATATGTTCAGATTATTCTCGCTGTTACCCCCCCGATGTCGGAATTTTCATTAGATGATTCCACTGATGCAGGGTTCGGGTCCGCCATGACCGCTGCCGGGCTGATGGATGTCATAACCATCGCCGCCGCAAGCAGGCAGGGCAGAAATCGCTTTGTGCTTCTCATGGGTGTCCCTCCTCGTTTTGTCCTTTCTCAATTGTCCCTTCGTAAGCTTGTCAACCGGTTCCATACTATAACAGTTAGTTATGTATTACTAATTCTCAATTTAACAGAAGTATCACCCAGCAGTAAAGTGCTGATTTTCGTTTCGTGATATACAATCATAAAAACCGGCATACCGGAAACCCTTATTTTTAAAGGAATTTCCGGCATGCCGGCGCTATGGTCTGTGCAAAATAATGATGGTTTGTGGAGAGAAATGCTGTCAGAAAATGCCCTCAGACAGCAGTTTCCTTCGTCGCCTGCTCGATCGCACAGGTATGTGTTTTCTCTTTTTCGTCGTAATTGATTCCGATCAGCAGCATGTTTCCCTGATAATGCTGCAGGCTGTCAAAATACTGCTTCTGACGAATCTGTTCCAGTGCGCTTTC
>JAFUCM010000122.1 GCA_017459675.1 Eubacterium sp.
GCAGCTTGGAAATCGCAATTGCAGCTGATCCTGCACCACTGACTGCAACTTTAATCTCGTCGATCTTATTGTCGACGATCTTCAGTGCATTGGTAAGACCTGCGAGAGAAATAACCGCGGTTCCGTGCTGGTCATCGTGGAAAATCGGAATATCACATTTCTCTTTCAGCTTTTTCTCGATCTCGAAGCAGCGCGGTGCAGCGATATCCTCAAGGTTGATGCCGCCGAAGCTGCCGCTGATGAGATAAACTGTGTTGACGAATTCGTCGACGTCTTTTGTCTTGACACACAGCGGGAACGCATCAACGCCGCCGAAGGATTTGAACAGGACGCATTTGCCCTCCATAACCGGCATGCCGGCTTCCGGACCGATATCGCCAAGGCCGAGAACTGCAGAACCGTCGGTGACAACCAGGCACATATTCGCGCGGCGGGTCAGGTCATAGCTCTTGTTGATATCCTTCTGGATCTCCAGACACGGCTGTGCGACACCCGGTGTGTAGGCGAGGGAGAGGTCATCTTTGGACTTGACCGGTACGGTCGCGATGACTTCGATTTTACCCTTCCATTCTGCGTGAAGTCTGAGTGATTCTTTTGCGTAATCCATGTTTTTCTCCTTAAATATATTTTATTTTTTTATTTCAGTTTCGGAAGTGTTGATCCGCCGTAAGGCATGACGATGACAGAAGCATCGGCGCCGAGCTCTGCTGCGGCCGCATCATAGGCCTCCTGCACCGTCGCAAACGGGGTCATGAAGATCGAGCGGACAAAATCCGGATCCATGTCGGAGACCATGAAGATCTTCGCACGTGTCATGACCTGTGCAACCGCTGCCGCCTTATGGCCGCCAAGTGCAAACTTCGCCGCGAGACGGTCGATAATATCCTGCGGACAGCTTGCCTCGCGGAACCAGGCATCGAATACCGGGTTGCCGAGCCCCTCTTTGCAGGATCCGACAAGAATGATGATACCATCATCCCGGACAGCGTGCTTGGAGTTGTCCAGTGCCTTCTGTGTCTGATAGAGGTTCAGATCCTTCGGCGCCCCGCCCTGTGAAACGATGACGATATCGGCCTGCTTCGGAATGTATTTTGTATAAAGTCTGTCCAGATATTCACAGCCGACGCGGTGTGCTTTGGTCAGATCTCCGGCGACTGCCTTCACAATTTTCTTATGCTCATTGAGCACGACATTGAGAATGAAATCTACGCCGACCATTGCGCACGCCTCTTCGATATCCAGACGAACCGGATTGGTTTCGATATTTCCGGCATGTGCACCGGCTTCTACCATGCGGCTGTGATTTGCCTGAATTGCATTCCAGGTTGAGACACCCGGCATAATTGCCTTGGCGCCGCCTGAATAACCGGCAAAGTAATGATACTCAATGTTGCCGAGGCAGATCCGGCGGTCCGCCTCTACGACTTCGCGCACGATGTCTACAGGTGTGCCGCGTGACGTCTCACCCACATGAACAACATCTTCCGCATCTCCGTCGATGCAGCGGATCTCGTTAAACGCACGCTCACCGGCCAGATGAATCATCTCTTCTTCGGTATGCTTTCTGTGGCTGCCGAGGGCAAACATCAATGTCAGATCTTCCGGTTTGCAGCCTGCTGCATACAGCTCATCGAGCAATGCCGGCATAACTGTATAAGTCGGCATCGGACGTGTGATATCACTTGTAATCATCACGATCTTCTCGCCCGGCTTCACAATATCCTTCAGGCGCGGAGAACCGATCGGATCTGCAAGTGCACGTCTGACCTCATCCTCTCCCATCAGGTCATACTCGACCGGATTCGGAGTCAGAACATCTAAAATGTTATTGTCCGGGATTTCCACAGTCTGGGTTCCCTGACCGATTCCAAGCTCCAGTTTCATGTGGATGCTCCTTTCTTAATTTAACTTAAATGAACGTTTTTTGCTCAACAGTTAATCCTTGATCGGGATCTGCGATCCGTGACGCAGCGCCTTCACAACCGGAAGCTCCTCACCTGTCAGGAAGCGGATCAGCGCGCCGCCGCCGGTGCAGATGTAGGAAATCTTGTCTGTTTTGCCGTATTTTGTGGTCGCGGTGATGCTGTCGCCGCCGCCGACAACTGTGAATGCCTCTGTGTCGCCGAGTGCATCCCAGACCATCTTTGTGCCGAGTTCTGTCAGTTCAGCCTCGAAAATACCCATCGGGCCGTTGACAAAGACTGTCTTCGATTCAAGGATGTATTTCTGATACATCTTTGCCGTCTCTTCACCAATATCAGTGGATCCGATCTCCGCCGGAATCTCGCCGATCTTCGCCTCTTTGCGGACATCTCCCTCTGTCCATGCCAGGTCAACCGGCAGAACAATCTTGTCTGCATATTTCTCAAGGAGAACTTTTGCCTTCTCGAAGAATTCTTCGTAATTGGATTTCACGATGAAATCATAGCTGCCCTGGCCGATCTGCTCTCCTTTTGCGATCAGGAGAATGTTCGCAACAACGCCGCCTGCAAGGATATGATCTGCCGCGCCTGCTGACAGAACGGATTCCATCATCAGGAATGCATCGGCGATCTTTGCGCCGCCCAGAACAAATGTGCACGGACGCGCCGGTGCTTCCATGAGTTCGGAGAGGACAACGTATTCCTTCTCGAACAGACGTCCCATCATAGACGGAAGAACCTGCTCAAAGCCGGAGAGTGTCGGCTGGTCTCTGTGTGCTGCGGCAAATGCATCATTCAGATACAGATCGCCGAGCGGTGCCAGTTTGCGGACAACAATGGTTTTTGCCATTTCTTCGTGTGTCAGACGGAGTTTTTTCTCAAAGAGTGTCTGCTCTTCAGACATAAAGCGGACATTGTCCAGAAGAAGGATCTCACCGTCTTTCAGGGATTTGATCTTCTCAATTGCCGCCGGTCCGCAGACATCCGGAATAAACTGAACTTCTTTGCCGAGCAGTTCAGAAAGAACTTTGCTGTGCGGCTCTGTCGTATAGAAATTCTGGTACTCGATATCGCTTCCCTGGTGTGCCATCAGGACAACCTTCGCACCTTTGTCGGAAAGTTCCCGGATTGTCGGGACGCACGCCTGAATACGTGTCGTACTCTTCAGGGTACCGGTCTCCATATCAACCGGCTGATTAATGTCAATTCTGCAGAGGACGGTTTTTCCGCTCACATTTACTTCGTCAAGTGTACGGATTCCAAATTTCATAATAATTGCTTCTCCTTTTCGCAGCCCGCGCGGCAGATTCACTGCCGGCGCAGCACCGCTCCTCTTCTGATGTGAAAAGAGGCTGCCGCGCATACGCGACAGCCTCTCCATGTTTCAGGCACATATACTGCAGCTGCAGCCCTATGCATTTATTACCTTGTCAGATGCTGATCAGCCCAGTCCCATAGCTTTGAACTTGCCGATGCCGAGGTATTTGTTTGTCTCGGAGGTACCCTCTTCACGGGTCTCCTGCATATGCATAGCTGCACGGATGCAGTCCATTGTCTCCGGAATGGTAACAGCTTCCTGCGGAACGACGAATGCATACATGATGTCATCGCCGGACTCTACGATGCTGTTCTCCCACAGACCGATCTCATACATATCGCCGCGCTCATGTCCGAGGTCACGGCCGTATTTGAAGTAGGAAGCATTTCCGAGGAAGCCATCTTCCATGCGCAGGATACGGATACGCGGATGATCCTTGAATGCATCCATAGCCATCTGCTTCGTGATCTTGCCGTTCTTGCCGGTTGCGAGAACTGTAATGATATGCCCGTGTGTAACCGGTGTATGAACCAGAATACCGGTTGCATTGATGTGCGGCATAATTGTCATCAGGTCAACTGCCTGGTGTGTCGGAGCCTTCTCAATCTGCAGTGCGTTGGTAAGACCGCGGTTGTAATCGCCCGGGTCAGCAACTCGGCGGATGATTGTGATGGCAACTTTATCAATGCCATAAGCTCTGTCAAGTGCATCAACCGTACGGATCAGACCTGTGGTGTTGCAGCTTGTCAGCTTGAGATAATTCTGATCAAGACCCTTCTCGAAGTTTGCATAGCCGTGGAAGAAGACATCAGCGACTTCGTTCTTCTCACCGCCCTGGAAGATAGCCTTGACACCAGCTGCCTCGTAGATACGTTTATTCTTCAGACCAATACCAGCCGGAGAGGAATCCAGCATAATATCAACCTGATCTACCAGATCCTGGAAAGATCCCTTGTACGGGATGCCCATTTCATCAAACTTTGCTGTATCTGCACCATTTACAAGATACAGGTCGTACGGCATACCTTTTTCATAGAGTGCACGGATTGCAAGAGTCGGGGCCATATCAGCAATACCGACCAGTTCCATGTCTCCCTGTTTTGCAACACCGTCTGCAAGACGCTGTCCGATCGTACCGTAACCAGCTACACCTACCTTCACCTTTGCCATGATTCCTTCTCCTCTCTTTTTTGAAAAAACTAAATTATCAAAATAGAAATGGCTTAACACTGGTTTTATTATATTAGACTGGTTAAGTTTTTGCAATACCTAATTTCAAAAAATATTTTTTCCAAAAACTTTATCATTTCACTTGCATTTATTGGGTAATATCTGGTATACTTCCAGTGGATAATTAGATTGTTTTTTCGTCCGCAAACTTTGTTAAATTATTGTTTTTCCTTATTTTATGCGGGTTTCCGGGCATGAATAACTTTTGGAATCCAATGCAGCAGTTCCTTTGACAACAAATTAACCATTATTTTGTCGGTTTTTTGTACTGTTTTTGCGACTTCCGGACGGCAAAATACAGAAGACATTTTCCATAATTTACCCCAGAGCAACTCAATAATTACCAATATTATTATATGCAGAAACCAGAAACACAGAATCTGTCTGTGACTGCCGCGTTTAACCCCCTGACAAATGAAAGGAGTTCCCCATGCGAATTGACCGTCTGATTGAAATGGAAGAATATATTCTTTCTGAAGGAAATGTCCCGCTTGAGAACCTCGCCAATCACTTCATGGTCTCTGTCAATACTGTACGCCGCGATGTCAATGAACTGATCAAACGCGGCCGCATCCGCAAAGTCTACGGCGGCGTCTCTGCAATTACAGAAAATGACACGGATACTGCACCGGTTCCGCTGCAGGTTCGTTCTGTCAAGAACAGCACTGCCAAGAACATCATCGGAAGACTGGCAGCTGACATGGTCTCTGACGGGGAAACCATCTTTCTGGATTCCGGCACCACGGTCGCCTGCATGGTCCCCTACCTTGCCGAAAAAAGCAACGTGACACTGATCACGCATTCGCTCAACGTCATGTATGAGGCAGCCAAGTACCCGACGCTGAACATCATCGCACTGGGCGGATACTACAACCATGCGACAAACTCCTATTCCGGCATCTCGACGCTGGATCCGCTCTCGTCGATCTCCGCCGATGCCGCATTCATCGCAGCAACAGGCGTATCCCTCGAGAAGGGTCTGACGCATACTACATACTTTGAGGCAGAAACCAAGAAAAAAGTAGTCGCCTGCAGCGACAAGATCATCCTGTGTGCAGACGACAGCAAATTTGACAGGGCATCCACCCTCTCCTTCTACCAGTTCAACGATCTCTACGCTGTCGTGACGAACCGCGAGCCGGAGAAGAAGTATCTGGATGCGATTTCCTATAATAATATTAAATTGATTTGTCCTTAATATAGCGGTCCCCGGAAGAAATCATTGATACATGAGGCCTTTATTTCTTCAAAAGTTCCTCAACCAGCGAAACGCACTCGTACACCATGTTGTCGCAGTGCGTTTTTTTATTGCCGCCGTTTTCCTTGTTGATGCGCAGCAGATCCGCACAGTCAAGACATCCCTGGTGGTTCTCTTTCAGGCGGCGGTAGAATTCGCCGATCACGGCCGGATCCTCCACGCCATAAAGGCCCAGTGCCATCAGTGCGCCTGTGACAGCCCCGCAGGTGGCCGCGCGCTTCATGCCGGCGCCGAAGTTTCCTGCGATCTGATAAGCTGTCTCTGCATCGATTCCCTTTGCCTCTGCAAATGGAACCAGTGCACCCTGTGCGCAGTTGTAATGCTTTATCTCATCTGCCCGGAGTTCCTTTGCTCTGTCCACGAATTTACTCATAGTTACCGCTCCTCTCCTGATCTCCCGCGCGTCTGCCCGGCGGCTTCTGACTGTTTCGTCTGCCGGGCCCGGACCACCGCTCTTGTCGTTTGCTGTGTTTCCAAAACCATATCACACATTGCCTGTAAAGTCCAACCGCGCAGCGCAGTGGATGTCTGGTTCTGCGCCGGCCGGAGCCGAGACATCACAGAGCTGCCGGGAACTTCAGGTTCTGGCGTAATATCCCGGAAGTACTTCTTTCGCATAACCTGCTGCACAGAGTCTCATCAGATAACTGCCTGTCCTTGCGGGCGCACAGCTGCATGCTTCCGACAGCTGGTATACACTCTTTTCATCAAAATCCAGCGCTTCTGCAATTTTCAGAAATTCCGGATCGCTGCAGATTTTCCGGAGTTCTGTTATTTGATTTTCTCTGCCAGACGAATTTCCTCTGCCGGACTCGTTTTCTCGGCCGGATTTGTTTTCACGGCCGTATTTGCTTTCTCGGCCGTATTTGCTTTCTCTTCCGGACCTGCTTTCTTTCCCGTACACATCTCCGGGTATTGTATTTTCCTCCCGCAGCTCCCGCAGCATTTGTTCTGTTTTCTTCTGTTCTCCGGGAACCGGTTTCTGCCGGATCCGAATGGACTGCAGTTCCTCCAGCAGCACTTCCGGAGAGGTGGCCGCGCCGGCACCCTGCGCGATCAGCTGATTGCTTCCTGCACTGAACGGATCCCTGTTCCGCCCCGGAATTGCGTACACGGTCTTGCCCTGTTCCAGCGCATACTCCACGGTAATGAGAGAACCGCTCTTCTTCCGCGCCTCAGCGACCAGCACGATATCGGCAAACGCACTGATGATCCGGTTCCTGATCGGAAAATGCCAGCCGAGCGCCGGCGTACCGGGCTCATATTCCGACAGAATCCCGCCGCCTTCCTCCGGAATCCGGTCATACAAATCCCGGTTTGCGGGCGGATAACAGACATCCGCACCACACCCGAGCACCGCAAACGTACGCCCGCCGCCCGCCAGCGCACCGGCGTGTCCTGCCGCATCGCAGCCCCGCGCCATACCGCTGATAATCTGTACGCCGGCTTCTGCGAGCATCTGCCCGAACCGGAATGCCTCCTGCCAGGCATAATGGCTGCAGTTCCGCGCGCCGACGATCGCAACCGCCGGCTGTGCCGGATCCGGAAGCCGGCCGCATACATACAGCAGCTCCGGCATCCGCTCATACGGCAGCAGCTGCGGTGGATAATCCAGATCCCGTTTCTTTACACATCGCATCTCCATTGATTTCCATCTCCATTTATATTTAATCTCCGTTCCGGAAAATAATCGCCTCGTTCACATGTGCCTCTCCGATCATTTCCGAACCTTCCAGATCCGCTATGGTCCTGGCAACCCGGAGAATATGATGATACCCCCGGGCTGAAAGACCCAGCGTCTCAAAAGCTTCCCGGAGCACTTTGTTTCCCGCATCGGTCACAGGACAGTACTGACTGATCTGCGACGCCTGCAGCTCACTGTTAAAATGAATCCCTGCACCCCGGTAGCGCTCCGTCTGTATCTTCACCGCCGCGTTTACCTGTTTTTGCATCATTGCTGAATTGATACACGGCTCCTTTTTTACAGATAAAGCTGATTCCCGGGTCAGCTCCTGGTAAGTAACCGCCTGTACTTCGCAGTGCAGATCAATGCGGTCCATCATGGCATGGCTGATTTTTCTCCTGTACTGCCCAATCTCTGCAAGCGAACACTGACATTTGCTGCGGTCCGGAAAATAGCCGCAGGGGCAGGGATTCATCGCCGCCACCAGAAGAAATCCGGCGGGGTAATCAAACGTCCCGCCGACCCGGGAGATTGTGATGTGATGGTCTTCCAGCGGCTGGCGCAGCAGTTCGATGGTGTCGCGCTTCATTTCCGGAAGTTCATCCAGGAACAGGACGCCGCGGTGTGCCAGCGTCACTTCTCCGGGCTGCGGGATCTTCCCGCCGCCGCAGAGCGCTGCTGGTGTCAGTGAATGATGCGGACTGCGGAACGGACGCGCCCGGATCAGCGGCCGGTCTGCCGGCAGCAGTCCGGCAATGCTGTAGAGCTTCGTGATTTCAAGCTGCTCCTCTCTGGTCAGTTCCGGCAAAATCGTCGGAATGCGCTGTGCCGCCATGGATTTTCCCGCCCCGGGCGGGCCTGATATCAGCAGATTATGAAATCCGGCAGCCGCAATCACCGCGCAGCGCTTCAGTGCTGCCTGGCCCTGGATATCTGCAAAATCCGGCTGGTGGGGTTCTGTTCCGGCATCCGGATTGCCACAAGCCCCGCCGCCTGCAGCGCAGGACTCCCCATCCGGGCTGACCGGTTTATTCCCGTCCCAGTCGCCGCGCGCATAGCAGATCAGATCTGCCAGATCCCGGACGCCGATAATCCGGATCCCGCTGACGATCTCTGCCTCCTGCCGGTTCTCCGCCGGAACAATGCAGATGCTGCATCCGGTCTCCTTCGCACACATTACGCCGGGCAGCACGCCGCTGACCCGCCCGACACTGCCGTCCAGACGCAGTTCACCGAGCACCATGGCATCCGACAGAATCACCGGGTCGATCGCACCGACTGCACCGAGCACTGCCGCAGCGATCGGAAGATCAAAGCGGGTGCCGTCTTTTCGCAGGTCCCCGGGCGCAAGATTCACCGTCAGACGCTGCGGCGGAAGGTTGATTCCGCAGGCCCGTATCGCTGCCCGCACCCGGTCCTGTGCCTCCCGCACCTGCGAAGAGACGTACCCGATGACAGAAAATACCGGCAGTCCCGTGCTGGCATCTGCCTCAACCGCAACAGGCAGTGCCTCTACCCCGAAAATAGCTGATGAACGAATTCTGCAGAACATAAAAAAACCTCTGGGAAATACTATGTAAATCATTTTCCATGAATACATAATATCCCAGAGGAACTTTTATGTCAATTACTATTTATATTATGTTTCCATCTCAGAGCATTCCCATCTGCCCGTACAGGAAGATCCACCCGAACAGTGTGAACACGGAAACCGCTGTCCCGATCACGACAATCTGCCCGGCCAGTTCGCCGTCTCCGCCCATGTTTTCAGCCATCGCATAGGACGCGACCGCCGTCGGGGAGCCGTACATGACAAGCAGAACAAAGCGCTCGATGGCAGTCATCGAAAGCTGTGTGGCCAGAATGGTTGTCAGAAGCGGCAGCAGGATCATCTTCGCCGCAAGTGTCGGAACCAGATATTTCATATTCGGACCGATTGCACGGAACCGGAGGGTTCCGCCAAGAACGAACAGCGCCAGCGGTGTTGTCATGTCTGCAACCGCCTGCACCGGCTGGTCCACTGCCTGCGGCAGCCGGATCCCGGAAAACAGAAACACCGCGCCGACGATGGCACCGACAATCAGCGGATTGGTCAGCACATTCTGCAGCAGAATCTTCGGATTGACAGCAGCATTCTTTCTGCCGGAAACCGGCGCTGCTTCATCCGCAGAACGTTCCGCCGCCGCAGCCAGTTCCTTTTCATGGAACATTTCCAGAATAATAACCGCTGCCAGATTATAGGTCGGCACGATAATCGCTATCAGCACAGAGGCTGTCGCAGCGCCTTCTGCGCCGAATACACTTTCCGCCATCGGGAGTGCAAACAGCACAAAATTACTGCGGTAGATTCCCTGGACGATGACGCCCCGCTGCGGATTTCCCTTTACAAACAGCGGAACCACCAGCATCAGAATCACAATCACGGCAAACAGGCTGAACAGTGCCGTGAGCACATAGGGAATCCGGATCAGCTCCACCGTTTCGATGTGATATACATTGCTGAACATCATCACCGGAAAGAAACACTGGAACACCATCCGGTTCAGTTTTTTCAGGAAGGTCTCGTCAACGACACCCAGCCGTTTCACACCATATCCGAATGTAAGATACAGTACAAACGGGAGGACTGTATTGAGCGCTGTTATAAATGATGCTTTCATAAAATAATGTGCCGCCTCCCGCTGTCATCACGCTCTGCAGCGCAGAATATCATACTGTGCCGGCTGCATGCCCAGATCCAGATGAAGTTCCTGCTGCGGATGCGGACAGGATTCCATCTCACTGCCCTCCGCGTCATAGATCGCACGAACTGACACTTCCCGGTTGGCGCCGTCCGGCTGCATCACTTCGATCAGGTCCCCTTTTGCGAACTTGTTTTTCTGCGTGATCACAGCAAAGCCGTTTTCATCAATCAGCTCAACGGCCCCGAGGTACCGGTAAGTTGTGACATAGGTATTGTTATCGTAAATCTGGTCTTCATCCGTCGGCTTTCCGAAGAAAAATCCGGTTGTAAAATTGCGGAACGTCCCGCTCGCAATCTGTTCCCGGTACCACGGCAGATGTGCCTCATACAGCGCCGGATCCTGCAGATAATCATCAATTGCTTTCCGGTAGGTCCGCGCGACCGTCGCCACATACAGGGCCGTCTTCATCCGGCCCTCAATCTTGAAGCTGCTGATGCCGGAATCAATCAGCTCCGGCATATGCTCGATCATACACAGATCGCGGGAATTGAAAATATAGGTGCCGCGCTCATTCTCATAAACCGGCAGATACTCGCCGGGCCGCGTCTCCTCGACAACCGCATATTTCCAGCGGCACGGGTGCGTGCATGCACCCCGGTTCGCGTCGCGTCCGGTGAAATAATTCGACAGCAGGCACCGTCCGGAATAGGAAATGCACATGGCTCCGTGGATAAATGTCTCCAGCTCCAGTTCCGGATTGGTCTTCGCGCGCAGCTCCTTCAACTCCTCCAGAGACAGCTCTCTGGCCGTCACAACGCGGCTCGCCCCCTGTTCATACCAGAAATTACACGTGGCATAGTTTGTATTATTGGCCTGTGTACTGACATGGCGCTGAATCTCCGGACAGACCTCCTTCGCGATCTGGAAAACGCCCGGATCCGCGATAATCAGTGCGTCCGGCTGCAGCGCGCGCAGCTCCTCAAAATACGCACGCACACCCTCCAGGTCCGGATTGTGCGCAAAAATATTTGCCGTCACGTGTACCCGCACACCGTGTTCGTGCGCATAAGAGATGCCTGCGGCCATTTCTTCCATGCTGAAATTCTTTGCTTTGGCCCTGAGGCCGAATTCATTGCCGCCGATGTAGACAGCATCTGCGCCGAAGTTAACGGCGACTTTCAATACTTCGAGGCTGCCGGCCGGCACGAGCAGTTCGGGCTTCTTACGATCGTTCATTTTTTTCCTTTCTTTTCCGGCGCGAATCAACATTCCATCGCAGGCACGCTCGCGCTAGCTCATTCTGGCAGCGGTGCTAACTTCGCAGGTTTTTAACCTGCTCAGCAAGCGCCGGCCGAATTCGGACTACCTGCTCATGGAATTGTTGATCCGCGCCGCCTTCAGCATTTCACCGAAATCGTCACCCCGTCTCCGACCGGCAGAATCGCGGTCGTCAGCTGCGGGTGATGCTTCAGCGTATACAGATAGGACCGCATCCGCTTGTAGATCGTGCGGTTTCTTCTCTCTACGATATAGTGAGATTCGATCAGATCGCCGTCCTGCAGTACATTATCCGAGACGAGGACGCCGCCGGGTGTCAGAAGACGCAGGCAGTCCTCCAGCAGTGCGGGATACTGTCCCTTGGCCGCATCCATAAAGATAAAATCATAAGGATCTGTGAGCTGCGGCATGATCTCTGCGGCGTCGCCCTCCAGCAGTTCAATCCGATCCTGAAATCCGGCCTGCCGGAAATTCTCCCTGGCCAGCGGGATCCGCTTTTCATAGGACTCGATGGTCGTGACTGTGCAGTCTGCCGGTCCATACTGTGCCATCAGAATTGCAGAAAAACCAACAGCCGTACCGATTTCAAGAATTCGATGCGGCTGTTTCATGGCGATCAGAACCTTCAGCAGGCTCTGCATATCCCGCCGGATGATCGGCACGTCTGTTTCCCGGGCTTCCCGCGCGAGGTTTTCCAGGAACGGCGTCAGACCGTCATCCAGCGAATTAATAAATGTCAGGATACGTTCAGGTACTATCATGTCAGACCAGTTCCTTCCCTGCCGCATTTTCCTGTGTCTGTTCGGTTACTGTATCGGTATCTTCCTCCTCCGCTTCGCCGCCGAGTACGCGCAGCATCTCATCTGCAGTCATATTCGTGCGAAGTGTATAGGTCCCCGGATTGATCTTCCCGTGATAATCCGAAAACAGCTCCTGCAGGCGGAACACCGTGGGTTCCTCCTCGAGAAGTCCCGCATTTTTCAGCATTTCACCGATATCAGACACAGACATATCTGCTGTGACGTTAATGGTGATCTCACGGCCTTCTCCCTGGTCAACCGGCTGCTGGTAAAATACCTGATAGCCGAGTTTGTATGCGCGGCGGCTCAGAAGCACCAGTGCGATTGCAATACAGATGACAACCAGGATCTTGATCAGATTTTTCATGCCGCTGACGG
The DNA here is from genome assembly GCA_017459675.1 of Eubacterium sp. Classification (GTDB taxonomy): domain Bacteria; phylum Bacillota; class Clostridia; order Lachnospirales; family Lachnospiraceae; genus CADBRN01. Next base: position 12,553 of record JAFUCM010000122.1, read on the forward strand.
CGAGCCGGTAACCTCTTCCGGTACTTACTTCATTATCCATACATGCTCTCCTTTAAGTTATCCGGGTACACTGCCTCTATGCAGGAAGCAGTGCTTCTGCCGTAAACACCATTCTATCCGATATCAGGCAGATCCAGCGGGATCTCCTGCACGATCTCGTCACAGGTCTCGCGGATCATCCTGCAGATTGCATTTTCCAGTTCCAGATACTCCATCACAAGCGGTTCCCGCAGAAGCGCCTGATACCTGGCGTGCAGTTCGTCCGCTGCAGTGTACATATCCGCCCCGAACTGCTGCATCCTGTATTTCTCAATCCGGTACGCGTCGACCTGCTGTTTCAGTTCCGTATGCTGATCCAGCTCGATCCGCACGCGCTGATACCGTCTGTATTCTTCTGTCCGCTTGATTAAATTCGTAAGTTCGCGTATTTTTCCTGATATGATCATCAGAAACCGCCTCGCTTCCCTTATGCTTCCATAATAATCGGAAGAATCATCGGTCTTCTCTTTGTGCGTTTCCACACAAAACTGCTGAGTGCGTCTTTCACGGCGCCTTTGATCCGCGCCCAGTCGGTCATCTGATTGTTGAGACAGTCGTTAATCGTCTCCTCAGCGACAATATGCGCCTCATCCATCAGGTCCTCGGACTCACGCACGTAGACAAATCCGCGCGACACGATATCCGGTCCTGCCAGTACCTGTCTGCCATAGCGCTCCAGGGTAAATACGACGATGATGATACCGTCTTCCGAGAGTTTCTGCCGGTCACGCAGAACGATGTTTCCGACATCGCCGACGCCGAGTCCGTCGACCATGATGCCGCCGGTCTGCACTTTGTCGGTAACCTCTGCCTTCTCCTCAGAAAGTTCCAGCACATCTCCTGAGTGCAGGAGGAAAATATTGTCATTATCGATGCCCAGGGATTTCGCGATGTTGGCCTGCGCCGTCAGATGACGGAACTCACCGTGCACCGGAATCGCATATTTCGGCCGTACCAGCGAATAGAGCAGCTTGATCTCTTCCTGGCAGGCATGTCCGGAAACATGGACATCCTGGAAAATCACCTTCGCGCCCTTTTCATAGAGCTCGTTGATGACATTGGAGACTGCCTTCTCATTGCCCGGAATCGGATGTGAACTGAAAATAATCGTATCATTCGGCTTAATCGTGACCTTCTTGTGCAGGTCGGCCGCCATCCTTGAGAGTGCCGCCATGGACTCGCCCTGGCTTCCCGTTGTTACGAGCACCATCTTCTCATCCGGATAGTTCTTCATCTCATTGATGTCGATCAGCGTGTGCTCCGGAATGCTCAGATAGCCGAGCTCCGATGCCGTCGCGATGACATTTTCCATGCTGCGTCCCTGCACAACAACCTTGCGGTCAAACTTCTTCGCGGAATTGATAATCTGCTGTACACGGTCAACATTGGATGCAAATGTCGCGATGATGATGCGGGAATTCATATTCTCTGCAAATAGGCCGTCAATCGTGCCGCCAACGGTGCGCTCCGACATGGTAAATCCGGGCCGCTCCGCGTTGGTGCTGTCGCACATCATGGCGAGCACTCCCTTTTTGCCGATTTCCGCGAAGCGCTGCAGATCAATGGCATCCCCGTACACCGGTGTATAGTCTACTTTGAAATCACCCGTGTGGACCACGATGCCCGCCGGCGAATAAATCGCCAGTGCCGCCGCGTCCTGAATGCTGTGATTGGTCTTGATAAATTCAATCCGGAAACAGCCCAGATTGATCGACTGTCCGAACTGTATGGTCTTGCGGCGGGTTGTATTCATCAGATCATGTTCCTGAAATTTATTCTCAATCAGGCCGATCGTCAGTTTTGTCGCATAGATCGGGACATTCAGCTGCTTCAGAATATACGGAAGCGCGCCGATATGATCCTCATGTCCGTGTGTGATGACAAAACCCTTTACCTTCTCGCTGTTCTCCAGCAGATAGGAAATATCCGGAATAACCATATCGATTCCGAGCATCTCATCATCCGGAAATGCCATGCCGCAGTCGACAACAACA
>JAFUCM010000123.1 GCA_017459675.1 Eubacterium sp.
CATCTGTGGATGCACTGCTTCCGTTCCTGACCTTTACACAGGAATTCCGGAATCAGGGCGAGCAGAAGCTGGAGGGACTGACCTTTGTCATCACCGGAAGCCTGAATCATTTTGCCAACCGGAATGCACTGAAGAAGCTGATCGAGGATCTCGGCGGCAAAGTAACCGGGAGCGTCAGCGCGAAGACCAGCTTCCTGATTAACAATGATGGGACCTCCGCATCGGGGACAAACAAAAAGGCGGCGGAGCTGCAGATCCCGATTCTCTCGGAAGAAGATTTTATTGCAAGGTTTGCGCCGGAGGAATCCTGAAAGAAAACTTGGCGAACCATGCTCCGTATGGTATGATGTACGGTGTTTGAATTTTAGTAGAAAAGCAGCAAACGGGATGCGGTTTGTCCGGCTTCCGGACAAAAATGCAGAACGGTAATAATGAGAGGAGTGACCGGTATGCCACTGAAGGTACAGCGTGATTTACCTGCCAAGGAAATACTGGAACATGAAAATATATTTGTCATGGATGAGGACCGTGCGATGCACCAGGACATCCGTCCGCTGCAGATCCTGATCCTGAATCTGATGCCGCTCAAGGAAGATACAGAGCTGCAGATTTTAAGGTGTCTCGCAAATTCACCGATCCAGGTGGATGTGTCCTTTATGGTGGTTTCCGGCCACACGTCGAAGAACACTTCAAAGAGCCATCTGAATAAGTTCTACACGGATTTCTCAGAGGTGCGGGATCAGTATTTTGACGGCATGATCGTGACCGGCGCGCCGGTGGAACTGATGCCGTTTGAGGAAGTGGATTACTGGCCGGAGATGGTGGAGATCATGGACTGGTCCGAGAAACATGTGACATCAACGATGTTTCAGTGCTGGGGTGCGCAGGCGGCGCTTTATCATTTTTACGGAATTGATAAGCGGGAGCGGCCGAAAAAGCTCTTCGGACTTTTCAAACAGCCGGTTATGAAGCGCAAGACACCGCTTGTGCGCGGATTTGACGATGTATTTCTTGCGCCGCATTCCAGATATACGGAGATCAATGAGGAACAGCTTCACGCATGTGAGGAAGTTACGGTTCTCTCTGAGTCAGAGGAGGCCGGCATGTTCCTGGCCATGGCGGACGAAGGCCGCAAGATTTTCGTACAGGGGCATCCGGAGTACGACCGCATGACACTGGACCAGGAGTACCGGCGGGATACGGAGCGGGGCCTTGGAACAGCGCTCCCGGAAAATTATTATCCGAATGATGATCCGAATGAGACGCCGCTGCTTCTGTGGCGCGCACTTTCCTTCAACCTGTACAACAACTGGCTGAATTACTATGTCTATCAGGTGACGCCGTATCACTTAAACGGTGCGCCGGATTTTGACCGCTGAAAAATAACTGCAAAGGATACTATATGATCTTAGATGTTTTACTGGATGCTGTCATTGACACATTAAAGCTGCTGCCGTTTCTGTTTCTGACGTATCTGCTGATGGAATACCTGGAGAGCAGAACAGGCGAAAAGTCGGCGGATGCACTTGGAAGGATGGGAAAACTCGGCCCGCTTTTCGGCGGTGCAGTCGGGGTTGTCCCCCAGTGCGGTTTTTCTGCTGCGGCAGCAAGTCTGTATTCCGGCGGCGTCATCACAATCGGAACGCTTCTGGCTGTTTTTCTGTCCACGTCAGATGAAATGCTCCCGATTTTTATCTCAGAAGCAGTTGCGCCGGCAATCATTATCCGGATTCTGCTGACGAAGATGGTGCTGGCTGTAATATCCGGATTTTTCATTGATTTTATTCTGAAGCATGTCCTGCGCTACATGGGCATCCGCAAGGAAATTCATGATCTCTGTGAGCAGGAGCACTGTCACTGTGAAGAGGAAGAACACGGGATCCTGAAACCGGCTCTGATTCACACGCTGCACATTACGCTTTTTATTTTTTTGATCTCGATTGTGATCGGCTTTCTTGTGGAAGGGATCGGAGAGGCCGCGCTGGCCACGCTTCTGACAAAGCGGAAATTTATCGGCGTGGTGCTTGCGGCAGTTATCGGACTGATTCCGAACTGTGCCGCATCGGTCATGATCACGGAACTCTATCTGAAAGGAATTCTGGCGGCAGGACAGATGATGTCAGGGCTTCTGGTGGGAGCCGGCGTCGGACTTCTGGTTCTGTTCCGGACGAACAACCGGCATATGAAGGAAAATCTTCAGATCACAGCGCTTCTTTTTGCGTGTGGTATTTTCTGGGGACTTCTGATTGAAGGACTGGGAATTACATTTCTCTGAAGTATCCGATAAGATAAGGAATATTTATGAAAGAATTAAAGCTTTTAAATCAGCCACAAAAGGAAGCGGTCCTCCAGACAGAGGGACCGCTTTTAATACTGGCAGGTGCCGGGTCCGGCAAGACCCGGGTCCTGACACACCGCATTGCCTATATGATCAGTGAATGCAATGTAAATCCCTGGAACATTCTTGCGATCACATTTACCAATAAGGCCGCAGGCGAAATGCGGGAGCGGGTAGACAAGCTGGTCGGATTCGGATCTGACCAGATCTGGGTCGCTACCTTTCACGCAACCTGTGCACGGATTCTCCGGCGCTTCATTGACCGCATCGGATATACCGCCAATTTTGCGATCTACGATACCGACGACAGCAGACAGGTGATGAAGACGGTTATTAAACAGCTGGAGCTCAATCCGAAGGTCTATAAGGAACGCGGCCTGCTGGCAAAGGTCTCCGCGGCGAAAAATGAACTGATCACCCCCGATGCATTTGAGGAGCAGGCAAAGCGCTGGGAGGAGAAACAGATTGCGGCTGCTTACCGCCTGTATCAGGAAATCCTGCACCGCAACAACGCACTGGATTTTGATGATCTGCTGGTGAAAACCGTGGAATTGTTCCGCCGGGAGCCGGAGGTTCTGGATTACTATCAGGAGCGGTTCCGCTACATTCTGATCGATGAGTATCAGGATACCAATACAGCGCAGTTTGCGCTGGTAAAGCTGCTTGCGTCGAAATACCGCAATCTCTGTGTTGTGGGAGATGATGACCAGTCGATCTATAAATTCCGGGGCGCCAATATCCGGAACATTCTGAACTTCGAATTTGAATATCCGGAGGCGGCAGTGATCCGGCTCGAACAGAATTATCGTTCGACCAGAAAAATTCTGGATGCCGCGAACGGCGTGATTGCGAATAATGAAGGACGCAAGAAGAAACACCTCTGGACGGATCTGGGAGACGGCGCAGAGATTGTTTACCGGCAGTTTGAAAACGGCTATGAAGAAGCGGAGTTTGTAGCCGGGGATATTGAGAAGAAGCACGGCAGCGGGAAGCCGTACAGCGATTTTGCGGTTCTGTACAGAACCAATGCGCAGTCGCGCATGCTGGAAGAATCCATGGTGATCGCAAACATTCCCTATAAGGTTGTCGGCGGCATTAATTTCTATGCCAGAAAAGAGATTAAGGATGTCCTGTCTTATCTGAAGACGATTGACAATGGACAGGATGACCTCGCCTGCATGCGGATCATCAACATTCCGCGCCGCGGGATCGGCCAGACTTCGATTGCCCGTGTGATGAATTACGCACAGGACCATGACATCAGTTTTTATGAGGCATTGCTGGAAGCAAACCAGATTCCGGGACTCGGACGCGCGGCGGCGAAGATCACAGGATTCACTGCGCTGATCCAGAAACTGCGCGCAGAGCTGGATGACGGAACCCTCACAATCGCGGGGCTTCTGGAAGAGCTGTTCAATGAGACCGGGTATCTGAAGGATCTGGAGGCGGAAGAGACGCCGGAAGCAGAGGCGCGGATCGAGAACATCAGCGAACTGACCTCCAAAGTCGAAGAATATGAAGCACAGAATGATAACGCGACGCTGTCAGAATTTCTGCAGCAGGTTTCGCTGGTGGCGGATATCGATTCTGTAGAGGAAGGCAGCGACTACGTACTTCTGATGACCATGCATGCGGCAAAAGGCCTGGAATTTGAGTCAGTCTATCTCGTCGGCATGGAAGAAGGTCTCTTCCCGGGATATATCGCATCCGGTGATTCAGAAGAACTGGAAGAAGAGCGTCGGCTGTGCTACGTGGGCATCACACGCGCAAAGCGCGAACTGACCCTGACATCAGCCGCGCGGCGGATGATCCGCGGCGAGACACAGTTCATGCGGCCGTCCCGGTTCATCCAAGAAATACCGCCGGAATTGCTTCAGATGACAAGAAATACAGCATATCAGGTAAATAAAATGGCAGATAACAATACCAATGAAAAGACAAGAGCCGGTTCAGAAACGAAAGTAAGAGGGGTCGGCGAGCCGGGCGGCGGACTCAGCAAATTCGCCCGCAAGAGCCAGGCAGTTCCCTTCAAGATGCGCGAATTTACAGTGACAAAGGCAGACCACCTCGACTACGGTGTCGGAGACCGCGTCCGCCATATCAAATTCGGCGAAGGAACCGTACAGAAGATAGAAGACGGCAAGCGCGACTACGAAGTCGTCGTGGACTTCGACCGCGTCGGCGAGCGCAGAATGATGGCTTCATTCGCGAAGCTTGTGCGGATTTAAAAAAACGGGCGGCCGGTTTCGTTTAATCCTGCCAGCGCGCCGCCCAGCGCGACCGGTAAACAATCTGATAAGAAACATAATTAATCACCAGCGCCGCGAAGACATCGAGAATCGAGTGCTGTTTCAGAAACAGGGTCGACGCGATGATCAGGATCGTCAGAACCAGCAGAAGACTGATGAGCCACCGCTTGTCCTTCATCCAGTCGCAGGAGCGCAGGGCCATATATGCACAGACCGAGTTGTAGACATGCATGCTCGGAAAGACGTTGGTGGGCGTGTCACGGTTGTACAGGTTTTCTACCATGTGGGTAAAAACATTCTGATGCGCAAAACTCTCCGGACGCAGATCGAGACCGTTTGGATAAAGCCAGCTGATCAGGAGAAAGATGGTCATGCCGATGATCATATTGATCTCGAAGCGGTAATATTCCTTCGGCGGCCGGTTGACCAGAACAAAAAACGCTACGGTTCCCATAATATAAACGAACCAGGCATTATATGGAATAATAAAGTACTCACAGAAGGGTATTTTATAATCGACGGGGGCGGAGATCAGGTGATATCCGCTCCCTGCTGTTACATGATGTTCCAGCAGAATAAACGCGATGTAATAGCCAAGCGCGTAGACAGGCAGTGCCCACCAGCGGAAGACGCAGCGTCGTTTCAGTTCAAAGAAGATATTTTTCAGGAGTTTCAGCATGTGTGCGGCAGCGCCTTTCTGGTAAATGTATTTTCGTAAAATGTTTCAACTCAGATGGAGAGTCCCCCGCCTCTACAGGCGGTGGGTATTGTATCAAACTTGACTCAGTGGAGGTTTTCAATCCCCATCTGCGTTGAAGTTATGATCTGTCAGGCCGGATGCGCTCGAAGATTGCGGTGCATCCGGATTCTCTGCAGGCGAGAAATTGTTCCCGGGTGCGGATTGTCCACAGAAAGCATGGCGTCCGGAACAGTTTTCGGCAGGCCCGGAAGCCGGGTGTGTCAGTATCTGCAAACCGGTAAGAAATAAAATGCGGCCGCCCGAGGGGGTTGACCAGCAGCATGGTGGTGAGCCATCTCGCGGGGGCTGCAATGTTCAGGGTGCGCGGAAATCGTGCGGAAAGCTGTCCGCGCAGGACTTCCGGCCGGTTTTTCTTCAGCCAGCGCAGACCGAACGTGTTAAATGACTCGATCACATACGGGCCCCGGTAGCCGGCAAGCAGCTGCATGACGGCACCGCAGAGGGAAAGATCCCGGGACGGCAGCTTCAGTTCGATCAGCAGCGGCACACGTCCGTCAACGACAGCCAGAACCTCGGAAAACAGAGGAATCCGTTCCGCCGTGCCGGCAAGATGCAGGGAAGCGAGTGTGCTCCAGTCCGTCTGCTCGATGGTGTACGAAGTTCCGCACATGCGGCCCGTTGAATCATCGTGGAAAACAATCACATTTCCGTCTGCAGTCAGATGCACATCCAGTTCAATTGCATAGCCTGCATCCGCTGCTGCGGCAAATGCGGGAAGACTGTTTTCGGGAATTCCCGCACCTGCATCCCAGAGGCCGCGGTGGGCGTAGTGGTATTCCTGAAATGGAATCAGCTCGCCGCATCTGTCAGAAGCCGGATGAAGCATCCAGATCAGCAGCGCAGAGATCCCGGCTGCAGTAAGCAATAGTATAAGAATCCAGAACATATCTGATATCTCCGTCCGGCACAGAATTATGCGGGATCATGATCAGTTTGATTCGAACCCGCCGCCGGGCGCTTTACCCGCCTTAACAAGGTGGACGGATCCACTGCGATTCAAACTCGTACTATCATACATGAAATCAGCGTTCACGTAAATAGTTTCGTTTTACTAATATTCAAAACTATGGTAAGATTGACTGGATCAAAATGATATGTTTATCAAATGAAACAGCCATGAAAAAAGCACACAGAATCAGGAGGACTTCATGAGCAGCGTTAAACGTGTTTATGTTGAAAAGAAGCCGGAATTTGCAGTAGCGGCCGACAGTCTGCTGCACGAAATCAGAGAATATCTGGGACTGACTGACGTGACAGGCGTCAGGATCCTGATCCGTTATGATGTTGAGAATATCAGTGAAGATGTTTACAGGAAGGCATGCAGCGTTGTCTTCGCAGAGCCGCCGGTCGATGTTTTATATGAAGAGACATTTCCGCTCGCAGAAGATGAGACGGTCTTTTCCGTCGAATATCTTCCTGGACAGTTTGATCAGCGTGCGGATTCGGCCGTACAGTGTATCCAGTTCCTGCGCGGGGAAGAGCAGCCGCTGATCCGGACAGCGACAACCTACGTCCTGAAAGGCAGTATCAGCGATACAGAACTGGAATCGGTCAAGAAGCTCTGCATCAATCCGGTGGATTCCCGTGAAACAGGCGCTGAGAAGCCGGAGACACTGGTAATGGATTTCCCGGAGCCGGATGACATTCAGATCTTTGAAGGGTTTACTGGTATGGCAGAGGCAGATCTGAAGGCGCTGTATGACAGCCTCGGACTTGCCATGACATTTGCAGATTTCAAGTTTATCCAGAAATACTTCGGAGAAGAGGAACACCGTGATCCGACCGTGACCGAGATCCGCGTGCTGGACACCTACTGGTCCGATCACTGCCGCCACACGACATTCCTGACGGAACTGAAGGATATTACCTTCGGCGAGGGTGCTTACAAAGCCCCGATCATCGCGAGCTATGACCGCTATATTTCCGATCGTGAGGTTCTTTACAAAGGACGTGACGACAAATTCCTCTGCCTGATGGATCTGGCGGTGATCGCCGTTAAGAAACTGAAAGCAGAAGGAAAGCTGACCGATCAGGAAGAGACCGATGAGATCAATGCGTGCAGCATTGTCGTGCCCGTGGATGTTGACGGCGAATACGAAGAGTGGCTGATCAACTTCAAAAATGAGACACACAATCATCCGACTGAGATCGAGCCGTTCGGCGGCGCGGCCACCTGCCTCGGCGGCGCGATCCGCGATCCGCTTTCCGGCAGAACCTATGTCTATCAGGCGATGCGTGTAACCGGTGCCGCAGATCCGACCCGCCCGGTCGGCGAGACGATTCCCGGCAAGCTGCCGCAGAAGAATCTGACAAGAGATGCGGCGCGCGGCTACAGCTCCTACGGCAACCAGATCGGACTCGCGACCGGTTATGTCAAAGAAATCTACCATCCGAATTATGTTGCGAAGCGCATGGAGATCGGCGCCGTCATGGGCGCGGCACCGCGGCGCGCAGTCATGCGTGAGACCTCCGAACCGGGCAATGTAATCATTCTGCTCGGCGGCCGCACGGGACGCGACGGCATCGGCGGCGCAACCGGTTCGTCCAAGAAGCATACAGCGACATCGATCGAGACCTGCGGCGCAGAAGTTCAGAAGGGAAATGCGCCCACAGAGCGTAAGCTGCAGCGTATGTTCCGCAGAGAGGAAGTCAGCAGACTGATCCGCAAGTGCAATGACTTCGGTGCAGGCGGCGTATCCGTCGCGATCGGCGAGCTGGCAGACGGCCTGCAGATCGACCTGGATCAGGTGCCGAAGAAATATGCCGGCCTTGACGGCACAGAGCTTGCCATCTCCGAGTCACAGGAGCGTATGGCAGTGGTCGTCGACGCAGCGGATGTCGATGAATTTATGGGATATGCCGCAGAGGAAAATCTGGAAGCATATCTGGTGGCTGTTGTCACCGAAGAGCCGCGTCTGGTGCTGAACTGGCGCGGAAAGACCATCGTAAATCTGTCCCGTGCATTCATGAATACAAACGGCGCACACCAGGAAGCTTCCGTTCATGTGGACATTCCTGAGGAAGCCGGCAATCCGCTGGTTCGCTGCGGCGACATCGCCGACGTGAAGGCGGCATGGCTCGGACAGCTTTCCGATCTGAACGGCTGTTCCCAGAAGGGCCTGGTAGAGATGTTTGACTCCTCCATCGGCGCGGCCAGCACACTGATGCCGTACGGCGGAAGATATCAGATGACAGAGACACAGTCCATGATCGCCAAAGTACCTGTTTTAAATGGTGAGACAACGACTGTTACAATGATGAGCTACGGATTTGATCCGTATGTTTCCAGCTGGAGTCCCTATCACGGCGCAGTCTATGCTGTGACAGAGTCCATGGCGAAGATCGTCGCTTCCGGCGGTGATTTCCGGAAGATTCATTTTACGTTCCAGGAGTATTTCCGCCGTATGAGCGAGGACCCGGCGCGCTGGAGCCAGCCGTTCGCTGCACTGCTCGGAGCCTATGAGGCACAGGTGCGCTACGGTCTTGCTTCGATCGGAGGCAAGGACAGTATGTCCGGCAGCTTCGACGAGATTGATGTGCCGCCGACACTGGTATCCTTTGCGGTTGATGTGGGACATGTCTCCGATGTGATTACACCGGAACTGAAGGAAGCCGGCAGCAGGCTGGTCTGGATCCGGATCCCGCGGGATGATCAGTATCTGCCGGATTATGAAGGCGTTATGGATCTGTATGACCGCGTGCATCAGGATATGCAGGCAGGCCGCGTTCTCTCTGCATATGCACTGAACCGGTTTGGTATCGCCCAGGCTGTCAGCAAAATGGCATTCGGCAGCCGGCTCGGCGTCAGAATCGAACACAATGTCGATGCAAGAGATCTGTTCAGCCCGGCCTTTGGCGACATGATTCTGGAGATTAAAGACGGCGAAGTCGGCAATCTTGCATGCACATACACTGTCATTGGTGAAGTGACACAGAACTTTACATTTGAATATTGTGATACCGTGATCGACGGAGAGGAGGCACTGGAGGCGTGGAGCGCGCCGCTTTCCGGCATTTTCCGCCAGGTCTCCGGCGCAGAGCCGAATCAGATCGAGATCGAAGATCAGGGCATTTACCAGGCGAAAGAGATTCACATCTGCTCGCATAAGATCGCACAGCCGACCGTATTTATCCCGGTATTCCCGGGCAGCAACTGCGAATTCGACAGTGCGAAGGCATTTGAGCGTGCGGGCGCGAAGGTTGAGACGAAGATCTTCCGCAATCTGAGCGCGAATGATATTTTCGAGTCTGTAGATCTCTTTGCAAAGACCATTGACCAGGCGCAGATTATCATGTTCCCGGGCGGATTCTCAGCAGGTGACGAACCGGACGGCTCCGCGAAGTTCTTTGCGACGGCATTCCAGAATGCGAAGATCAAGGAAGCAGTCACGCGGATGCTCGAAGAGCGGGACGGTCTTGCACTGGGCATCTGCAACGGATTCCAGGCACTGATCAAGCTCGGCCTTGTGCCGCACGGCGCGATTACCGGACAGCAGGCAGATTCACCGACGCTGACATTTAATACCATCGGACGTCATATTTCCAAGATGGCATATACCCGCGTGGTATCGACAAAGTCCCCGTGGCTTGCCGGCACAGAAGAGGGCGGCATCTACGCAATCCCTGCATCCCACGGTGAGGGCCGGTTCGTCGCGAACAAAGAGTGGCTCGAGAAACTGCAGGCGAACGGACAGATCGCGACCCGCTACTGCGATCTGGACGGCAGATTTACCGATGATGAATACTGGAACATCAACGGCTCCTACTTCAACATCGAGGGAATCACCAGCCCGGACGGCCGCGTCTTCGGTAAAATGTGCCACGCAGAACGCCGCGGCGACGGCGTAGCCATCAACATCTACGGCGAACAGGATATGAAGATCTTCGAATCCGGCGTGGGATATTTTAAATAATTGATTTTTCACAAAGCATAAACTAAACTGAAAAAAAACTTGAAAGGAAGGGCATAAGAAATGGGCCTTTTAGAAGACTGGCGTGCCATCGCCTACAACCGCAGCGAAGATGCAAACGTACTGCAGAAGTTCTGGGATGAGTATTTTCTGATCGAAAAAGGAATCTACGAAAAGCTTCTGACAAACCCGGATGAGGAAGTCCGCGGAACAGTCAAAGAGCTGGCAGACAAATATGAGATTGAGCCGCTGACCATGGTCGGATTTCTGGACGGCATCAATGACAGTCTGGTAACACCGAACCCGATCGAGGAGACACTTTCTGAAGATACAGAAGTCAGTCTCGCGTTTGACAAGGAAAAGCTCTACAAGAACATGGTTGATGCGAAGGCAGACTGGTTATATGAGCTCCCGCAGTGGGATGCCATCTATTCAGAGGAGAAGCGTAAAGAGCTTTATCTGGAACAGAAGAAATCCGGTACGGTTGTAAAGCCGAAAAAGATCGGACGCAATGATCCGTGTCCGTGTGGAAGCGGTAAGAAATACAAACACTGCTGCGGACGCTGACCGGTCATTCCGGCAGCAGCCGCGCTGACAGATATGCGGACAGGATCGGATAACAGGATGAACAGTCTCCCTGAATTCCGGCTGTGAGCCGGAATATGGGAGACTTTCTTACTGTACAGGACTGTTATGTTTTTCAGTCTGGTAAATTTTCAAGGAGAACCTGTAAATATGAAAATCAATTACACCGCGCAGGCCAACAAGGCGCTGCGCTGTGCAGAAGACCTCGCGTTTACGTGGAGTCACGGATACATCGGCACGGAACACATTCTTGCCGGCCTGATCCGGGAGGGTCACGGAACCGCGGCAATGATACTCTCAGAGGCCGGCGTCGTATACGATAAGCTGGTCGAGCTGATTGATGTACTGATCGCACCGGACCGGAGCGGAGATACCGTTCTGCTGCCGGAATATACGCCGAAAGCAGAGCAGCTGCAGAAGGACGCGGCACTTGAAGCTTCGCGCTTCTTCAGTGAGAAGGTCGGAACCGAGCATCTGCTGCTGGCAATGCTCAAAGAACCGGAGAGCGTTGCACTGCGTCTGCTCTTCACAATGGGGATCGATCTGCGTGCGTTATTTGTCAATTTGCTGCGTGCAATGGGGCAGAATGACCAGGAGATCCGGGCAGAAGCCGACCGCATGCACGCGGGGGATGACCCGTCCGGTACGCCGACGCTCAGCCAGTACAGCCGCGATCTGACGGAAATGGCGCGGAATCATCAGCTGGATCCGGTGATCGGACGCGAGACTGAGATCGAGCGGCTGGTACAGATCCTGAGCCGCAGAACGAAGAACAACCCGTGTCTGATCGGAGAACCGGGTGTCGGCAAGACGGCGATTGTAGAAGGACTCGCCACAGAGATTGCCGCAGGAAATGTTCCGGAGACCGTCCGCGATAAACGTCTGGTTGTGCTGGATCTTTCCGGCATGGTCGCGGGCTCCAAGTATCGCGGCGAGTTCGAACAGCGCATCAAAAATGTGATCCAGGAAGTAACTGCAAATAAGAATATCCTGTTGTTTGTCGATGAGATTCACACCATGATCGGCGCCGGCGGCGCAGAGGGCGCACTGGATGCTTCAAACATTCTCAAGCCGTCCCTTTCGCGCGGGGAAATCCAGTTGATCGGTGCGACGACAATCGACGAATACAGAAAGTATATCGAGAAAGACGCGGCGCTGGAGCGGCGTTTCCAGCCGGTGACGGTTTCGGAACCGGATGAGGCACATGCGGTAAAGATTCTGTATGGCCTGCGCCCTTATTATGAGGCACACCACGGCCTGAAGATACAGGATGAAGCCCTGACAGCAGCTGTTAAGATGAGCATCCGTTATCTCAATGACCGGTTTCTTCCGGACAAAGCCATTGATCTGATTGATGAGACAGCCTCCCGTGTGCGGCTTTCCGGCTATCGTATCACCGACGAAAGTGCGGCTGAAGCAGCCGAGTATGAAAAGAAGCATAGAGAACTGACAGCGCAGATGGAAGATGCGCTGCGGCAGGATGATATATCCGGTGCCATGAGTCTGCAGGGCGAGCTTCTGCGGATGCAGGAAGCACAGGAGAAGAAGCAGGCTGAGGCAGAGAAAAAACGCGCCGCCAGGGAAGTGACAGCAGAGGATATTGCAGGCACCGTGTCTGCTTGGACAAAGATTCCGCTTGAAAAGATCGCGGAGGGTGAGTCCAGACGCCTCGCAAAACTCGAGCAGATTCTCCATAAACGTGTTGTCGGACAGGATGAGGCAGTCCGGGCCGTTTCACGCGCAATCCGGCGCGGCAGAGTCGGGCTGAAGGACCCGAACCGACCGGTGGGATCCTTCCTGTTTCTGGGACCGACCGGTGTCGGCAAGACAGAACTCTCCAAGGCACTGGCGGAAGCGGTATTCGGCAGCGAGGCATCCATCATCCGTGTTGACATGTCCGAGTACATGGAGAAGCACAGTGTTTCCAAACTGATCGGCTCACCGCCCGGCTACGTCGGATATGATGAAGGCGGTCAGCTGTCTGAGAAAATCCGGAGAAATCCCTACAGCGTTCTTCTGTTTGATGAGATTGAGAAGGCGCATCCGGATGTCTTCAACATTCTCCTGCAGGTTCTGGATGACGGACATATCACCGACGCCCAGGGCAGAAAGGTCAGTTTCAAGGAAACCTGTATCATCATGACGTCTAACGCGGGCGCATCGCGTATCGTGGCACCGAAGCATCTGGGATTTGACAGCGGTGCGGATGAGGAGCGCGACTATCAGAACATGAAGGCGCAGGTTATGGATGAGATCCAGAAAATCTTCAAGCCTGAATTTCTGAACCGGATCGACGAAACGATCGTTTTCCATGCATTGACCAGAGATCATATGCAGGAAATTGTAAACATTCTGGTTGCGGACCTTGTAAAACGCTGCAGAGAGCAGATGGATATTACACTGAAGCTGACGGCCCGCTGCAAAGATAAGCTGATCGCAGACAGCTATGACAGCAAATACGGCGCGCGGCCGCTGAAAAGAGCGATCCAGACCATGATCGAAGATCCGCTCTCCGAGAAACTGCTGAGCGGGGAACTGCACCGCGGCAGAACCATCACAGTCGGAGCGCGGCAGGGTGAATTTACCTGGAAAGAAGCATAAAAAAGAAAAGGAGTATAAATCATGGCAGTTATTAATGAATTAATCAGAACAGAGGCGGACGGCAGCATCAGCTTTGGCAATTACGAGCTGACAGAGAAGACGAAAAAAGCTGATTACGAGAGCGGCGGAAGCATTTATAAGGTGAAAACCTATAATGAGATCACACGCCTGGAGCGGAATGACACTGTTCTGTACGAGTCTGTTCCGGGCACTGCCGTAACCGGCCTGCAGGTCAGCGAGGATGCCGTTACATTCCGCGTTGAGGGAAATAAAGACGTGCAGATCACACTTGGCCTTGGCGAAGGCGTCTCTTATGATGTCAGGATTGACGGCGTAGATGACGGCGTTGTCAAAGCTACCATGAGCGGAAAACTGACGATCAGTATCGATCTGGAAGAGAAGGGCTCTGCAGAAGTCGAGATCCGGGAAGCATAAAGGAGACTGCAGATGGCAAAAAGCAGCAGGAGTATATTCTTTTGTCAGAATTGCGGACATGAATCAGCCAAATGGATGGGACAGTGTCCGGCCTGCCATGCGTGGAACAGTTTTGCGGAAGAAGTGATCCGGCCTGCGAAGCCGGGGCAGAGTGCCGCAGCTGCAGCGAAAAAGGCAAAGGATGCACCTGTTCCGCAGAAGCTCAATGAGATCGCACTGGATGAGACAAACCGGATCCGCACGGGGATCGGTGAACTGGACCGGGTCCTCGGCGGGGGCATTGTCGCCGGCTCGCTGACGCTGATCGGCGGAGATCCGGGCATCGGCAAATCAACACTGCTTCTGCAGATGTGCCGGCAGCTTTCCGGCCGCCCGCAGGGGATTCTGTACGTCTCCGGTGAGGAGTCGCTCACGCAGATCAAAATGCGCGCAGAGCGGATCGGAAGCTTTCAGGATGGCCTGAAGCTGCTCTGCGAGACGAATCTGGATCTGATTGAACAGATTATCAGCAGAGAACAGCCGGGGGCTGTCGTCATTGATTCGATCCAGACGATGTATAATGAGGCGGTCTCTTCCTCACCGGGAAGTGTCTCTCAGGTCCGGGAGTCCACCGGCGTGCTGCTCCGGATTGCGAAGGGAATGCAGATCCCCGTATTTATTGTCGGACATGTCACCAAAGACGGCAACGTGGCGGGACCGCGTGTGCTGGAACATATGGTCGATACAGTTCTGTATTTTGAGGGGGACAGAAATGCCTCCTACAGAATTCTGCGTGCCGTCAAAAACCGGTTTGGATCAACCAATGAAATCGGTGTTTTTGAAATGCGCAATGAGGGACTGGTTGAAGTTGCCAATCCTTCGGAATTCATGCTGGAAGGCCGCGCCGAGAACGCATCCGGGTCAGTCGTTTCCTGTTCGATGGAGGGAAGCCGTCCCATTATGCTGGAGGTACAGGCACTGGCATGTCAGACGAATTTCGGATTTCCGAGAAGAACCGCAAATGGTACGGATTTCAACAGGGTAAATCTTCTGGTTGCCGTACTGGAGCGGCGTGCGCGTGTGAATCTGTCACAGCGGGATGTCTATGTCAACATCGCCGGCGGCATTAAGATGACAGAGCCGGCCGTGGACCTCGGCATTCTTCTGGCAATTGTGTCCAGTGAAAAGGACATCCCGGTCGACAGCAAGACCGTCGTCTTCGGAGAAGTCGGACTGTCCGGTGAGATCCGTTCCGTCAGCATGGCGCAGCAGCGTGTCAATGAGGCGGAGAAGCTGGGATTCCGGACAATCATTCTGCCAAAGGCTAACATGCGCAATCTCACGCTTCCTGCCGGAAGCAGCGTAAAGCTGGTACCGGTTGACAGTGTGGCTGAGGCAATTCATGTGATGAAATCCTGACAGAGCGTCTGTACGGAACAAAACAGGAACAGGGAGGATTCAACATGTCAGAAATCATTCGCGTCACCAGCCTTGATCTTCCTGAACTTCAGCTTTACGCCGGGCGGCGTGAGAGTGACCTGAAGCATGCCTGTGAGCCGGCGCCGGGGTATTTTATCGCAGAAAGTATGAAAGTAATTGAAAGGGCACTGGGGGCCGGTTATGCCCCGGTGTCCTTTCTTTGTGCAGAGAAATATGCAGAAGAACTCACAAAACTTCTGAAGACGGATGTGGATGTTCCGGTATACACAGCAGAGGAATCCGTGATGGAGGAAATTGCGGGCTATCACCTGACCGGCTGCGCGCTTGCCCTGATGCGGCGGAAGGAGCCTGTTTCAGCAGAGGTACTGCTGACCGGGAAACTAATTGCAAGAGACATCCGCAGGATCGCGGTTCTCGAACACGTTGTTAACCCGACAAATCTCGGTGCCATTGTCCGGTCAGCCGCGGCACTCGGCATGGACGCGGTTCTGTTTACGCCGGACTGCGCAGACCCGCTTTACCGGAGGGCGATCCGTGTCAGTATGGGGACGATATTCCAGATTCCCTGGACATTTACAGGAAAAGAGCCGGCAGAATGGTATGAGAATGGTGTACAGCAGTTCAAAGAGTTTGGATTTCACACCGTTGCCATGGCGCTGCGGGACCATTCCTGCAGGCCGGATGATCCGCGTTTTCAAGAATATGAGAAACTTGCAGTAATCGTCGGGACAGAAGGCGAAGGACTGGCGGACGAGACCATCCGACAGTGCAATGATACGGTCATGATTCCGATGACGCACGGCGTGGATTCCCTGAATGTGGGCGCTGCGGCAGCCGTGGCATTCTGGAATTTCGGCCGGATGCAGGACTGATTGGAGCTGCGGAGCGTATATTTGACAAAACCCGCATGTGCGGAATCAATCGGGATGAACCTGAGTGAAATATTAATGATATTGCGCAAGAAGAAGGAGGACAGCAGGATGAGACAGTTTGTTTCCAGACTTATAGCAGCAGTATTGATTGCCGGGTTTGTACTCATGGCAGGAACTGATTATGCAAAAGCCGATGCGGCGTCTGTGCCGGAAATCCTTGATTATGAAACAGATGACGCAGAACCTTCTATGCAGCAAAAGCCATTAAGTGCCGGCGCAAAGAACCAGACAAAGAGCATTCAGCCGTTTGGAACGAAGTCGCGCAGGGCAGACAAAGTATTTGCGGGAGCAATGGCGAATGCATCGGTGAAACTCCTGCAGAAGACGATGAAGACAGATAAAACAGGCGGAAATATCCTGATTTCACCGGATTCGATCTTCACGGCACTGTCCATTGTGGAAAATGGAGCTTCCGGAAAAACAAGGAAGGAGATCCGGAAGGCAATGGGCGGCATCTCCGTGCAAAAATACAACCAGTATCTTTCCACGCTGCACAGAAAGCTGGAGAAAGCCAGAGGAATCACATATACCAGTGCGAATTCTCTCTGGTATAAAGAGGGAACGATCCGTCTGAAAAAATCTTTCCTGCAGAAGGTTGTGAGTTACCATCAGGCTGAAGTTTATTCTGCACCTTTCAGCAGCCAGACGGTAAATGATATCAACCGCTGGGTTTCTAATCACACAAACGGAAAAATCCCTTCCATTATTTCGAGGCTGGAACCGTCACTGAGAACAGCTGTTATCAATGCAGTATATTTTAAGGCAAAATGGGAAACACCCTATCTGGATACGGTCAGACGCACATTTCATAAAGCCGATGGCGGCAGACAGAGAGCAGAAATGCTGGAAGGGTGTGAAAATACATTTGTGAAAGTGAATGGTGCAAAGGGATTTGTCAAAAATTACGAAGGCGGCAAGGTCGCATTCCTCGGTCTGCTTCCGCCAAAAGGAACTTCCGTGGATGCATATGTAAAAAATCTGACGGGAACCGATCTGATCAAAGGCTATCGGAACAGAAAAACCAGAGGAATCAGAGTTCTCACCAGAATGCCGGAATTCAAATATGAGTATGAAGTATCACTGAATAAACCACTGAAGAAGATGGGAATCCGGCGGGCATTCCAAAACACGGCAGATTTTTCAAATATGACAGACAGCAAGATTGAAATCGATGCGGTTCTGCATAAGACGTTCATAGATCTGAACAAAAACGGAACGGAGGCAAGTGCGGCTACAGCAATTATGATGAAAGCGTCAGCAGCGCCGCCCGAAAAAACCAGCGTCAAAAAAGTCTATCTGAACCGGCCGTTTGTATATGTCATTCTGGATGTAAAGTCTGGCGCGCCGCTGTTTATCGGTGTTGTGAAGGAAGTATGACTGCCGGACCGGAGCAGACAGTAATAACAGCAGACAGAAATACAAAAAACCGTGGAACATATTCACATGTTCCACGGTTTTTCTACAGGGGCTGAGAGAATCGAACTCCCGCTAAGAGTTTTGGAGACTCCTGTCATACCATTTGACCAAGCCCCTATGCTGATTTGCTGCTGTGTTCCACGCTGTTTTTGAAACAGCTGTTTCCGACAGCTATATAAACATACCACAGCTTCAGAAGAATGTCAAATAGAGATTTTAACCCCGGGAGGTCCGGGCGGTCTGCCCATCGGGCAGCTCCGGCACGCTCCGGCGCGATCTGTTCGCGGATACTTTTCAAAGCAGGCATTGATTGCTATAATAAAGTTGCAGGATTGTTTGTAGTGAGAATTACACGGAAGAAGTTTCACGCAGGAGAGTTTTATGCGCAGTGAAAATTCTGGAAATTTACGTCAGAATATAATAGTTGCGTTTCTTGTTGCTGTCGCAATCACAGTGGCTTTTTTGGTGTTTTATCGTTTAAATGTCGCGCGTATTGACCGGCAGAATCAGAACTACATAGCAGATATCGCAAGAAACAGGGCGGCGTCGCTCGAAAATATGGCGCAGGAGGACCTTGACTATATTGAGTCCACAGCGGTTATTATGGAGACAGAATTCCGCAGCCGGGGCATTGATCCTTCTGTTTTAAATGTGGAGAATGAGGAGGACATCCCTGCGGCTGAAATGAATGAGGTGCGCGACATTCTGCGCATCTATGAAAACCGGCTGGGATTCGATTATCTGCGGTATATTGATCTGCACGGCAGAGATTACACGACCAAAGATCCGGTGATACAGGCCAACGTCTCTGAGCGCGGTTATTTCTCGAAGGCGGTTGCTGGCGAAATCGGCATGACCTATATCCTGGATTCCAAGGTAACAAGCGAGCGGCAGATCGGATTCTATGCACCGGTGCGTGCCGGGAACGCCACAGGGGACAACACACAGTCCGGTGAAATCGTCGGCTTTGTGCTGGGATTCTACGGCGAAAAATACATCAATCATCTGCTCGAGATCTCGATTTTCGATTACCCCTGCAATGTCATTCTGTGCGACAGCGAGGGAACCGTCGTATATAACACGAAGGGAAATGATCACTTTGCGAATCTGATCACGGCTTCGCAGGACGGAACCCTTGACAACGACGGAATTGACCTTGAGGAAGGAAGGAATGATGCATTCCGGTTCCGGGATAACGGGAGAGAATCCGTCGGATATGCGGCTTATACAGGTGATATTTCCCGCTTCTATGTTGTTACCAGTTTTCCGGCTGAAGAATATCACACAATGATCCGGAATGCGAATAATAACGGCGCTGGACTGCTCGCGATGCTGACCGTGATATTTGCGCTGGTTTTCACCTTCTATGTGGCGCGGTATATTTTGCAGCGCAGAAAGCTGGTGGAAAATGCCAGCGAGACGATCGAGACAGCTGAGAAAATGATCACGGCACTCGCGTCAGAGTATTACAGTGTCTACTATGTGGAACTGGACAAGGACTACGGCATCTGCTTCCAGGAGTCCGGCGATCCGGAGGACTACCGGGTCGGACAGCAGTTTCCTTATATGGCAGGTGTTACGGCCTATGCACAGCAGTCCGTCATGCCGGAGTACCGGGAAGAATTTCTGGAGTTTATCAAACCGGAATCAATCCGTGCGCGATTAAAGAAGGAACGCGTCATTTCCTACCGCTATCTGATTGAAGAAGACGGGAAAGAATTATACGTCATGATCAAATTTGCCGGTGTGCGGCATCCGGAGGACCGTGATGATAACATCGTGCATGCGGTCGGCATGAGCTTTTCCAATGTGGATTCTGAGACCCGGAAATCCATGGAGCAGAACCGGGCCCTGCGGGATGCGCTGGTCAATGCAGAGGATGCAAACCGGGCGAAAACAGCCTTTCTGTCCAATATGAGCCATGAAATCCGCACGCCGATGAATGCGATTATCGGTTTGAACAATATCGCACTGGCGGATTCGACGATCTCGGAAAGCACGCGGAAAAATCTCGAAAAAACCGGAGCCTCCGCACAGCATCTGCTCGGCATCATTAATGATATTCTGGATATGAGCCGGATTGAGTCGGGCCGCATGATTATCAAGAAAGAAGAATTTTCATTTGCGAAGACGCTGGCGCAGGTGAATACCATCATCAAGGGGCAGTGCAGAGAGAAGGGACTGCATTATGCGTGCAAAATTGCAGGACACATCTGTGACTATTATATTGGAGATGACACCAAGCTGCGGCAGGTTATGATTAACATTCTGGGAAATGCTGTGAAGTTTACGCCGGAGGGCGGAAGTGTGACGATGACCATTGCTGAAAAAGCGAGGTTTGAGGGATTGTCCACACTGCAGTTCACCTTTACGGATACCGGCATCGGCATGAATCCTGAATTTATACCGAAGATCTTTGACCCGTTCAGTCAGGAGGATTCCTCTACGACAAACCGCTATGGCAGTACGGGTCTGGGTATGCCGATCACCAAAAGCATTGTTGAACTGATGAACGGCACCATTGCCGTAGAGAGTGAAAAAGGGAAGGGAACCACCTTTACCGTTACGCTGACACTTCAGGAATCAGAGCGGTGCGAAGAGGCGGACGGGCAGGATGAGATTCTGCACCTGCAGCGGTCCGGAGAAGTGGAGGGAAACGCCGCAGAGACAGACGGCACTTCGGTCATAGACGATTCAGACGATACGGACAAACTTGCAGGCTGCCGGATTCTTCTGGCGGAAGATGTGGCAGTCAATGCGGAAATTATGATGATGGTGCTGTCCATGCGTGACATGGCGGCAGAACACGCAGAAAACGGCCGGATCGCAGTCGATAAATTCGCGGCGCACGATCCGGGGTACTATGATTTTATCCTGATGGATATGCGGATGCCTGAAATGGACGGCCTCGACGCCACACGTGCAATCCGCGCGATGGACCGGGAGGACGCCAGAACCATTCCGATCATAGCACTGACCGCCAATGCCTTTGACGAAGATGTCCAGCGCAGTATGCAGGCGGGCCTGAATGCGCATCTGAGCAAGCCTGTCGAGCCGGATCTGCTGTTCCGGACGATGGAGGAGCTGAAGCGGTAAGCATCCGTCAGGTGTCATGCGGGATCTGATGAATGGATTGTTCCAGTGGCTGTGCGGCTTTGCTTCCGGCCTGTCGGACTGCTGTTCAGGCAGAAGGACGGAGCCTGCCTCAGTGGCCGTGCGGCTTCGCCTCCAGCCGGTCGCGTTCATAGAAGAGATCTGCCCGGCATAGCCGGATAAATACGAAGGCGAGAAGGATCGCGGCGCCCCAGATCGCCCGCAGACCAAAGTACTGGCAGAGCAGCGTGGAGATGACACCGCCGGCGATAAACATGCCGAGCATCGACAGATGCATGCGCAGCCGCAGAGCCGTTTCCGGCCGCCGGTGACGGGCATAGATGACGAGATTGGTGCCGAGCTGCCGCACATGGTTGGTGCAGAAGGTCGTTGCCATCGGGATTCCCTCCGCCTGCCGGAACGTGTTGTACTGCATCGAGCAGATAAAATTCAGTGCGACCTGGCAGATCTGATCCGGAGCCGATTCGGGAAGCAGGCCGAGAATGATCACGACAATCATCTCAAAACCGACCAGAATTGTATCCCATCGCAGCAGCCGGAAACGCTTGATATATTTTGCAAGAAACTCCGAGAGAACGGCACCCATAAGATAGGCCGTAATCGGGATAATCAGATAGAGCGCATGACTCCAGTTCCGGCTGCCCAGCGCCATCGCCAGCAGCACAATATTTGCGGTCTGCGCGTTGCAGAAAATCCCGCCGCGCAGCAGGAACGTATAAGCACCATAAAAGCCGCCGACCATAATCAGCGACCAGAATACCCAGTTTTTTTCACACTCCAGATATTCAGTTTTGTTCTGTGTCATAGAACGGTCCATAGCAGTTGTCCTTATTTATCGTTTTCTACAATTCGCCTGAAATTCACCGATACTTTATAATTCACTGACACTAGAGTAGTAAATGGTAAATAACAAGTGGCTATGGATCTGGTCCCAGCTTTGGGATAATCAGTCTTAAGAATCTTAAGAACTTTTAGACTGGAGGCCAATCACTATGGACACATCATTAACAGTAAAAAACATGCGCAGTCAATCCTGGGCTTAGATGCTTCGGGAGCAGTCTGCCAGAGGTTTATCCATCAAAGACTGGTGTGAACAGAACAATCTCAGCACCAAAGCTTTCTATTAGCGGCGCCGGCAGGTTCAGTCTATGATTCTGGACTC
>JAFUCM010000124.1 GCA_017459675.1 Eubacterium sp.
CCGTTTTAACAGTCGGATCCACTTCCTCTGCCGGTGCGCATAGAAAGCGTTTGCCCACAGCCATATGAAGGCGGTCTTCCAGCCCGCCTGGATTTCCACCCGGTCGGTATATTGGGTATGGTTTTCATCCTTTCCGATCAGCTGAATATCGTGGTTCCACACCGGAACGTGCTCGTTTCCCTCGCGGCTGCTGACATCGTCCGGGTCAAAGCGCAGGATATGAATCCTGTGTGTCCCGTAAGGGATCAAGCCGAAGAGCCGAAATCGATAGGCGGATGTGCTGCCGACCGTCCAGGTGGAAGCAGTCTCACCAATCGGCTCAAACGTTGCATAAGGCCTTGCGATCGTTTGGAGCGTATCCAGCTGCTGCAATTTACGAAACACCGTTTCTTTTGAAGCCGGAAAGAGGGAGGTTCTCTTTACGATCATCTTTCATACTCCTTATTGACCACATACTTCTTCCAGCCAAGCAGCAGAGCAGTAAACATGACGATTGCACCGAGGCTCATATTTGACGTTCCGATCCCGTTAATCAGCGCCGTGTTGCCAAGCTGACGGACCGAATTAAAAACAGGCTTTCCAATCAGCAGGTTGAAAACGCAGTACCATTTGGGAAACGGCGTACGTCCCTTGATAAAGGCGATGAACTGCACAACGCTCGCGCCGACAAATTCCAATCTCCTCTGATCTCTCAGGAATTTCTCCGGCCTCGCGCATCACGATTGTCATGATATTAGATTTCTCTAATTTAAATTATTATAGCACAACAGTTTCAGAAGTTAAATACCTCAAACGCAAAAAGAGACCTTTTTGGGCGCAGAAAGGTGCTGCACAGCATTTTATTTTGCTGCAGCTCCCTTCTGACCTTTATTCGCTTTTCAGCACGCGATGGAAGACAACGCCGATAACAGCAGTACAAGTCCCGCAACCAGGTAAATGCGGAGAACAAAGCCCGGGTCAATTGGTATAATTCCGATAACGCTTTTTTCATCTTCACATCTTTGTTTTTCCTTCATCCTCTTTCCTTCGATATGCCTTCTGAGTCATAGCGTCAACGGTCCTGCTAAATTACTTTAACAGATGTTAGGAAAATCTTACTATTCTCTAAAAATAAAAAACCATCACCTGTCTGCTTGGACAGTTATCGAAGCCTTGCGGTTAGATGTTTCAAATGCACGTATAATATATCAAATCCATCAAATAGCAATCGGATAATTCACCCCGCGATCGCTTTATAGCAGTTGTCGCATAATCCTATGATCCAGCTGCCCGCTTTGATTCGATGTGTTGCTTCTCTGCCGCATTGTGCGCAGACCAAAGGTCTGTCTGCGGGCATATCGCGAAAGAAAATGAAAAGCAGCGCTGCGATCACAATCACAAGCAGCAGCACAAAAGCCATTGTCTTTTTCTTTATTTTCATCGTGTCTGATAAAGCTGCAGCTTCTCCCTGTCCAATTACTGATTCAGGAAATGGCAAGGACCGGGAAGTCGCTCCGGTTCTTGCCATTCGCTGTCTGTCCGTTATGCGTGGTCCGTTGAATGGCTCAGCCCCTGTTGGGCGAGCTTCCGGTTACCTGCATTGCCTCCATGATCTTATAGCGCTCCATCTGCAGGTGCTTCTTCATGGCGAGCGCTTCCTCGATCGGCATCTCAACGATGTCGCCTTCACGCGTACCGATGATGCAGTTGCCCCGCCCTTCTGCGAATGCCATCACAGCATAATAGCCCATGCGGGTCGCGATTTCACGGTCTCTTGCATTCGGCGATCCGCCGCGCTGGATATGTCCCAGAACCGTAACCCGCGGCTCAATGCCGATGGATTCTTTGATCTTCTTGCCGATTTCAAGCGCGCTGCCGGCACCTTCAGCGACAACGATCATGAAATGGGTGTTACCGGCCAGTCTGGAGGCCTGTATCTTCTCAATCACATTCTTCTGGAAGTCATCCTCATGTTCCGGAATAAGGACTGCCGTAGCGCCGACGGCGATGCCCACATACAGAGCGAGGAAACCCGCATTGCGGCCCATAACTTCTACCACCGAGCAGCGCTCGTGGGACTGCATGGTATCCCGAAGCTTATCGATGCATTCAATGGCAGTGTTGCAGGCGGAGTCAAAGCCGATGGTATAATTCGTGCAGCCGACATCATTGTCGATGGTGGCGGGAATGCCGACAACGGGGATACCGAGCCGGGACAGCTCCAGCGCTCCGCGGAACGTGCCGTCGCCGCCGATGGCCACGATACCGTCCAGTCCCAGCATCTTGCAGGTCATAACTGCCCGTTCCCGGCCTTTTTCAGTCATAAAATCTTCGCTGCGGGCAGTGAACAGAATCGTCCCGCCGCGGGACAGAATGTGACCGACACTGGAGCTCTCCAGTCTGATAAAGTCCGCGTTGATCAGTCCCTGCCAGCCTCTTCTTATTCCAATGCATTCAATCCCGCAGGATATGGCTGTACGCACAACCGCTCTCACCGCGGCATTCATTCCCGGCGCATCTCCGCCGCTGGTTAATACACCGATTCGTTTGATGCTCATATTGTTTCCTCCGTTCCGTGTTCTATTTCAAATTTCCTTTTTCATATCTCTGTATGAATCTGTGACGATGATACCACATCAAAAGAATCCTGTAAAATAAAAATTACAGGATTCCTGCATCTATGGGTTCATGAAGCTGCTCGGGTGTTCTTTCTGTTCCCTGTGAGTTCAAACGGTATCGTGATCAGCAGCATGTACACACCGAGAATCCCGGTGCACGGAATCAGATAGAGGAACGGGACCGGAATCCAGCCGTAAAAGAGATCCAGGAGCGGATTCCCTTCGGTTTCAACAGAAAACATATAATTTGCCCGGGGGTGCAGACCGCTCCACCGGAGCAGCAGGAGCCCGATGTCTTTTGCGCTGGGTCTGTATGCACTCAGGTCCGTTGTCCACAGAACATAGACCGTCATCATGAGCGCCGCCGTGCACAGCTGGATCAAGGTCCGCTTCAGCTGGTCCCCTTCCGGGTATCTCTTGTTGATCAGGATAACCACCGCATAGCCGAACGCGCCAAGCAGCGCCAGCAGGACCCCTTTCATCTCCGACAGCTTCTCCCGGAGGAAGATCGCCGCCCCGAGCAGCACGAGTACCGGAGCAATATAATAGCAGAGGGTTGTTGTGGCGATGGTCGTGTAGCGATAGGACGCAAACAGACCAATCCAGTCAACCGCAAGAAAGATCCAGCTAAACACCATCGGTCCCAGAAACGCCCGGCAGTCTTTCAGTCCCTCTCGCCGAAACAGCAGCAGGAAGAGCAGCAGCGCTGCGGCGGAGATCACCGCTCTCGCCCACACGATCACGAGTGACGGAAGAGAGATCCCGCGTACCACCGGGCCGAGGCAGCCATAGGCGCACATCAGCAGCAAAAATTCAATTTTCAGTTTTTTCGTTCGGATCTTTCTCCTTACCGCTCCTGATCATTCGTA
>JAFUCM010000125.1 GCA_017459675.1 Eubacterium sp.
ATGAAACAAACAATTTTCACTGTACAGGAGGTTTGCACATGTACGACTATCATATCAACAAAACCGGAGGAAATTTCATGAACAGAACACTCATAGCACTTCTTCTCTCGGCATCCATCCTGTTTGCCGGCTGCGGAAGCACAAAAGAACCTGCGCACAATACTTCTTCTGAGACAGTCACATCCACAACTGTCGTCCAGTTTGATAAATACAGGTTAACGATATGGCGTCGACTCCATGATTCTATGATAAATGTACCACCACCTTAAATGCAACAGGGCGGCTTACGTTATGGTCCTGATAATTTGCACAAGCGTCGATATCAGATGTGAATTCGATCATTTCGAAAGCATTCTTCTGCACTTTAGAAATCAACCAGATAGATCCCGATGCTGATCTGGGTAAAACTGCCCTTTTGCTGAATCTTCCGGATCTTTGCTGCCAGCAGCTTGCCGGCATCCATCAGCCGCGAGAAAATCAGATTATCCTTCTCCGGAATATACCCGAGTTTCTGCTTCGCTTCCGTCAGAACCAGAATCGCCCTGCTGTCAAATTTATTGTCTTCCCGCTGCAGGGTACAATGACGAACTTTAGCGTCTGCGGCTATTTCTGTAATGCTGGCGGATCGGCTCCATGATTGTCTCATCATCAAGCGCGTCCGACATCTTTTCAGCGGATGCCGCCCCTCTCACACAGTGGACCGCCTTTTCCATCACCTCAAAATTAATCTGTGTGCCTCTGCGGTCCTGCTCATACCGCACAGCACGATTCGCCTGTATGCCAAATCTGCCGGCTACTGAGACGGCGTCGATGTTGGCTCCGAGGAACAGAAACTCCCAGTGGTATCTCTCCTTCTGGTGCTCGATCATCCTGCGGACCTTATCGTAGCTGTACCGGCGGCTGGCATTCTCCATGCCGTCTGTGGTGATGATGAAGAGCGTCTTTTCCGGAACGTCTTCCTCACGGGCATACTTGTGGACATTTCTGATGTGATGGATCGCACCCCCGATCGCGTCCAGAAGCGCTGTGCAGCCGCGGACATAGTATTGGCTGTCGTTCATCGGTTCAACCTTGTGAATATCCACCCGGTCGTAGATCACATCTGAAACATCATCAAACAGAACGACCGAAACGTACGCTTCTCCTTCTTCCTTCTTCTGCTTCGCGATCATGCTGTTGAACCCGCCGATCGTGTCTGCCTCCAGACCACTCATGGAACCGCTGCGGTCGAGAATCATGACCAGTTCTGTTAATCCTTTTTTCATGTTGACCTCACTTTCTGCCGCATCCGCGGCCCTGTATATCTCAGCGGGGGATTGTAACCCGCCGCTGCGTTGAACTTTCATTCCCTTGTTTGTTGCTGTGAGGCCAGTATAACAGACCGAAAATAAAAAGAAGTCGCTTCAAAAGCGACTTCATAATTTTTAAAAGATATCAATCGGACGTTTTCTCATAAAACTCACTTCAGGTTTTCTGTATAAAAACGCTCCAGCTTATCGAACGGAATGTAATCCTTATCACCGCCATCGTAAAGGTCGGTGTGTACGGCATCCGGAATGATCATAAGCTCCTTATTTGATGCATATTTGCTGTCCTTGATCATATCCGCATAAACATCCTTTGAGAAATAGCAGGAATGTGCTTTTTCACCGTGGATCAGAAGCACTGCGCTTCTGATTTCATTTACGTATTTCAGGATCGGCTGGTTTATAAAGGATTCACATCCGGTCACATTCCAGCCTCCGTTAGAATTCAGGCTTCTTGCATGGTATCCACGTTCAGTCTTGTAATAGCTGTGATAGTCTTTCACAAAGAATGGCGCATCCTCCGGAAGCGGATCGACAACGCCTCCCCCAAGTTTATATTCGCCGGTTTTCAGATCCTCCAGTCGCTCTACGCCATCGGTTCCGGCGGCCTTCTGGGCCTGGGCATCGGGCAGAGCAGACAGAAGTACCTGTACCTGCCGGAGGAGCACAACGACTACATCTTCGCCATCTTCTGCGAGGAGCTGGGGTTTGTAGGGGCCATGGTCATTCTGATCCTCTTTGCCATGCTCATCATCCGGGGCTTCTGGATCGCCATGCACGCGAAGAACCGGTTTGATTTTCTCGTCGCCACGGGCATTACCAGTATGCTTGCCATACAGGTGTTCCTGAACGTGGGCGTTGTGACCAATCTGCTTCCCAGCACCGGTATCTCCATGCCGTTTTTCAGCTACGGCGGTACGGCCCTGTGGATCCAGCTCGTGGAGATGGGGATCGTACTTTCCATATCCAGAGACATTCCAATTGAGAAGGCGGGGTAAGGCAATGAAATTTTTACTGACCTGCGGCGGAACAGCCGGCCATATCAATCCGGCGATTGCCATTGCCGACGCCCTGCGCAAGATACTGCCGGACTGTGAGATCCTGTTTGTGGGCAGCGGGCGGGAGCTGGAGAACAAGCTCATCCCCATGCAGGGATACCCGATCCGGAACATCACCATTACGGGCTTTTCCCGGAGCCGCAGTCTCGGCGGCCTTCGGCACA
>JAFUCM010000126.1 GCA_017459675.1 Eubacterium sp.
CAGGTCTGACGTATGACGAAATGATTCAGTGGATTGAAGACAGACGTCTCAGAGTCGGCGCATATTTTGCGGTTGATACCATGGAGTATCTCGTAAAAGGCGGACGTATATCTCCGGCTGCAGCTTCCGTTGGCACTGCTCTGCATATCCGGCCGGTACTTACAATCAATGAGCTCGGAAAACTTCAGGTTGTTACCCGGCAGCGCGGGATGCGGCAGGCAATGAAAGTATTAGTACAGATAATGTCGAACACATATGTTCCGGAAGACAGTTCATATACTCTGATCTGCCATGCGGATGCGCCGGAGTATGCTGAAGAGCTGAAGAACATGGTCTGTGAGAAATTCCCAGGCGCAGAGATAGAAATCGGCGAGATTGACCCGATTATCGGTGCACATACTGGTCCTGGTATGATTTCTCTCGTTTTCTGGGCTAAATCGCGCAAAAAAGATACATTTGCTTAACAGAAAGGACTCCAATGATTGAAAAAGTAAATCCATCCCACCCTGATAAACTGGCAGACCGGATTGCCGGCGCAATCACAGATCTTGCATATCAGAAATCCGAAAATCCTAAAGTGGCTGTAGAAGTTCTGATGGGACATGGTCTGTGTCATATCATCAATGAAACTTCCGAGCACTTTTCACACTATGAAATTGAAATGATTGTCCGGCGGATCACACGTGAAAAACTTGTTGTCGATTATTCCGAATACCGTCAGGATCCGCATCTTTCCGACAATCAGAAGCTTCGGATCCGCTGCGGAGACAACGGAATCTTCCGGGGAGTTCCGGTAACCGAAGAACAGAGAGAACTGTCCAGGATTGCCCGGCATATTTATGAAGTCTTCCCGACAGACGGCAAGTACATTCTTGATATAAGCCAGAAACGACTTGTCATCTGTCAGAGCAATGCCTCTTCAGATGCTCTTGTTGAACTTCTGCATGATGAATATCCGGATTTTCAAACAGATATCAATCCGCTCGGATTCTGGACCGGTGGTCTGAATACTGACAGCGGTGCTACTAACCGGAAGCTTGGCTCCGATATGGGGGACTAGGTTACTGGAGGAGGGCTCTGGGGAAAAGATCTTTCCAAGGCCGATATCTCTTTGAATCTTTATGCCTGGAATCTTGCGCAGCGGACCGGTAAAACAGCGGAAATTCTCTGTGCAATTGGAGACGAATTTGTTGTAATACAATCCGAATCTGAGCAGTTTGTCAAACCGTTTGAAGAAATTGTCCGTGAGATGAAGGGGGAAGTAATGATCAATCGCGGCGGATTTGAACGTTTTGCGGAGTGGGGCTATTTCTGATTGTCCGCAGACTCATTGCATTTCTCCTGATATGATTCATCCACTCATCTGATTGGGGGATGAGTCATTTGTTGGATCAATAGACCTAACAACACGATCTTTATCAAAGACCGTAACAGTACTGTGATTCTCTCTAACGAATAATCAAGAATGGAAACAAAGAAGTATAAGGGACTGGATTGCTTCCGATTATAAATCGGAGGACTTTAGCCCCTTTTCTTTTCAAGAGTGGCAACGCTACAACCAACCATACTTATCAATAGGATTACGAAATATACTTTCCTTAATGTGTGTTGACAATAATACTTTGCAAAAGTATAATATGCATGAAGTCAGAAAGCTATTGAGGGGCTTGCCGATAAAAGCCCCTCTAACAAATCAGAACCTTCCTTAGAGGAAGTGAACCTGACGGATAACATGATTGGAGTAATACACATGAGAAAACTTAAAAAAAGAATTGTTGCGACATCAGCAACTGTCGTGGCAGTAGCCGCAATCGCGGCAGCAGTAGGGACAACGATCCCTAAGACCTCGGCAACACCAACAAACCAGATCATCACCCCGAACGTCGATGTTCAGGCACCTGAATCGACGAACGGCACTGCCGACATTATTACGAAGGCAGAACCTTCAGCGCTTCCTGTAACCCAGAGCGAGAACAAAGAGCCTGCAGGCACAGCTCCTGCCGCGGCTGTTCGAAATACCGATACCCCAGAACGGCCGGTCATTATCCCCAGTGAGGATACGATCACGCCTATCAACACGCTTGTAAGAAGCGAGGAAGTTAAGCCGGACCTGAAACCGTCGGAAGACAAGCAGGACACCAAGGGTGAGAAAACTGAAGATGGCGAGAAGTCTGATGATAAGGGAAAGCCGACTGTCGAACAGCCTGGAGAACCTGGCGGGGATGACAAAGCCGAGACTCCGGATGACACGGACAAAGTTGTTATCGAGGAGCCTTCGAATACCGGAGAGGACGACAAGACCGAAATGGATGACATCGAGGAAGCAAAAAAGAAGAAAGTGGAAGAACTGGCGGCAGCACTCGGTATCGCGGAAGAAGCGCTCAATGAAGCCAAAGCGGTACAGGTTCTCGCGGTTCTTGATGAGAATAAGGCTCTTGAGGAATACACCTCCGCAAAGGCGGCAGTAATCACAGCACGCGAAGACCTGGATCGGTTCGTAAAGGAACACGATGACGCGATTAAGGAAGAAGCGTCATATCAGAAGATTCTGGATGCAAAGAAAGCAGTGTTGGCCGCTGCGGTAACCGAGTACAACGCGGTCGTTGAGAAGTACGAACTCGTGAGTGCATATACAGATGCTAATAACGCCTATCAGTCAGCAGCAGAAGATCTTGAGGATGCTCTCGATAAGAAGAGCGAAGCAACGGCAGCAGTAGAGAAGGCGACCAGCGAGTATCAGGAAGCGGTCGAAGCGAAAACAAGCGCGGATCTTGTACTTATTACAGCAACCGAAAAGAAGGAATCCGCAGAACAGGAACTCAAAGAAGCCAAGGCGGCCAGAGATCAGGCAGTCGCAGCGCTTGTATCTGCAAAGGGTAACAATGCAGAAGCACAGAAGGCTTTGCAGGAGGCTAACAAAGCAGTAGAGACTGCACGCGGAAATGCAGATGCCGCAAAGGAAAAGTATGAGGTGGCACAGGAAGCATCCGCTGCGGCGGGAGTATCTGTCACTGATGCTCAGAAAGCATATGATGCCGCGTGTGTTGCATTGCAGGAAGCACAGGCGGTAATCGCTCAGGGAACGCTTGGATTCTTCAACAGCAACGCCGGATCTGAAAATAACGATGCCGCTGAAGTTCTCAACTATGTATTCGAGATGCAGGAAGAAGGTATCAACAGGGGCATCAAGATCAACGGAGAAGAACTCGAATTCAAGGAGCACATGTATACGAATCTTGGAGCCGAGAATGATGCGA
Organism: Eubacterium sp.; assembly: GCA_017459675.1. Taxonomy (GTDB): domain Bacteria; phylum Bacillota; class Clostridia; order Lachnospirales; family Lachnospiraceae; genus CADBRN01. The sequence continues at coordinate 3,258 of JAFUCM010000126.1, forward strand.
CCAACCTCGATAACATGCGGCGTTCCATTGAACTCATGAAAGAACTGAACGACATTCGTGCAGGGGAAGGACTCGAACCGCTCAAAGTTACTGACGCAATGATGGCGATCAGCGAAGTACAGGCAAACATCGAGTATGGCCTTTACGTCGATTACAACCAGTTCATGCATAACACCGGAATCACTTCCAAATACGGAGTTGGCGAGAATATGGCTGGTATCACGAGCGAAACAACCGATCCGTTCATCGGCTGGTATTACGACGAAAAAGCCGTCAGCGACTATATGGCAGAACACGGTA
>JAFUCM010000033.1 GCA_017459675.1 Eubacterium sp.
AATTTCTTCAATGCTTAAACAAGACCACAAATTCTTCTCTTAATCAACTTGATTACCTGTCCTTAATAAGCCGATATAATTCTATTCCGGATGATTTTCCAAATTGATGCAGTAGTTCCCTGTACAGTAACACTTTCTTATTTTTATTCTTGACGTAAATTCGCAGAACCTCTTCCACATCATCCTGATATTGCGTATCACGAAGCAATTCTATGATCATCCTGCGACACTTCTGCTCATGACGCATGGCATTATATGCAGCTTCTATACTTCTTGTTTCAAGCGCCTGCCGTACCTCTGTAATCCGCTGATCAGATTCGTCATTCATCTTAGCAATGGCCGCCTTAATAGTGCCTGCCAGAACCACATGGCTATTTGATTTCTTCTGACGTACAAACTGCTGTACTGCTTTAAATCCGTTATCACGAGAGATAATTGTCAATTCCGCAGCCCCCGCTGCAAAACAGGCACCTGCCTGAACTGCAATATAAAAATCCAGTGCATTCCGCCCTTTCTCTTCCAGTTTATGTGCATAGAACCGGCATCTACTTCCAATCAAAGCATCCATATGCTCTTTCCGCATTCTGGCACAACTGGCAGAGTAGAGTAGATACACTTCATCTTCTGGCCCCAGCAATTCACACCCCTCCATGCCAGCCGCATTCACATTTTCGTAATCGATCAAAAAAATTGCCATTTCGACACCTGCTTACGCTTGCAATCAAAAGAAATCTACCCTAAACTATAATTGTTCCTGATAACATCCTGCGGAAATGTGATTTACATAATCACATTCCTCGTACCATTATAATCCAACACACGATATCTTTCAACAAAAAGGAGTGAACATAATTGGCTTTTTCTATCGAACGACTGATCAGTGTAAGAGAATCATTGGGAATTAATAAATCAGAAGCTGCCAGACGTCTGAATCTGACTGCTATGGGATATGGACGTTATGAGAGCGGAGCACGCACCCCGTCCTATCAGACCCTGTGCTACATGGCACAGGTTTTCGGAACTTCTTATGAGTATCTGTGCGAAGAAACAGATGATCCGTCTCCGAATGAGATTGTGATCTCAGCAAAAAAGGAGCCGGAACTGTTTGCCTTTGTACAGGATCTTCGCGCTGACGGTAAAGCTGCAAAAGGCAGACTGAAGGCATACTATGAAATGGTTGCACAGATGAAGCAGAACGAAGAGACCTGATATCTGCACGCAATAAAAGAAATAAGCGCAACAAAAAACAGTACATCAGCAGGACTTCATTCCTTGTGATGTACTGTTTTCTTCTGTCCTCACGTGTCCGCGTCAGCTTGCTCCTCACGCATCCCGCGTCAGCTTTTCCCTCATGCGTCCGCATCGATTATCCCTCACGCGTCCGCATCGATTATCCCTCACACTTCCACGTCAGCTTCTTCCTCATACATCCACGTCAGCTTCTTCCTCATACATCCACGTCAGCTTCTTCCTCATACATCCGCGTCAGCTTTTCCTCATTCATCCCGCGTCAGCTTATTGATCCACTTGTATGTGCGGAACCGCAGGAAGGCGATCACTGCCTTAAATACCTGGTCTGACTGGGAGAAGAATACGACCCAGACAACCGGCAGCTTCCACCAGAATGCACTCATGAATGAAAGCGGGACAACGACGGCCCAGGTGCTGATCATGTTGACATACAGCGTGAACTTTGCGTCTCCGCCGCCGCGGAGAATGCCGTTCATGACCGGCATCATATAGCCCATGGTGACCATCAGGAATGCCATCAGCACGAGCAGCTGATCTGCCATCACATAGGCAGAATCCGTCAGCGAATACAGGCTGAGCAGTGGTTTATGCAGCAGGAACAGGATCAGGCCCAGAATCGAGCTGAGGATCAGGTCGATCACACTCAATGTCCTGCCCTCTGCCTTTACTTCCTCAATGTTGCCGCGCCCGATTGCGCTGCCGATCATAACCGCAGAGGCCGAAGCCATCGCCCGCACGACAATTTTCAGATACTGGTAGAATGTCGTTGCGATGGAATTTGCCGCAATTGCATCGGAACTCAGATGTCCGATAATGGCGCTCTGCATCGGGATTGAAATGGCCCAGAACAGCTCCTGCACCAGGATCTGTGTCGCAAGCACAGAGAAATCGTGGCTGATGCCGGGATCCTTCTTCAGCGGATTCTCACTGAAAAGTCTGACCTTCTGATCGACCTTCAGGATATATACCACAACAACGATCAGTTCGACACATCTGGCAATCAGCGTACCGATCGCCGCGCCGCGGATTCCCATCTCCGGCATCCCGAATTTACCGAAAATCAGGCAGTAGTTGATTCCCACATTTACGACAAGCGAAATACAGGAAACGATAAATGCAATCCGCACGGTGTCTGCGCAGCGCAGTGTGGCAAGCAGCGCCTGCGTCACCAGAAACAGAATAAACGTGTATTTCAGGATGGCCATATAAGCCATGCCTTCCGCCGCGATGTCAGCATCCGTCGTAAAGATCGCCATCAGCTGTGAAGGAAACAGCATGCAGATCACAAAAATCAGTGCACCGCCGCCAACTGCAAGTTTCAGGCCGCAGCCGCCGACCTTACGAAGCGCCGGAACATTTTTCTTCCCCCAGTACTGCGATCCGATGATAACGAGCGAATCACAGATTCCGACCGAAAGCTGCTGTACCATGAAGAAAATCTGGTTGACGGTTGCAGCACCTGAAAGGGTCACCTGCGAATAGCTTCCGAGCATCAGATTGTCCGCCATATTGACGCTGTAGGCGATGACATTCTGCAGCGAAACGGTCAGTAAAATGGTAAACAGCCGCCTGTAAAAGCTTCTGCTTTTTGAAAAGAATGCGGGTTTTGTATATGCAGCCGGCATGTTAATCACCTCTGTGTTTCTCC
>JAFUCM010000127.1 GCA_017459675.1 Eubacterium sp.
AATACAGAGTGCCAGCATCTCCCTCTGGCTCTGAATCCCCAGTGCAAAGCTCGCTGCCAGAACAGGCACAATCAGAAATGGAGAAACCGGCAGCTGTTTTTCCATTCTGATCCAGATTCCAAGGTGCAGGAGAATGACAAGAAGGTAGCATGCATAATAGCTTGCCATCGTATACAAGATCTGAAACCCATAGGTGGAAGAGCTGATGCTGTCCCCCAGGATCGTCGCGCCGGCCATGCAGAAGAGTCCGGTCCAAAGCGCCGTTTTTGACAGAGCCGGGCGAAAACTCCACAGAAAGCACAACAGGATCAGCAGGAACATCAGAGAGGACGCACAGGCCATGGACTGAACGCTATTGCGCAGGATGCCGTAAAACAGAGCGGTGACAGCAGGTGTGGCAATGATATAGTACTGATTTCCAAAGAGCCAGTCCTTTGGGAAGAAGGTATGCTGTTCGGCCATCCGTTTTGCAACGCATGCGTCGGCAAACATATCAAAATTATACCATTGTGCTCCGTGGAAGTTGATCCAGAGCACCGTGATTCCCCAGATCAGTGTGCCGATCACAAACGGCAGATATTTTCTGTTCAGGTGATCCTTCTGCATGCTGTGCTCAGCTCCTTCACGCTACACGCGGCGTTACTGCTTTTGATGTGTTGTTTCTGTTTCCCGATTCCGCACTGTTCCCAATTTCAATCACTCAAAACCAGAACCAGCCTTCCAGGTGGTAGATTCTGATTACGTAATATAATCCTATCACGGTCTGTATAAAAAACACAGATAAGACTGGTATTCTTCTCCATTTCTGCTTTGAGATTCCGAGACTTTTCCCTATAACAAATAATGTGGAAACCCCAACGGCGAGATCATACCCCCATGAATAATCTCCTGAGCCTCCATTGGTAAGCAGAAACATCTCCAACCATCCAAAAAGGAGCGCCAGATAAGCTACTTTTATCTCAGCGTGGCCGGTCATTTCTCTCCTGTACAATACCAACGCAATCAGCGGAACGGGGAAAGTTGCCAGACTGACCTTGAGAATCTCGGTCGGGCGAAACTCGGAAAACCCGCCTAACTGAAACTTCGTCGGGCTGACTGTCCCGCCCATATAAAACTGGCAAAATAAAAACTGCAGAAGAATGATCCCTATGGTCGGCAGAACAGCCACAAGTATATTCATCGCGTACGGGAACCGTCCCTTAAAGTCTCCAATCCAATATTCCAGAACGTAAATCCCCATGGCAGGCAGAAACACCATCATAAAACTTGGCTTTGCGAATACCGAGAGGACAGAGAAGAGTCCAAAAATAAACAGTTTATGCTTATACTGACTGAATTCTTTTTTTCTCTCCAGTATTTCCATTACATCCAGAAAGACGCAAAGCGCAATCAATCCGATCGGTCTCACGAATGTAATCGTCGGATTATGCCAGGGATTCGGTCCGCATTGTCTTGCATAAATTCTGCCGTCTGTCAGCGGTCCTGCGAATGTTTCAAAAAACAGATATGCGATTCCTAATACATCTATCAAATATCGTGTGGTTCTATTTTTACTGTCTGTCAGTTTCATCAGGATGTTGCGCATCATGAAAGCGGATGTGAGATTTGAGACTGTCAATACAATCATACCTGCCATCTCGAAATCATCCAGGCAAAAGAAAGCTGTAAGTCGTACAACAAGATGATACAATGGGTAAACAAGCATGTGAGGATATGGCAGATTATCAATATTAGACCACGCATTCAAAACCACTTGTGAGAATTCCAAGTGGTGTCTGTTATCCCCGGTTGTAATCATCAGTTTATAAAATGCCAACTGAAAAATGACAAACAAAAACATGAGTGTTATAAACAGCCTGTCCCGGTTATTGTGATTGTTCTTTATTTCTTCCATATGCAATACTCCTACCCCGGATAAACCGGAAAGTATTTAATGGTTACAAACTCTATGTTAAGCTACGGAGAAATCGGCAGAATTCCGAGAGCAAACGGCAGGTACTCTCTTTTGAGGCGCTCTTTCCGCACGCCGATGCTCACTCCCCGCGTATCTGTCCATCCCGAATGCGCTGAAAGGCGAATCCCACAGTCAGAAGCAGGACGGGGATCAGCGCATAATGATAGCGTGCCGCAACTTCAACCAGCAGCTGTGCCAGAATCAGGCCGATTGCAAAAAGAATACAGACCAGTATCGTTTCTTTTTCCCCCCGTCTCCAGATTTCCAGGCATCCTGAAACGGCAAGCATACAGGCCAGATAATACCAGATGTTGCTGAAAACACAGCCCAGACTGTATTGTCTATTGCTGAGGCTCTCCATTGCATAGAACACTCCGCCTTCATCATGTCCGAGGAGAGTTTTCAGTTTGGTGAGCATCAATCGCGGCATAACCGGTCTGGCCTCTGAAATCCGAAGCTTTGCATCCTGCAGCATGCTCTGCTGTGCGGCTTCCGCGTTTCTTTCGTATTCTCCGAAATACCTGCTCTGAAGGAGTTCCATGTCCGTATCGGAGTACGAGCCGTTCGTTTCAAGATTAAAACCGACATAAATGTTATATCCGGGTACAGACGGCGGTGTCTGTTCCAGCTGCTCCGTGGCATAGGCCCGCCAGATGCGTCCTCCCGCGCCATATGACAGAAGCAGCACCAGTGCAAATACCGCCCAGCCTTTCCACCGCTTCCGAAAGCTTTTTTCGTCCATAAGGAAGCAGATCCACAGAACCAGGGCAATAATCGGGATCAGGGCAATCGGGCGCGCCGCCTGTATGAGCGTCAGAATGCCTCCGCAGGCAACAGCTATAAGAGCAATTATGAGAAACCGTTTTCCTCCGTTCTCAGATATAGGCGCTTCCGTCTGTTGAAACAGCAGGAAAAACAGGAGAATAAGAAACGTATAGTACGGCTCGGACAAAGTCATGGTGTTATAAAACAACTTTGACGGACAAAGAATCCAGAGCAGATACACCGCCGCCGCTGAGCAAAGATCCATCTGCCGGTATACCATATGAAAAAGGATGATACCGGATAAGGTCGTCAGTACGACATTCACGCTGACCGCCACGGCGAGGCTCTGCCCGAACAGTTTCAGGAACAGGCTGAGAAACGAGGCATATCCCAGGATATGCGGAAACATCGCCACATAATCCTTCATTCCCGGATGGACGCCTTTGGAGAGGTCTTTCGCGACCTGAAAGAAGGTTCTGTAATCGGCGGCCTGAACGGGATGAAACATAAGAGCAAAACCACCGTTTACCAGCAGGCAGAGAACACTCAATATAACACAGACCACCACTGCGCTGCTGCTATTGATCCGGTCACGGAGTCCTTTCCACCTCCTGCGGCCGAGCCATATTCCGACGAAAAGGACACCGGAAACAAGCATTGCCAGAAGATAGGATTTGTGGGAGAGATTCCCGATCGTCTCAAGCGCAAGCGGCAGGACCAGCAAAACCAGAAAGATTGCCAGGACTGTCTTCCTGAACACGTCTCTTACAGATGTTGTCAAGCTCCCATCGTCCTCCTTCTACCGGAAATCAAACATATCTCTATGAGAATGATAATTCACTGCTCCGCCAATTGAAGCAGCCGAGTAGAGGACAACCACAAGATCCGGTTTGTTCTGTTCAACATAGCTGATGACACTTCCGGAAAACAACCTCAAATCCAATGCATCAATCTCCCGTTCGCATAATGCGAGGCCGGGAATAAGGCAGTCGCCAAAGGAATCACGGAGAACAAGAACACGTCTTTTGTCTGCGTTTTCCAGATTCTGAATCCGGACCAGGGGTTGTTCCCCATAGCCGCAGCCTGAGTAAGGATTCTTTCCGTAATAATCTTTTACCGTGATTTCCGTCATATCATAGACCACGGAATAATCTGAGGTTTCATCCACTCCCGCTGCGGGAACAATAAAATGAAATAAGGTCGGATATTTCGGATACAGCAGGGTAAAATCGTCCGGTTCCGTTCTCGCCAGGGTGACTTTCTTTCCCTGAGAACCAAGGAACCATTCCGGGTATACCTTCTGAACGAATTGTTCCGGAAGAAGTCTCTCGGTCTCCGCCTGGAAATGATACCTGGTGTTACAATAATCCAGTATTTCTTTCGCGGCCCAGATGCCGGTCGTAGTCAACCAGTGATGGTCGGTTCTGTAAAACAGCTCATGATGCCGAAGATTTTCTTCCCGGATTCTGGCTCTCAAGTCAAGAACATCGATTCCCTTTTCTTCCAGGCCTGACAGGAGCTGATTGAAATTCTGATTTGAAAAGTCAGCATATCCTGAAATATCTGCATCTTCTGTTTCGCTGATTTTATGCGGGATCTGGACATAAAGGAGGGGAATGTTCTCCGCTTTCAGAGTCAAATAAAAATCTTCTAACGCGGTTATTTGTTCACTTACATCCTGTTGTTCCACCAGGGTGGTCAGGTAACCGTCCGGCAGCTCCACTACACCGTTATATTCCCCAAAGGAAGCAAAATTCCATCCGATGATTCCATCATACGTCTTCGCTGCTTCCGTCATTTTTCTGTATCCGATCAGCAGCTTGGAAGAATAGGATTCAATCTTATCTTCTATTCTGTCAATCCTGCTTTTCCAGGAATGCAGCAGCCGATAAGGTGATGTCTGATTCACTGAAACTTCCGTCTCAGGCGCAGGATCACCTTCTCCAAATGGATAAAGTTCTTCCCAGTCGATGTCGTAAACCATTCCTGTTTCTGCGTCGCTGTTGAGCTGCCAGTTGTCCGCAAAAACGAATTCCGTGAAAGCATTTGTAATTCCGAAGTGCTTCACCAGGATAAATCTTGTAAAAACAGTTACCAGGATCGCGGTAAAGAACAGGATCAGGACTCCTATACAAAGACCTGACGCGATAAGCTCCGGTTTTTTTTCTCTCATTCTCACGAGTTTCTCCGATCAGGCGCCGGGTAAAACGGCAGGTTAGAAATTGAAGTAGATAAACGGATTATAAGTGGAACTCACCACCTGCAATACGGAAAGCAAAAAAATGACTGTCATCCAGATCGATTCAATCCACATGTGTCCTCCTCGCTTTAATCGAGCAGCAATCGCGGGAAACACCGGAGCAGCCCCGACAATTGAAACCGAGAGAATCATCGCTCCGGCCCTGATCGTATCTATGAAAGAGGGATCCGCAAATCCTTTTGCTCCTGCACCAAACATGACTCCGATAAAACTCAGCGCCTCTCTGATGCTGCCGGAGCGAAAGAATACCCATGCGAAATTGACAACCAGCATGGTATAAAGGATAGATACGATTCTTTTCCATCCGGTTTTGTGTTGTTTCGATAATCCTGCCTTCTTTTCAAAGAGAAGCATGAAGAAATAAATCAATCCCCAACACAGGAAAGTCCAGTTCGCTCCGTGCCAGATTCCCGTCAGCAGCCAGACAATGAACAGATTGCGTATCCAGCGTGGTTTTGAAACGCGGTTTCCGCCAAGTGGGATATAAACATAGTCCCGGAACCATGTACTCAGGGAAATATGCCATCTTCGCCAGAATTCGGTTACACTCTGAGAAATGTAGGGATAATTGAAGTTTTCACTGAAATGGAATCCGAACATTCTTCCGATTCCGATTGCCATATCGGAATAGCCTGAAAAATCATAATAGATCTGCAGCGTATAGCAGATGCTTCCCAGCCAGGCCGTCATCACAGACATCTGACTCATATAGTCGAATGTGTTATCCGCGATCTGCGCCAGATAGTTTGCGATCAGAACTTTTTTCGCAAGCCCGTAGACGAAGCGTCTCATTCCTTCAGCTGCTTCATCGATCTTTTCTTCTCGAATTGCCAATTCCTGTACAATCTGATTATATCTGACAATCGGGCCGGCAATCAACTGCGGAAAGAAGGAAATATAAAGCCCCAGATCCAGAAGATTCTCCTGCGGGCTTACACGGCCGTAATAAATATCGAACAGATACGACATTAATTGAAACGTGAAAAAAGAGATACCTATTGGCAATGCGATCTGAATCCCTGTGGTATCCTGATGGAACAGCAAGGTAATCTGGCCGCTCAGGAAGCTGAGGTATTTAAAGCAAAACAGGAGAATCACATGAAATGAGATTCCCAGATAAAGAATAACTTTTTTATGTGTTTTATTCGGTGTTATGAGCGCAAAGCCGAGTCCCCAGGTAATGATGATGGACAATACCAGGACAAACACAAAAACAGGCTCGCCCCAGGCATAAAACAACAGGCTCGCCGCCAGCAGGACACCATTCCGGAATCTTCGTGCTCTGAACCACGGGTTATAATAGATCAGCAGCACTGCCGGAAAAAACAGAAACAAAAATATCGTCGATGAAAAAACCATAATTCTCTAACTTTTCACATTCTAAAAAAGCTGCCCTATGTCTTTGATTTCGCTCGAATACCTTTCCACATACTCCGCGATCAGGCAGTCGGGATGAACAGTCTGCAGCATTTCGGGCTGATAGGATGAGCGGTGAATCACATAAACCTCCCGGAACATTTCCCGCAGTGCCGGAATCATCGCGGTTCGGAAGGAATCTCCGACCAGCATGAGGGTTTTATCCGTCCTTGCTTCAGGGTTTATGTAGGTTGAAAGGCTTCCCCGGCCTTGTTCATCACTGTACACATCCCAATCCGGCTGAGCAGTCCCTTCAATCATATAATCCATCTCATGGTCAAAGAACTGCAGGAGCCCCGCCATTCTTGCCAAATCGTCACTTGCAGAATCATGGTAGTTCTCTTTCAACGGACGCGCGCTGATTTCTCTCTCTGAGAGCGGTAGAGCGCCAATTCCCCACTCGTCCAATACAGTCTTGACGCCAAGGTAAGCGCCAAGCTGATTCCAGTGCGAATCGCAGAAATAGTATAATTGATAATCCCTGTAGCAGCCCCGCATTTCTGATTTGGGTGAGCAGACGCAGGCACCGCCGCTTTTCAGATATTCAATCAGAAGATCCGTGCTGGAAACCGGCTCATGCCTGTACTGCTTCGGCATGTATTCCGAATATACATTTTCCTTGTTCGGGGCAATCAGAATCGCAAATTGTATTCCCCTGCTTTCTGCCTCCGTCTGAACCTTCCGCACCGAAGACAGCATGGTTTCCAGTTCCTGTTCCGAGTATCGATTGGTGCCTTCGTAGTCTGCCATGCTGTTCCCGTCATTCGGGCTCTTGTAAAACATCCATCCCTCCGTGCCGCAGACCACCTGGGAAGAGGCAATCTGTCCCGTCGCAAGGTAGGTATATACCGAGTCCGTCCGGCTCAGGTCCGCTTTTCTGTATATTGATCGGTCCCAGAGGCGTTCAATATGGTCCATGACACGATCCATTCCGGAAAACAGTTTGACAAGTTTCGATTCTCTCGAAGGTTTCCCGTCTTTCGACTCTGTTGCCATCGGAAGAGATGGCTCCCCGGAGGATGTTTCTTCTGTCTGGGTAATGATTGTCTCCGATTCTCCCCCCTGCTCTTCTGCCATCCAGTCCGTTATCTTACTGACTGCGATTGCGCAGGACTGTATTGAAATGAAAAGCAGCGTAATGGCAAGGAGGCAGATATGCCAGTTGTTTTTGATGATCTCAATTCGGTCTTTCTTCTTCATCGGCTCAGATTATCAGAACGCCCCGTAAATGTAGGGAGCATAATTCGTGTTGACAACCGCACAGATTGCCAGCAGTCCCAGCAGTAAAACCGCGGTTCTTCTGCAGATTTGAAGCCACTTGTTTTCCGTCGCATCCCTGAGAATACTTTTCCAGGGCAGGCACAGCATCATCGCCATCAGCAGATACGGAAGAAATCTGAATGCGATCGTTTCCGTCTGTATTGTCGCGGAGAGCCGCAGCATTCCGGCGAGGTACCGTCCGGCCGTCGAAAGATTCTCTGCCCGGAACAGCACCCACAGCAGATTCACACAAAGCAGGGTATAGACATGACCAACCCATCGCTCTCCGATTTTCCTCATCACAGGAACATACTTTTCCAGCAGAAGCAGAATGAAATACCCCAGTCCCCAGAAGACAAACGACCAGTCCGCTCCGTGCCAGATTCCTGTCAGGAGCCACACGGTCAGTAAATTGAACACATGCCGCGGTACAGAGCAGCGGTTCCCGCCCAACGGGATATAGACATAGTCTCGAAACCACCGGCTCAAGGAGATGTGCCACCTGCGCCAGAAGTCCGTGATCCCGGAAGCACAGTATGGATGGTCAAAGTTCTCACACAGTTCGAAACCAAGGAGCCGGCCAATCCCTATTGCCATATCGGTGTAGCCGGAAAAATCAAAATACAGCTGCAGCGAATAGGCAAAAGAACCAATCCACAGTCCGATGAAAGAGAAATCATTGCCTGCTGCGATCCCGTCAAAATAGTAATTCGCCAGTGGGGCAAGCTTATCGGCAATTAACATTTTTTTACAGATTCCGAGCGCAAATCGTTCCGCAGCCGGCCAGAAATCCGCGCTTTTCACAGGATTCCGCAATCCTGTCTCAAAATCACGATACCTGATAATCGGTCCGGAAGTAATGGTCGGGAAAAATGACAGGTACAGCAAAGTGTCTGTGAACATGACCGAATCCCCGATCCTGTTATGGTATACGTCCGACAGGAAGGACAGCGCTTCAAAGGAAAAAAATGAAATCCCAAGCGGTACATAGAATGCGGGCAATCGAATACTGCTTTGAAAAACAGTATTCATATTCCGAATCATAAAAGAAGAATACTTAATTGTCAGAAGCGGCATTACCGCAAGGATCAGCGTTCCAGCGAATAAAACCTTGTTTTTCTTTTTCGTTAGTATGATTGAAAATACCCAAATCACGCAGGAATATACCGTGACAAAAAGCATTCCCGCCGCGCCATTCCATAAGCAAAAGATGGCATTCGCAAAGAAAACCAGATATTTTTTTGCATCGGATCTTTTCCTTGTCAGCCATACCGTTAACGTAAAGCATGGCAGCAACAGAAAAAGAAAGATGGGTAAGGTAAATGACATAAATCTCTTCTCTTCATTCCATTGATCGTCTGTTGATACAAATCTGCCGCGGTCAGAAGGCAGTCAGGCCGCCAAGTTTCTGATCTTTTTCTGAAAGCTTCAGAGGGGTCCCGTCCGGGAAACGATATCCTTCGGCAGATGCTGTGCCGTGATAGGTTCCGATAATCTCCGGCCATTCAATTCCGATTTTTGGATCATTCCATGCGATTCCTCCTTCATCGTTTGGATGATAAAAGTCATCACATTTATAGCAGAACTCCGCAAAATCGGAGAGCACAAGGAATCCATGTGCAAATCCCCGCGGAATCAAAAATTGAATTCTGTTGTCTGCTGTCAGCATGCTTTGCTGGCAGTTTTTATTCGTCGTAAACCTTTCCGTAATACAACGCCGCTCCTACCCGTTCCTCCAGGTAGTTGTCCTCCCCTCTCATGAACTCATCGAGCGGAACGATGATCGCGGCAGTGAAAGGTCCGTTGTCATCCACACCACGTACCGCAATAATGATTCGGTCGCCTTCCTCCCGAACCTCCACTTCGCCATACTCCATGGTCTCTTCATGCCCGATCTTGTCGTAGACCAGTTTGTCCAGCTTCATCTGTTCATAAGGAAGCCGCCTGGGCTTCTCGTTATGGCGCTGCTTCTTGATAAGCTGAGGAACAGACGGATCAAAGCCAAGGGATGCCGCCTGCTCTGCGATATAGTCCAGTGCTTCATCACTGTAGTCGGAGTCATAACGATAGCACCAGTCGAGCAGT
>JAFUCM010000128.1 GCA_017459675.1 Eubacterium sp.
GTACTTCTGGTCGGGATTACATACGAGAGCAGGAGCGGGAAACATTCCTGTGTCATTGAGCCAATGACGTAACGAAGGAGACAGGGGACGGTTCTCTGTCTCCTTTTCATTTCCACACCGCGGAAATTCTCTGTATTATCATTCTTTTCCCGTGATGTTATAATACGGATAGCCATAAGACTATTTTTGTAAGATGTGGGTTTCACGGGGAAGGTACAGATTCGATGAAAAGTTTATTCAGTGATAATCGGCTGGCGGTTCTGCTGCAGCAGTTCCGCAACACGCAGTCTCTGTCAGTGAATAGCCTTGCAGCCCGGCTGGAGGTTAGTGACCGGACGATTCGAAATGATATTAAGCAGCTAAATGAGACACTGAATGGATGTGCGCTGATTGACGGGCAGAAGGGGTACTATTCGCTGCGGGTGTTTGATCCGGAGCAGTTTCAGCACGTTGTAGACGAGATTTCCGAGGCGGATGATTTTCTGAATTCGCCGCGCAACCGGATGGACTTTATGTTCGGCAGACTGATGCGGGCGGATGCGCCGCTGCTGACGGATGATCTGGCGTATGAGATGTCGATCGGCCGGACGACGCTGATTGGTGATCTGAAGAAGCTCCGGACGGAGGTGGAGTCCTACAATCTCACGATTCAGGGAAAGACGAACCAGGGACTGACACTCTGCGGCAATGAGACGGATATCCGGCGGTACGTGCTGGATACGAATTTCGATGTGATTTATCAGACGTTTCCGCTGGATCAGGAGATTGAGGAGATTATCCGGCAGATGTTCACAGAGAACCGGCTGGAGCGCAAGGCGCAGGAGAATTTCCGGCGGTTTGTGATCCTGATGCTGGACCGGTTCCTGACGGGACATTTTATCGGGCAGCTGACGGACCGGGCGTACAACCTCTCGGCGCGGTCTGAGTTTTCCATGGTAAATGATGCGGTGGATCAGATCAGCAGAAATCTGCAGATCGAACTGCCGGTTGAGGAGAAGCTGTTCGTGCTGATGCCGATTATCGGTATGCGGACGCCTGCGGACATTGAGGGAATGCGGTCGATTGAGCTGGATGAGTCGGTGCGGCCGCTGACGAAGAAGATTCGGGAGCGGATCCGCGAGGAGATGAATCTCACGGTCCGGCCGGGTGATTTCAAGGAATCCTTCCTGTATCATCTGATGTTTATGATCAACCGGATGCGGTTCGGGATCCGGCTGCCCAATCCGCTGACGCAGGAGGTCGCGGAGAAATATCCGCTGGCCTGGCAGATGGCCGGCATCGCGGCAGATGTTATTTCACAGGAATACGATCTGAAGATTACGCGGGATGAGCAGGCATACCTGGCCACGTATTTCGGCGTATTTCTGGCGGAGAGCCGGATGGAGCGGGAGCATTTCCGGATTGCGGCAGTTTATACGACGGGACGCGTTACGGCACGGCTGATCGAGATGCAGCTGGCGCGGATTCTCACCGTGAAAGACGAGCTGACCCTGATTCCTCTGGAGGAAGCTTCGCCGGAGCGGCTTTCGGCGTTTGATCTGGTGCTGTCGACGCAGGAACTGGAAGGGGACTGCGGCCGGCCGGTGATCCGGATCAATGAGATTTTCAATGAACAGGAGCTGCGGCGGAAGATTGACAAGGCGCGCTACTGGGATGAGGTGGATTCGCCGGCACTGGACAGCAACTGGTTTGTGATGGCCGGGCTTCTGGACCGGGAGCAGTTCTTTATCATGGAGACAGAGAAGACCTATGAGGAGGCGCTGCACCGCATGGTGGACAGTCTGTGCAGGCGGGGGCTGGTCGATGAGGATTTTGAGGAAAGGCTTGCGGAACGCGAGAAGAAAGGCACCATGGTGTTCGACAATGCCATTGCTCTGCCGCACGCAATTCAGTACGCCGGCGACCGGATCGTACTGGCGATCGGGGTATTTCCGAAGCCGATCAGGAGCGGCGAACACGAGATCAGCATTATCTTCCTGCTGGCGCTGCCGGAACATGTGGAAGAAGAGGACAACCTGCTGATTCGTCTGTATGATGAGATCATCGTGATCAGCCAGGACAAAGAGCTGCGGGACAGCATCGCGAAGGCATCGAACTATCAGCAGATGCGGCAGGCGCTGTACCGGCAGATGGAATAAATGTAAATCGCGATCTCTGATCGCGCACGAACTGCCGTTGTTAAAGAATGAAGGCCGGGGATGGATGACATCTCCGGCCTGTTCTTTTCTTTGGAAACAGAAAGCCGGGTTTCGTAATTTCCGCGAAATGGAAATTCTTCGGCCGAATCGATTTCCGCCCTCCGGAAATCCGACGCACAAATCGATTTCCATCCACGTGAAAATGAACGTATTAAAGTTTCCCTCCCTTCCCGATACAATAAAGCCAGATCAAAGATAAACCACGCGGGGTGAGAAAAAGAAGGTTTATAAGTATCAAAGAGGAGGGAACAATCAAATGGAAAACTGGCTTGGACTTGAAGGAACAGTCGTGATCGTAACAGGCGGCGCAAGCGGTATCGGAAAACACGTCGCAGAGACGCTGAAGGCAGCCGGTGCGACACCGGTTATCGCAGATCTGAGCGTTGAGACAGGCGACACACTGGAAGATATGTACTGTGTAAAGTGCGATGTCACCAGCGCAGACAGCGTAAACGCAATGGTCGCAGCTGTCGTTGACAAATACGGAAAGGTTGACGCGCTGGTCAACAACGCAGGCATCAACCTGCCGCGGCTTCTGGTAGACGTCAAGGGCGAGCGTCCGGAATACGAACTGAATGAGAAATCATTCGACCTGATGTTCGGCATCAACGTCAAAGGCCTCATGTTCTGTGCACAGGCGTGCGCAAAACAGATGTTAAAGCAGGGAAAAGGTGTTATCCTGAATATGTCTTCGGAATCCGGCAAAGAAGGATCCCAGGGACAGTCAGCATACTCGGCAACAAAGGGTGCGGTCGACAGCTTCACACGCTCCTGGGCAAAGGAACTCGGTAAATACAACATCCGCGTTCTGGCAGCAGCACCGGGCATCATGGAAGCAACCGGACTTCGCACACCGGCCTACAATGAGGCGCTGGCATACACGAGAGGCGTGAAGCCGGAAGATCTCTCCACGGACTACACGAAAGTCATTCCGCTCGGACGCGACGGCAAGCTTGACGAAGTCGGCAACCTGGTTGCATACCTCGTATCAGACCGCGCAAGCTACATCGCAGGAACGACAATTAATATTTCCGGCGGAAAATCAAGGGGCTGACGAAAATGCCGGAAACCGGCAGCGTTAATGGTGCCTGTCACGATTAACAGCGGTTTATAAAATTTAGAAAAATTTAATGGGGTCAGGCACCACAAAGAAAGAGGAGGTAACACATGCTGCAGATTTGTCTGGTCGTTGCGGCGGCCTTTATCGCACAGGGTTTATTGAGTGCAATTCAGATGAAGCATTTTACAAATGAATTTATAAAAATGCGCAGAAAAGGCAAGGTGGCCTGCGGCAGAAAATCCGGCGGCTTCCGGGCAGGCGCGATCGTCATGTTCCAGATCGACGATCACGGCATTGTGCAGGAAGCAAAGAAGCTGGAGGGGATTACCTTCATGGCACGCGTGAAACCGATGGAGGGCTTCGAGGGACGGTATATCGGAGACCTGACGGAGGCAGACGCAGATAAAACGCATAAAAATCTTGGCAAGGCGATTGCCGATGCTGCACTGTCCTACCGGAAGTTTACGGCGGGGGAGATCATCCCGGAGCCGCCGACTCCTTTCGAGAAGGTCGGAAATGCAATCGGGGCACTCGCCGGAGGCAGGATGCATTAAATGCAGCTTGAAAACTTCATATTTTAAGAAAGGCGGAACATTATGGATTTTATTGTTAAACTGGCTGCCGGCTTTATGAATCTCTTTACACTTGGCGGAGAGCAGTTCATGAACTGGGTTACGGGCATCATCCCGACGATCCTGATGCTGCTGGTTCTGATGAACGCGCTTATCGCGCTGATCGGTGACAAGCGGGTTGAGAAGATCGCGAAGTTCTCTACGAGCAACCCGATTCTGCGGTACGCGGTACTCCCCTTTATCAGCGCATTCATGCTGGGCAACCCGATGGCGCTGTCGATGGGCAAGTTTATGCCGGAATTCTACAAGCCGAGCTACTACGCTTCAGCAAGTTATCACTGCCACACAAACAGCGGTATTTTCCCGCACATCAACCCGGCCGAGATTCTGATTTTCCTGGGAATTGCAAATGGTATCTCCCAGCTTGGCCTGGACACCACACAGCTGGCACTTCGCTACATGCTGATCGGTTTCATCGCAAACTTTATCTCCGGTTATGTGACCGATTTCACAACAAGATTTGTAGAAAAACAGCAGGGCATCAGACTGAGCCGCGAACTGAAAACACATATTTAAAATAAATGACATTCGGCAGCAGGGCTGTGCTGCGGAACCCTGGAAGAAAACATCCGATCACTTCCGGGCAATTCATCCGGAACAGTCAGTGAAACAGGATGCCGCGAATCATGCGGCGGTCAGATTTAAAAATAATGCATCAGCTTCAGGCAGAGAGGATATAAAAATGGCAGAATATCGTGCAATTCGTATTGAAAAAGGTTCGGGCGGATTTGGCGGCCCGCTGGTAATTAAGGGATCAGAAGAGAAAAATAAAGTCATGTACATCACAGGCGGCGGTGTTGCACCGGATTTTCTGGATAAGATCGTCGAACTGACAGGCCTGGAACCGGTCAACGGCTTCAAGACCAGCTGTCCGGAAAATGAGATCGCACTCGTCATCATCGACTGCGGCGGCACACTTCGCTGCGGCCTGTATCCGAAGAAGCGGATCCCGACCGTCAACATCAACCCGGTCGGCAAGGCAGGTCCTCTGGCACAGTTCATCAAAGAAGATATCTACGTATCAGGCGTAACCGCAGACAATATCACACTGGCAGACGCATCTGAGACACCGATCGGCGGTGATGCAGACGGCGCAGCAGCTGATACAGCAGTCGCTGCAGCAGCTTCCGGCAGCGATGCGGCATCCGAAGGCGGCGAGAAGAAGGTGAAGTACGAGTCCGGCAAGAAGATCTCTGAACAGATGGCAGAGTCCGGCAATGCAAACCTGCTGACCAAAGTTGGTCTTGGCGTAGGTAAGATTATCGCAACGTTCAACCAGGCGGCCCGCGACGCGGTTCAGACCTGTATCGGAACACTGCTTCCGTTCATGGCATGTGTATCCATGCTGATCGGTATCATCATCGGCACCGGAGTTGGTGAGGCATTCTCAAATCTGCTGCATCCGCTGCTCGGCAACACCATCGGACTTCTTGTCCTCGGTATCATCTGCTCCATCCCGGGTCTGTCCGCACTGCTCGGACCGGGCGCTGTTATCTCACAGATTCTCGGCGGTATCTTCGGCGCAGAGATCGCGGCAGGCAGAATTTCACCGTCCATGTCCCTGATCGGACTGTTCGCACTGAACTGTCACGCAGCCTGCGACTTCATCCCGGTCGGACTCGGTCTTGCAGAAGCTGAGACAGAGACCGTTGAGGTCGGCGTTGTGTCCGTCATGTATTCAAGATTCATCACCAGCTGGGTTCGTGTCCTGCTCGCAGTCGTCGGCAGCATCGGCCTGTACACAACAGTAGCGTGAGTTTATAAAAATTTAATGGTGCCTGTCACCATAAAGTAATGGTGCCTGTCATCGACAGAGGTATAGAATAAAAAAGGAGACAGGGGACGGTTCTCTGTCTCCTGGGCGAAAAACAACGAACGAAATTACGATGGTGCGTGACACCGGATAAGGAGAGCAACATGAAAGTTATTTACGAGAATCAGGTTACAGCAATGGGCGCAGGTGTAGAAGAGTTCAAGGATGCCGGGCTGTTTATTATCTTCGGTGAGAACGCACCGGAAGAGCTGAAGGATTACTGCTACAGTGTCAGCGTCAACCCGATCAACGGAACGATTGCACCGGGACAGACCCTGTGCGTCGGCGATGCATCTTACAAGATCACAGCAGTCGGCGAAGAAGCACCGGTCACACTCGCAGGCCTCGGACACTGCACAATTAACTTCAGCGGCGCGACAGAAGTAGAGCTGCCGGGCACGATCTACGTTGAGAACAAAGAGATGCCGGTCGTTGAAATCGGCACAAAGATTATGATCGTAGAAGACTGATCAATAAGATCTGATCAGTAAGGATCGGTTAAAACAAACCGGTCAGAGCGATCGGTAAAACCACACAAATACCTCTATAGAATAGAATGAAATAATCCCTCTTAAAAGAACCCTTCTGCAGGATTCATCCGTGACAGCTGTCACGATGGCTGCGGGAGGGTTCTTTTATTGGGCTGGTTGTGTTGCAGGTGAGATTGTAATTTTCAATCCCAGCTGCCGCAGTATTTTCAGAATCGTGATCAGTTTAGGATTCGTTTTGTAAGATTCTATTCTGGCAACTGATGATTGGGGGATATTACAGAGGGATGCGAGATCTCGCTGTGAAAGACCCAGTGCATTGCGCTGTTGAATGATTGCAGTAATGATAGCGGCTTCTTCTCTGGCTTCATCGAGTATCGCAAAAGCATTGGGATCAGATGTATGTATTTGTTCTACATATTCATTCCAGTTCACGGTGTCCTCCTTTTCTGCTGAGGTAATCATTCATTTCTGAAATTGCCTGCTCGATCTCTCTGCGCGGTGTCTTACGGGTTTTCTTTCTGAAATGGTGGAGCAGGACAAATGTATTATTGTCGAAACAGAAGAAGAATACCCTGTTGTGACCGGGTCGTAATTCCCAGATTTCCTGTTTCAGATGTTTTACAATTTCCTTTGGTAAATATGTTCCGTTCATTTGAAGAAGCCAGATATGGCGGGCAGACCTTGGGTACAGCATCAATTAACTTCAGATCGGGAATTTACGGAACTTACTCGGTGAGATCCCGATCCGGCTGGTAAATGCATTGGTGAATGTTGTCTCATTCTGGTAGCCGACCTGCCGCGAGATTGTCTTAATGGGCAGATCGGTCGTCTTGAGCAGGTACATGGCGCGGTCCATCCGCGTGATCATGAGAAATTCATGCGGGGAGTAGCCGCAGTCGCTCTTGAAGACGCGTGAAAAATGATACTGGCTCAGGCTGACGGCCTGGGCAATGTCCTCCAGCGAAATTTGTTCTGCATAGTTTGCCCGGATAAAGTCCATGGCTTCCTGCGTCGATTCTGAGAGCGATGTATTTCCGGATTCGCCGGACGCGGCAGTTGCATGCTGGTCCAGCAGGAGGATCAGCAGATGGTAAATCTGTTCCGAGATCCGCCACTCGGACACTGTCTGATTGTTCCGACGGGTATAGGTGAACTGTTCGAGCTGACGTTTGATTTCCTCGGGATAGATCACCTGGAAAACAAATGAACCGTAGGTCTGGAGAATGCGTTTCTGGAAGGTCGGGAAATTGGATCCGCCCATATGTGCCCAGATAAATTCCGCGTGTCCCATGCTGCGGTATTCGTGCGGACCAAAGCAGTCCAGGAGACAAACCTGGCCGGGCTTAATGATTTCTTTCTTGCTGCCGGCAGCAACAGACATCTGTCCGTCGATCAGATAGAGGAGCAGGCTGCTGTGGTAGTATTCGCGCCGGATCAGGTAATCGGAATTGGTGTAATAATGTCCGCAGCTCGTGAGGTAGAAGAGCATCTCCTTGGCGTTGTCGGATGGTGTGATCATATAAAGATCGGAGCCCGGGAGAACGCCTTGTTCATTTACCAGCATTGAAAACCTCCATTTTTATCAGGATCGAAAACCTCCATTTTTATCAGTGTCGGGGACAGCAAGATTTAAAAGGTATGGATGCAAAGATTTCGAAACTTGATTTTTACTGAAACAGGGAATATTTCCCTGATTATAAAGGAAATCAGCGGACATGTCAAAAAATCCGGGCTGCGAAGACGGTGCGGATCGTGGATTTCGGGGCCGGATTTCGGGCAAGATTTACAAAGGGTTTCGCATGCATTCTTATTCTATTTTGCGGTATGCCGACGTATACTGTGACTATAGAAACGAGAGCAGAACACACCGGCAGGTGAGCAGCCGGAGCAGAAATTGTCGTCAGGTACAGAAGGCCGGACAGCAGCAAGTTGGTCACAAGTCCGCAGGGCACGGCATATTAATATTAAAATAATGCATGGAGGAAATAAAAATGGCTATGACATCAAGAGAAAGAATCATCGCAACCATCAACCATCAGACACCGGACAGAATCCCGATCGATCTGGGTGCTACCGGTCAGACCGGCATCAGCGTCTGCGCACTGACAAGACTGCGCGACTATCTCGGACTTCCGAAGAAGGACATCGATGTATTTGAGATCATCCAGATGCTCGGCGTTGTCGATGAAGATCTCCGCCAGGTAATCAAGTCCGACGTGATCGGCCTGAACCACCCGGAAGACAGCATGGGTGTTAAGAACAACGGCCAGAAGAAAAAATTCACGATGCCGGACGGAACAGAGTGCTTCATCAACGCCGGCAACGAAGTCGATTACATGCCGGACGGCAGCATTTACATGTATCCGCAGGGCGACCGCACTGCACCGCCGTCAGTCAAGATGCCGGAAGGCGGATATTTCTTCGATATCATCGACCGCGCACCGGAACTGGATCCGGACATTGACGAGGATGACCTGACACCGCGTGAAGACTTCGAGAGCTTCTTCTCTGTTATGGATGATGAGACTGCAGATTATTACGCAAAAGAGTCCAAACGCCTCTACGAGGAGACCGACTACGCAATCATTGGCAACCTGGCAGGCGCAGGCTTCGGTGATCCGGGCGCAATCCCGGCAGCATTTGAGAAATATCCGAAGGGAATCCGCAGCTTCCAGGACTGGTGCATGGCGCAGATCCTGTATCCGGACTACATCAAGGAAGTTTTCGAGATGCAGACCGAGTATATGCTGAAGAACCTTGAGATCTACAAGCAGGCAGTCGGCGACCGCATTCAGATCTGCTGGATCTCCGGTACAGACTTCGGCACACAGACAGCAGCATTTATGTCTCAGGAAATGTTCCGCGACCTTTACAAGCCGTACTACAAGCGCGTAACAGACTGGATCCATCAGAATACATCCTGGAAGACCTACATCCACACCTGCGGCAGTATCGTAACACTGCTTGACGACATCGTAGAGATGGGTATTGACATTGTCAACCCGGTACAGCTCTCTGCAGTCGGTATGGATGCGCAGATGCTCAAGGACAAATACGGCGATAAGCTCGTCTTCTGGGGCGGCGGCTGCGATACACAGCACACACTGCCGGCAGGAACACCGGAGCAGGTCCGCGAGGAAGTACTGGCACGTCTGCCGATTCTGGAGCAGGGCGGCGGCTACGTCTTCGACGCCATCCACAACATCGTCGGCGACACGAAGCCGGAGAACATCTGGGCGGCATTCAAGGCAGTCCATGACTACAATGAAAAATATCATGCATGATGATTCAGGGCTGATAGTCCATGCTGACAGTTCATGCCTGAATCCATGCGGAACACTGACCAGAAAAGAAGCGGGAGCACAGAGAAATCTGTGCTCCCGTTTTTCAGGCAGTGCACCCGTTGGAGGTCCAGTCTTCCAGGACAAGTCCTGGAATTCGTGTAAACTCTCCGGTATTATGCGTCACTACGTGATAGTTGCCGGCCAGCCCCTGGGCAGCGATCATGATATCATATGCTCCGATCGGAGTGCCGGCGGAAGATAGAAGTGCACGAAGCTGACCAAATAAAACAGCATCCCGTTCTGTGAAGGGCAGGATCCTGTAATTTGCCAGAAAGGCATGCATGATCCGCCGTGTTCGTTCACCCCAGCGGCTTTTTGCGGCGCCGTATTCCAGTTCACCGACAGTAATCGCTGATATCGCAATCTCATCCGGATGGATTTCCAACAAATGGTTCTTCAGCGCCGGATACTTCCCATTGATTGCATAGATGCAGATGTTCGTATCTAATAAATACATTCAGACTGGCTCCCGTTCCTGTAAATCTGACAGCATCGGTTGATCCCGTTCAAATTCTATTAGTTCTTCACCCTGGCCAATGCATTGCCGCAGAAGCGCCCACGGGTCTGAGAGGGGAATTAAAAAAAGGCATTCACCACTTTTTTGTACAATATATTCCTTCTCGTCGGTATGGAATTCCTTTGGAATGCGAATCGCCTGGCTGTTTCCACTTTTAAATACTTTTGCAGTTAACATGGATCTCACCTCCATACAATGTATATACGAATGGTATATACAATAGTATATATGGTAGGTGGATGCATGTCAACAGGAATATTATGTTGCTAATATTTTACCATTCGATTGGTGTTATGTAAATAGCGGACAAAAAAGGAAAATAATTTCAAAAAAACAATTGACATTTGCTATTAAATTGCGTACAATGCAATTACAAACAATCAATTAGCGCAGAACAGATACGCGCACAGCCTTGCAGCAGAAAGGGGCATTTAAAAAGGCTCAGTCACTTATTCTGTGTGATGCAGGGTTTCGGTCGTAGTCACGCCGGCTGATGTCGTAGATCTTCAGGAAGAAGTATTCGTCATCCGGATAACCATAGCCCTGCCGCCTGAGTG
>JAFUCM010000129.1 GCA_017459675.1 Eubacterium sp.
CAATGTAACGAAGAGCAGATGCGTCAAAAAATATTCGATCAATCATTTTAGTACATTTCGATAACATTTCGATTGATCGAAATGTTGTAATCACTGTTTGCGGATGGTTCTGAATAGTTTCGTAATATCTCAGAGAAAGACGAGATAAACGAATAACCCCGGCTGGTAGGCCGGGTAAACATTTTGTTTGAATTGATAATGGCGTAGACTTGATAAAGAAAAACAATTTTTAGAGAAAATGATGGCGGATGAAGCGTTACGCGCGAAAGTAGAAGCAGCGGATCCTGAACAGCTCGTGGTTTTGTCTGGGAAGCTATTATGGTGAGCCTGACTTCTCAAAGCAAGATGATACGAGTATGTGTTAAAAAGGTTGTGATGAGGCCTGAATGGCATGAAATGCTGTTCAGGCCTTGTTCAATTATATTTTGGAGTCTATCAGGCTCTTTCCGCTATTGGTTGAAATCATAAATCATTCATGCGTCCAGATCGCCGCCGAAGTTTTCCAGTGAATCGATCGTGATCTTGCAGCCGGGCTTTACATGCTGCATGATGTATCTCATGATATTTTCCGGCACGCCTACACAGCCGCCGGTATAAGTCCGGTTCATACGGAAGCAATGCAGGAAAAACGCAAATCCCTTTTCATATTCACATTCTGAATTATAGCCCATATTTAAAACATACTGATAGGCATAGTCGAAATCAGTGATGTGCTCACTGTTTTCTGTATCCAGATCCGGCAGATCTTTGATCGAAACCAGTTCATTGAAATGCATGCCGTCACGCGGATCTCCGGACCAATAATACGTATCATCTACTTTCGTGTATTCCATCTGACAGCCCGGATCATCTGCGATTCCGAAAGCTTTGTCTATCGTAAATGTTCCAACCGGAGTGTAGCAGTCATTTACATTGGCGTCACCCAGTCCGTCCAGGCCGATAAATCCCGGCGTTGCAATCAGCTGTTTCCATGTTCCTTCTGCGTCTTTTTCGTGCATCGTGACATAAGCCGTTGTTTTATCAACCCCCGCCACGACTATCAGCTGTTCTGCATCCTTTGCTGCGTCCAGCTTTGTCACCCACTCAGGTGAATCTGCCACCGGCTGACTGGATGCATAGAGCATTTCAGCTTCTTTTATTTGTGATTCCGCTGCACCGGTTTCTGTCTCCGGCTCACTGACAACTGAAGCGGATTCTGTCTCCGGCTCACTGACAACTGAAGCGGCCGATGTAGCTGTATTCTGCGCTGCATCAGAAGAAGACTGTCCGCAGCCATTCAATACCGTACAGCTCAGCATACATACAAGTAACAATGTTTTTAAACGATGTTTCAACATAACAGACCTTTCTGTTTATTCACGACCCCAGGAGAGTAAATCGCGATCTCCGATCGCGCGCGAGCTGCGCGACGTACGAAGTACGTCTTCCTTTGCGCAGCTCTGCGATGTCTACGCTCCGCTTCGGTCGGCGCTAAACGAAGGTCCACTGGACCTTCAGCGCCGCCGGAGGCTCATTCTTCAACGCGGGCTTTAAACCCACGTTGAAGAATGAATCCGCTGTTTCATCCCTTCGAGATCCAGCACTCCATAGGCAAACCCTTTGCGCACCAGCTCATCCGGGACAAATTCATCGTATTTTTCGAATACCGGCACCTCTTTGGGGTAAACGAGTTCCATCGGATCAAATTCCACCGCTGCCTCTTCGCGCACAATTTCATAAAATGCTTTTTCGTCCGCCTGCATTGTGAACTGCATGTAGTATGGACGGGAGGCGTTCAGGCCCTTCAGGCCAAGGCGTTTGCCGCAGCGGATTTTCAGGAAACGCTCCATTGCCAGAAATGCATAGCTTCCCACCCAAGGAAAGAGTGCCCACATTTTCCCGCCAAGATGGATCAGCGGGCGGTTCTGCATCGACGCCTTCCGGAAGGTATCTCTGGCTTCTGCCAGGCGGCACACTGCGTGCGGCATCAGATACGGATAGTTCTTTTCTTCTGCCAGAACCGCGTGCATCCGCTCCAGAATCCGCGTGTGAATGTCACCGGCCACATCGCCGAAATATGCCGGGATATTTCCCTTCACAAGATTGCAGTAGACATCCCGCCGCTTGTGGTCGACTTCTTCCACAACCCAGACGCGGCCTGCGATGGCGATCTTGTCACCGACCGGCGGCGGCTTGACGATCGTGCCGAGCTGCTCGGAGCCGGCGTGCACGGTGTATTCAATATTTTCCTGAAATACCGCATAGAATTTATACTGATTGACAATCCGTTCGCCTGCAATTCCGACGATCAGGCCGCCATTCTCTGTGCGGTTGATGTGATCGATTTCCAGCAGATGCCGCAGCAGTATGCGATAATCATCCTGTGTGATGCGGTGAAAGCAGTTCAGCGTCAGCACGCGGGACGCCAGCTCCGCAGGCGTCATTTCTCCGCAGGAGGCGAGGGTGCTCATGGTCTGATGGTACAGCAGGCTGTAGGGCAGCCGCTCTGTCCGCGGCGGCTCGACGAACCGCTCCTCGATGTAAAGCTGCACCAGTGCGATCCCCTGAATCAGGTACCACGGACTGAAATCCGGCAGCATCGCTCTTGCTTCCTGGTGCTCTTCCCGCATGACGAACCACATTTCGGAGGGATCGCCTCTTCTGCCGGTCCGCCCCATGCGCTGCAGGAATCCGGAAACCGTAAACGGCGCGTCGATCTGAAATGCGCGCTCCAGTCTGCCGATGTCAATCCCGAGCTCCAGCGTCGCGGTGGCGCACACTGACATGAAGGAGTCATCATCCTTCATCTCGTCCTCCGCACTTTCCCGGTAGGACGCGGAGAGGTTGCCGTGATGGATCAGAAACCGGTCCGGTTCGTGATTTGCCTCACAGTACTGCCGGAGATACTGGCAGACGGCCTCACACTCCTCACGGGAATTCGTAAATACGAGGCATTTTTTGCCCCTGGTATGTTCAAAAATATAGCCGATCCCGGGATCCGCGGCCTTCGGTGCTGTATCCGTTGCTTCCTCCAGAAGCGGCGTCTCGATGTTAATCTCTCTGCCGGCGTCCGCCTGCGGATCGGTGTTATAAAAATGCTCCATGCTGAGGCGCCAGACGTCTGTGCCGCCGTCAAACTGCGGGATAACCGTTCCCCTGCCGCTCCCCGCAGCCAGAAACGCCCCCGCGGCCTCAGGATTGCCGATGGTCGCGGAAAGACCGATTCTGCGCGGATGACAGCCGGCGAGCCGGCACAGACGCTCGATCAGACAGAAGGTCTGCAGCCCGCGGTCTGCCCGCAGAAGGGAATGGATTTCATCGATTACAATAAAGCGCAGATCGCCGAAAAGCGACGGAATTTCCATGTGCTTGTTGATCAGCAGGGATTCCAGCGATTCGGGTGTGATCTGCAGAATGCCGGACGGCTTCCGCAGCAGTTTCCGCTTTCTGGACTGCGCCACGTCTCCGTGCCAGCGGTTCACCGCGATTCCCGCCTCCTCGCAAAGTTCATTGAGGCGTCCGAACTGATCATTGATCAGCGCCTTGAGCGGCGCGATATACAGCACGCCGACTGTCGCGGAGGGATTTTCATCCAGCAGAGTGAGAATCGGGAAAAAAGCCGCCTCAGTCTTGCCGGAGGCTGTCGAGGCCGTCAGCAGAACATTTTCATCGGTCCCGAAAATCGCATTTCCCGCCGCATTCTGTACGGCGCGCAGCGTCTGCCAGCCGGACTGGTAAATGTATTCCTGAATCCACGGTGCGTATCTTTCATACACATTCATATCGTAAACTCCACAAATCCTTTGTCAGCAGCGTTGGAGACGGCTTCCGATTCTGTATAGGAAAAGGACTCTGATTCCAGAAGTTCCGCAAGATGCATGCCCGGATTCTGATACAGCAGATCCAGCAGCTCGATAAAGTCACGGATCACTTCACGCGGCGTGATATTCTGGTCCGCCCCGATCCGGCCGTATTCTACTTTGATAAATCCTGCGAGATCCTCTGTTGTCACGCTCCGGTCATATCCGTATAAACCGGCATGCATGTCTGCGAGTTTCTCGCACAGCACGAGCATCTCCTCAGCGGTCAGCGGATCCAGACGGATCACCGGCGCGAGCAGAGCCCGCGCACCCGGCCGGGAGAATCTTCCTTCCGCACGCCGTGAGCGCAGCGCCTCAGAGCTGTAGATCCCGCGCCGCTTGTCCTCCAGAGCCTGCGGCGTCGCACTCATGATAATGCCGAGGTATTTTGCCTTGCCCTGCAGCGTGTCATTGTACATCGTCAGCATTTTCTCGTAATTGTACTGCCGGGTGATCGAATTGGGGATTTTATAGAGATTGACCAGCTCGTCGACCATGATCATCATCCCCGCGTAGCCCGCCTGGCGGAAAAATGCCGCGAACAGCTTCAGGTAATCGTACCAGTCGTCATCCGTAATGATGATGTTGACGCCAAGCTCTTCCTTCGCCTCCCTTTTCAGGGCATATTCCCCGCGGAACCAGCGGACAACCTTTGCCTTGGTGTCATCGTCGCCCTCCACATAGGCGTGATAATACGCCGACAGCAGCTTTGCAAATTCAAAGCCATGCACGAGCTCGCTGACCGACGCGGTCACTGCGTAAATCTTCTGATCTGTCGCAGCCGCCAGGGCCGGATCGTCCGGGGACAGGCCGGTCTCCTGTGCGGCTTCACTTTGTACGGCGCTGATCCAACGGTCCAGCACCAGTGTCAGTGCCCCGCCCTCCGGCTTTGTTTTCGTCGACAGATTGCCGATCAGTTCCCGGTAGGTCGCCAGTCCCTGCCCACGGGTTCCCTGCAGGCGCCGCTCCGGCGAGAGGTCTGCGTCCGCGACCACAAATCCCCGGTCCATCACATAATTGCGGATTGTCTGCAGCAGAAAGCTCTTTCCTGCGCCGTACCGTCCCACAATGAAGCGGAAGGACGCGCCGCCTTCGGAAATGATGTCGACATCGTGCGGAAGCGCTTCAATCTCATTTTTCCGGCCCACTGTGATATAGGGCAATCCAATCCGCGGGACGACGCCGCCCTTCAGGGAGTTCAGCACGGTCCTGGAAATGCGTTTGGGTACTTTTTGCTTCGTCGTCATGTCGTCTGTATTCCTCCGAGAAGTTCTTCGATATCTTCTATATAATCTTCTACAAGCGAAAGCTGATCCTCGTCACAGACGAGAACCGCATCGCCGATCTCATCAAATAAAGCCTCGTTGATCGTATCCGCAACAAGCGAGGGCATCAGATGGTGCTGCCGGATGATTGTATCCGGCGAGTTGTTCTGCAGGAGGGTCTGCAGAATGTGGATCTGGACCGGATCCAGCGGAAGGTCCGGCAGTTTCTGCTCCGGTGCTGCCGGCATCTGCAGGTCTGCGGCTGAATTCTGCACCTCCGGCTCTTCCCCGGCCGGCATGCCGTCCTGTGCCGCTCTGTCTTCCTCCGTCAGCAGGGTGTTCTGCAGCTCCTGCTCCGGTACAGCCGGCAGCTCCTGCTCCGCCACATCTTCCTCCGTCAGCAGGCTGTTCTGCGTCACCAGCGCGTCACGGCGGATCTGCTCCAGCCCGGAAAAATCGATCGTAATTTTGGGCCTTGCCGCCTCGATCGCAGCCTGCTCATCCGCCCGGATCACCATCTGCACAAATGGAACGGCCCAGCTGTCCTCCGGCTTCTCCCGCAGGTAGCGGCCGGTTTTCAGATACCGGCGCAGCAGCAGATCTGCCGTGTGCAGGAATCCGCGGATCCGGTCACGGTCAGCTGACAGCTTCTCGTATGCTTTCACCTGCCAGGCACCGTCCCGGCAAAGATACGTGCGGCATGCATCCACCTCATATTCCATATCCGCCGGCCGTTTCTGCCAGTAATAAACCGCATTGGAAAGCGGATACCACCTGCGGGTCATCTGCTTTCCGAAGCATGCAGTAAACAGATCCCGGTCATCCTGCCGGAAATGGGCTGCGGCGGTCCGCCAGGCTTCTGCAAATAAGTGTCTGCCCTTCTCGCCGGCCGCTGTCAGGACCGGTGACTGTGCCTGCCTTTTCCCGCCAAAATAACACAGGGCCGAAATCATTTCTTCGTCAGCAGATTCTGCCGGATTCTGCAGAACGGAAAGTGCCCGGTCACGTTCCAGCAGCTCCGGCTCTAAATAGTTCTGCACATCCGCAGGCGGCAGTCCGGAAATAACAGCCAGTTCCATCGCCCAGCGCATCACGTTGCTGCGCATCCGGCTGTCGCCGATCCCGGAATCAATATAGTTTTCAACAAAGCTGTCCAGCTTCTGCAGGCTGTCTTCCGGCGAAGCTGTCCCGATCCCGTTGAGCAGCTCGTAAACATAGATATAAGCTGCCGACGTCGCTATGGGTCGGTACCTGCCCTTTCTGAGATCTGTGCGCCAGGCAAAGTACCCGCGCAGCTGTCTTGTCGTCAGATCGTGATACGTCGGAAAATAACATACGATGCTGCCTTTCCAGGGCGCATCGTCTTCATAATCCTCCATATATTTTGCCTGACGGTAAAAATTCTTTGCGCGTGATTCAACGGACGTTCTTCCGTAATCATACAGCCGGCGCATCTGCCGGATCCGCTCCGGGATTTTCTCCTCTGCGCGGCTGCGGTCTGTGCCGATGCGGTGACTTCCTTCTTCTCCGGCAAATGCAAGGTGATTTCCTTCCCCGCCGGCAAATGGCAGCGAAACGTCCTGCCAGGTGATTTGCTGCGGTTCTGGCATGTCCGGTGCAGACGGCGCTGTAATCCGTACTTCCGAAAATGTACGCGTGCCTGCAGACTGCCCGGCCCGATCGTGCTGCGGCATCAGATCCCGCAGCACGACGGTATAGCCGCGCTGGTCCCCAGAGGCTACCGCCCGGTCGAAGAGTCTGCACACAACATCCGGCTCGGTATCCTTCCCAAATGCGAGGCCGATCCAATTTTTCCCTTTCATCCGCACAGGGGCCGATAAATACGGCCGCCTGTATTCTGACAGGCTCTGCGCGCCGCACTTCAGATCGCAGCGCTGGATCTCTGTACCGGTGTCCGTATCCCACTGCCGCATCAGAAGTGCGACCCACTTGCCCGTGTCGGGATGGCACAGTACAGAGAATCCCGGAAAATCCTTCCACTTATGCTGTTCCTCAATATGATATTTTTCTTTTGCATAAGCAGTCAGATCTGACAACTCCACAGCTCTATCTCCCGTCCGTATCTTATTTTTCCGGTCCATTGTAGGACAGGCACAGCATCGTCAGGTCGTCAAACTGCTCTTCGTCTTTGACAAATGCATCGACTGCCTCTTTTACAGATGCAAGCACCTGCTCCGGCGTTCCGGTTCGCTGTTCATTCAACGCTTCGAGCATGCGGCCTGTGCCGAACATGTTCTTCCCGGCATCTGTCGCTTCAGGCACACCGTCTGTGTACAGAAACAGCTTCGAACCCGGCCGCATCCGGAATACATAATCCTCAAAACACAGATCTTCCATTCCGCCGAGTACAAATCCGTGCGTATCTTTGATCAGTTCAAATTTTCTGCCCGGATGCATCAGAACCGGATACTCGTGGCCGGCATTTGCCGCAATCACCTTGCCCGTTGATATTTCCAGAATTCCCAGCCAGACCGTCACAAACATTTCCTCCCGGTTATTGGCACAGATTGCATTATTGGCATCCGCCAGAATCTGCGCCGGTGATTTCTTCATCATGGCGTTGTTTGCCAGAACGATCTTGGACGCCATCATAAACAGCGCCGCCGGAACACCTTTTCCGGAGACATCTGCCATGACCATGCAGAGATGATCCCTGTCAATCAGGAAATAATCAAAGAAATCACCGCCGACCTCTCTGGCCGGATCCATCGAGGCATAGATGTCAAATTCTTTCCTGTCCGGGAAGGGCGGAAATACATTGGGCAGCATATTCGTCTGAATGCGGTTCGCCAGCGATAATTCCGCCTCGATCCGCTCCTTTTCTGCCGTAATCGCTTCGATATATGCAAGATGATCGTCGATTTCATTTACCATGTCGGACACATCGTCTGACAGCTGGCCGATCTCATTGCGGCTCCTGATCTCCTGCAGGTTCTTTATGACCTGTCCGCTGTCCTTGGTCTTCTGATACAGCCGGATATTCTGCTGTACTTTCTTCAGCGGCCGCAGCAAAAACAGAATCAGCAGCAGCAGGACGAGCACGGAAAGACTGATCTGATTCCATAAGGAATATTGAATTCCGCTCCGAACCTGCTCGGCAATACTCGTATCGAGATCCTTCTTGCTGAATGTCAGCCCGATCAGGACTGCATGTCTGTCAATGCGCTCAAGATATGCGTAATAATCCAGATATTCGCCGGCATCCGCAAGATTCTCTGAGTACTGCAGCGCATTCTGCATCGCATTCTGAAGGTTCTCATCCACCGTGATGCTGTGCCCCAGCGGATAAACCTGCAGGTACTCGGTTCCTCTCACGGCGCCCACATCTGATGCACTGAACAGGAAAAACTGCTCCGTATAAGGAATCTGCGTCACGACAGCAAACAGAAAGTCAACCTCGTAGGTCCGCTTGATCTGATTGATCCGCGTGGTCAGCCACGAATATGCGATCTCGGCATACAGCTTCTGATCTTCCGCCGGCAGTTTCTCAATCTCCGGTGTCCGAAGATACCGCAGCTGCAGATCCGGATGATGTTCGTTGAACAGTCTGCATTTTTTCTCGGTCTTTGTTCCGCCGGTAAAGCTGACGTCGTATTCAACCTCCAGTTCATCCGCGTACTGATACCAGTATTGCAGCAACCAGTTGTGCGCCGGATATTCCCGGACCGCACGCCTGACCTCATTTGCAATCTGATTGGCCTGTGTAATGGTCTGGTTCTGGACAGCGACGTCAGATACTTCGTACTGTGTGAACCAGGAAAATATTCCGGTCGTCAGAACTCCTGCGGCAAACAGGATGGCAACTTCCAATATGATACTGATGCGGATTTTCTTCTTGAAGCGCATACGGAATATCCTCTCGAAAACATAAACAGCTGCCTTCCATTATAAAGAAAAACCCGCACTGTCGCAATGACAATGCGGGTTGATTCTTAAGCAAATGAATATTGCCGGGATGATTACTTAAGTGTAACCTTTGCACCCTGCTCTTCGACCTTAGCCTTGATATCCTCAGCCTCTGCCTTGGAAACGCCTTCCTTCAGCATGGACGGAGCGCCGTCTACCAGGTCCTTAGCATCCTTCAGGCCGAGACCTGTGATCTCACGGACAACCTTGATGACTTTAACTTTCTGTGCGCCGATCTCTGTCAGCTCTACGTCAAACTCATCCTTCTCTTCCTCAGCCGGGCCTTCAGCTGCTGCTGCAACAACAACGCCTGCTGCTGCGGATACGCCAAACTCTTCCTCACAAGCCTTGACCAGATCGTTCAGCTCAAGAACGGATAACTCTTTGATCGCAGCAATAAATTCTTCTGTTGTCAGTTTTGCCATTTTATTTTCCTCCGTATTATTTTTTCTTAAAATTATTCTTCAGCCGGTGCTTCTTCTGCAGCTTCTGCCGGTGCAGCTTCCTCTGCCGGAGCCGCCTCTGCAGCAGCTTCTGCCGGTGCGCCACCCTGCTCTGCGATCTGGTTCAGGACGCGAGCCAGATTTGCAATCGGTGACTGCATGCTGCCAAACAGTCTGCCGAGAAGAACTTCTCTTGACGGGATTGCAGCGAGTGCCTTGGTTGCCTCTGTGTCATAGTAGTTGCCTTCTACGACTGCGGATACCAGCTCAAGCTTCGGATTCTTCTTTGCGAAGTCTGCAAGCATTCTTGCCGGTAATGTAGCATCATCCTTGCAAACAGCAAGTGCGTTGGTGCCTTCAAGGTCCTTGCACAGCTCTTCACACGGAGTGCCCTGGAATGCGAAGTTCATCATTGTGTTCTTGTAAACCTTGTACTGAACACCGGCTTCACGAAGTGACTTACGAAGCTCGGTATCCTGTGCAACAGTCAGACCGCTGTAGTTTACCAGAACGACGGAATCCGCATCTGCGATTACGTTGGCGATCTCTTCGATCACCGGACGTTTCAGCTCAACTTTTGCCATGGATCAGTGTACCTCCTATTTTATTTTTTGCTTCGGATCCCCGGGAGGATCCTCTGCCGGTTGTGTACACGCGCGAAATATGAAAAACCCGTCCGAACGCACGTCCGGACGGGCAGAATTCTTCTTGTGAATAAAGAATCTCATCCTCGGCAGGCGTTTGTATGCTTACGTCCCACAGGGACACCTGCTGTCTTCGGCGCGATACTCATGTATATTAGCATTGATAGATCGATCTGTCAATGTGTTTCGTACATAAAAAACATCTCCGGGACCGTTCGCACTTAGTCCTCGTGCAGCGGTACTAAGGCTCATGCAGGCATTCGCCAAGTACCGGCACTGCGAATGTCCCTGCGATGTTTTTTATGTATTCAATTATTTAAATTCAGCCCAGTGCCATCGGGTTAACCTTGACGCCCGGTCCCATTGTCGGAGCAACGGTGACGCTGCGCAGGTACTGACCCTTGACAGATGACGGTCTTGCCTTAACGATTGCATCCATCAGTGTGCGGAAGTTCTCGTTCAGCTGCTCATCTGTGAAGGAAGCCTTGCCGATCGGAA
The DNA here is from genome assembly GCA_017459675.1 of Eubacterium sp. GTDB lineage: Bacteria > Bacillota > Clostridia > Lachnospirales > Lachnospiraceae > CADBRN01. Next base: position 10,617 of record JAFUCM010000129.1, read on the forward strand.
CATGGATGATGTTGCTCTTGTCCAGACGATACTCAACCTTACCGGCTTTGATATCCTGGATTGCCTTGGTGACATCCATTGTAACAGTACCGGATTTCGGGTTCGGCATCAGGCCTTTCGGTCCGAGGACACGGCCCAGACGGCCGACAACGCTCATCATATCAGGTGTAGCGACTACAACATCAAAGTCAAGCCAGCCATCCTTCTGGATACGCGGGATGAGCTCATCAGCACCGACATAATCTGCACCAGCTGCAAGTGCTTCATCAGCCTTTGCGTCTTTTGCAAATACGAGCACGCGGACAGTCTTACCTGTTCCGTGCGGCAGTACGACAGCACCACGGACCTGCTGGTCAGCGTGACGTCCGTCACAGCCTGTACGGATGTGTGCTTCGATTGTCTCGTCAAACTTTGCAACAGATACTTTCTTTGCGACAGAAATAGCCTCTGCCGGATCGTACAGTTTAAACTTCTCTACTGCCTTCGCAGCTTCGACATATTTTTTACCACGTTTCATTTATATTATCCTCCTTGTGGTGATCGCGGGAAAATCCCTCCCACCTGGTATTACTGTTGTTTTGAATCCACTGTTAACAATATCAGTCTTCTACGACAACGCCCATGCTGCGAGCTGTGCCGGCGATCATGCTCATAGCTGTCTCGATGGAAGCTGCGTTCAGATCCGGCATCTTGGTCTCAGCGATCTCACGGATCTGATCCTTTGTGATCGTAGCGACTTTGGTCTTGTTCGGTTCACCGGATGCCTTCTGGATCTTGCATGCCTGCTTGATCATAACAGCTGCCGGCGGTGTCTTTGTGATGAAGCTGAAGCTTCTGTCAGCGTAAACAGTGATGACAACAGGGATAATCGTGTCGCCCTTGTCAGCAGTTCTTGCATTGAATTCCTTCGTGAAAGCAACGATGTTGACACCGTGCTGACCGAGTGCCGGTCCGACAGGCGGAGCCGGTGTTGCCTTGCCGGCAGGAATCTGTAACTTGATATAACCTTCTACTTTTTTTGCCATTGTGGCACCTCCTTATGTGGCAGGCTTGAAAACCTGCGTGTGGTAATTGCGGGGAAATCCCTCCCACGGTCTTCTGTGGTTCTGCTCTGTATCGAGGAACCTCAGTTAACCTTTCTAACCTCGGCAAAATGAATCTCCACAGGAGTTTCTCTGCCGAAAAGTTCGACATTAATGGTGACGGTCTGCTTGCTCTCATTGACATCTGAGATCACACCCATCACATCTTTCCATGCACCGCCGATAACCGTAACGGTATCGCCCGGAACCAGATCGATCTCGACCTTCTCATCACTGGTGACACCAAACGGACGCATTTCCTCGGCCGTGAGCGGAACCGGTTTGGATCCCGGTCCGACAAATCCTGTGACGCCGCGCGTATTGCGGACGACATACCAGGTATCGTCATTCATTATCATATTCAGAAGAACGTATCCCGGAAACAGTTTCTTCTGGACCTGCTTCCGCACGCCGTTTCTGACTTCGAC
>JAFUCM010000130.1 GCA_017459675.1 Eubacterium sp.
ATTTCCCGTTTGAAACGCTATTTTTCCAGCGTCCATGTGGTGCGGCATTTCGTTACAGAACCCCTTGTTAAAACGGTGCTTTCGCACATAAAAACAGCGAAAAACAAGGTGTTTTCACGGTTTTCAGCTGTTTTCCCCGGCGGCGGCAGTCTCCTTGGCGAAGCCCGCGTGGGAATCGAGATGTTCGGAGGGCATCCGGGAAGTGAGGAGTACAGTACATGACGGAAGTCCAGAAAGAAATGATCCGCGCCATGAGGATGCAGGGCATCGGGTACAGGGCAATCGCAAAAAGCCTGAACCTGAAACTGAACCGGGTGGAGCTGTTCTGCAAGACCAACGGACTCGGTGGAGACGGCAGGTTCGTCCGGCTGAACCACGAGGTCTGGTGTGAGCATAATGACCGCTGCCGCATGTGCGGAAAGAAACTGGAGCAGCCCCGTCGCGGGCGTAAGAAAAAATACTGTTCCGGCAAATGCCGGACGACCTACTGCCGTATGAAGAAGGCAGTGGAACGGGCTGATGAAACGGAGGAATCAGAACATGGCGCAGACACTTGAAGATAAGCTGGACGCAATGCTGGCAGACAACATTAACCACCCGGCGCATTACACCTATGGCTCCATTGAAGTCATAGATGTGATCGAGGGGCTTGGGCTGCCCTACCACCTCGGTAATGCCGTGAAATACATCGCAAGGGCCGGTCATAAGGACCCGGCGAAGACCACGGAAGACCTGCGCAAGGCAGTGTGGTACCTGAACCGGTACATTGATCTGCTGGAGAAGGATAAGAAACAGGAGGCCGCGACATGACGCTGACAGAAGGATTTGTTAAGGATGAGGTGTTCATCGACTTCGGTGCCGAGGTCATGTATGGCGACGATCAGGTGTATGTCGATTACCCATGCCGGTTTGCGACAGTCCAGTTCCAGCTCATGGCGACGAACGGCCTGACGCAGATTGCAGACCGCATCCGTAAGGACGCCGGGTACAAACCGATGCATCCCATGGATGAATACACCGACGAGACCTGTGATAACGAGGGCTGGTACGATTTCTACTGCGGCATCAATTCCTTCGCCGACAATCACATGGACTCCTGCATCGAATTCATTGTGGTCAACAGCGATTCCCCGGACAACGAGGAGATGTACACCATAGACCTGGGCGCTGACGAGCAGGCAGCGGTGTACAGCCGCCTGGATGAGCAGTGCAGGACGTACCTGGAGAAAAGCTGTGACGACCTGCTGAAGGAAGCGGAAAAGCAGTTGGAAGAGGTCATCGCATATGAGCATGGATAAGGCCATCGCGCATGGCAAAGAAAAACGGAAGCCCTATCGCGGCTCAAAGGCGATAGACCAGACATGCCGGAATCATGGCAGCTGTCCCTACTGCCGACAGAACAGGCTGCATAAGTTCCGGGACAGGAAAGCGGAGGAGGACAATGAAGATCATTAACTGGCTGCGGGAAGTATCTTCTGATGACGATCCAGCTATGTCGATCATGGGTATATGAAGCAAAGAAGGATTTTGTAGTCCGGAAAATGAGAAAACAATGGGCGAGAACCGGGCAGGGGTGCACACCTGTATTCCCGGCGAAGGAGCGCAATGCAGAATTGTCAAGGAAGAGCGAGATAGTGAGAGCCGGGAGTACGGAAGCGCGGGATAAGAATGTGACCGGCCTGTGGGAAGATACCTTCCGCCCATTCTAAAAGAGTTTACAATTAAAAACGGATTTGGCGTTGATATTTTTTCTTGACGGAGGTCTAATATGCTTGCGTTCTGGTAAAAACGCGAAAATCGTTATTACAAGGAGACTGAATGCATGAAACTTCTCCGCATACAGGCACAGGGCTTGCCGCTTTTCAAAGATGGGGTGGATCTTGTTTTCTATGCACAGCAGAGAGTCGCAGAAGATGACAAGGATACTCTATCTCCCTTAACGCCTGCTTCAAGATTCTATTTGAACAATACAAACGCCGTTATTGGCATCAATGCATCCGGAAAAACCTCTGTATTGAAGCTGATTCTGCTTGTGCTGGATCTTGTGAATAATGAGCCTATCAGTCACAGTGAGACCAGAGATATACTTGGTGAAAGTAATAAAACTGTACTAACAGTTAATTTCGTATCTGACGATGGTGAACTCTGTCAACTTGAGTCCGTAATTGCTGTGACTAACAGACATGGTGAACTGCAATACCGAATAATCCAGGAAACACTATGGGTGAAAGCGTTCTCATCCATAAAATCAAAAAAACAGCTCACAGAATTTAATGGGTTTGCTCCATATGCTGTTCGTGACGGAGGAGAAGATTTCCTGCCGGATGACACAAGCATTATTATCGCATACAACAAAAAGGTAAGACAACATGTCAAGGTTGCAAGCCTGTTGTCGATGACGAATTTCAATGTGCTGCCTTTCTCTGAATCAATACCGGCTGCTGTTATCCAGTATTTGGATCCAACAATAGAGGCTCTCTTTTTTGAGAGAGAGGATCAGAAGCTAACGATCCATTTGAAATTTTACGGGAAGAAGGAGATTCTTCTCTCTGATCCGACAGAACTGAATCGATATCTTTCTTCCGGCACAGTAAAGGGAATCGTGACATTTACGCTGGCGATTCAGATGTTGAAAGAAGGCGGCTATCTGATTGTCGATGAGCTTGAGGATCATTTTAACAAAGAAATTGCTGCAACACTGCTGCGATTCTTTATGGACTCCTCTGTGAATAAAAACGGTGGCGTATTGATCTTTTCCACGCACTATCCGGAAATATTGGATGAGTTCAACAGGAATGACAGCATCTTTGTAACCCGGAACCGGGATGGCATCACGGTGTCAAACCTCAATGATATTCTTAAGAGAAATGATCTGAAGAAGAGCGATGCGTATCAGAGCGGAATCCTGGAAGGGACGGTTCCGGCATACGAGGCGTATATGAAG
>JAFUCM010000034.1 GCA_017459675.1 Eubacterium sp.
ATGGTTTTTCCTTTTAACATGTGTAGACTCCTGTCTGTTTTCGAGGGATTCCTGTCAGTTTTCAGGGAAACTTCTGCCGGGGCGGATTCGAATTGACGAGATGATCCGAATGGCGTTTTCCTGTCAGTAATTCAGTGTAGCATCCCGTGAAATCTGATGCAAGATGAATCAGAGATCCTGCTAAGAATTCACACAAATTTCGTTTGTATTTGGCACTTTAATATGATACAATTCCAAAGGATCTAGAGAGATCCAGGATGTATTGTATCCCGGAAAGCCATTTGTATCAGACCGGATCGGCCGGATTCTTCCTTCCGGATCCGTCGTACCGCACAGCGGACGGCAGGAGATGGAAACAGCAGTTGCAGAAGAGGCGGACAGAACGAGGATGGTTTTGAGCAGATGTGTGGAGGGAATAATAACAGGAGGATAAAGAAATGAAAAACAACACATCTGGAACTGTCAAACTCGTTACCATTGGGCTTCTCACCGCCATCCTGCTTCTGATGGCATACACACCGCTCGGATATCTGAATATCGGACCGCTGGCAATCACATTTAATATGATTCCGGTTGCAATCGCAGCGATCACACTCGGACCGGCAGGCGGCGCGGCAGTCGGAGCTGTCTTCGGACTGACTTCCTTCCTGCAGTGCATCGGCGTCGGCGGAACTTCCGCGATGGGCGCAATGCTGTTTTCGATCAACCCGTTCCTGGCATTTGTCCAGCGTATGGTTCCGCGTGTACTCGACGGATTCCTGCTTGGATTCATCTTCCGGGGCGCAAAGAAGCACACCAATGCGTTTGTGGCATCTTCCGTTACCGGATTCTTTGCCGCATTCCTTAACACCGTATTTTTCATGAGCTCTCTGGTACTTCTGTTCGGAAATACTTCCTATATTCAGGAAATGATGGGCGGAAGAAATGTGATCGTATTTATCTGTGTCACAGTCGGAATTAACGCAGTTTTCGAGATGCTTGCATCTACTATTATCACAGGCGCAGTCGGCGCAGCACTTGTGAAGGCCCGCCTTGTACAGACACCTGCCACAAAAAAAGTGATGGCTGAGGCCTGAGTATAACAGAGGTTCCGGCAGGCGGGCCGGCACTTCGCACAGGTAAGCAGCATTTTGTACAAAGACCGCCATTTATGAGAGGCTGTCATTCATGAAATACAGCTGTTCATGACATGAGGAGATCTTATGATACTGCTCATTGATATCGGGAATACCAGCATTGTTCTGGGCGGCATGCAGAACGGGGAACTTTTGTTTACCGGACGCATCGCGACGCACGGAGAAGATCTGAGAAATTCCCTGCAGAAATTTTTAGCGCAAAACAACACTGCACCGGAGGAAATCTCCGGTGCAGCGCTGACTTCGGTGGTTCCGAAGGCCACAGAGCAGATGCTGGAAGGCCTGCGCATGGCCGGAATCGCGGAGACCATGGTCGTTGACTGCCATACGGACACCGGCCTCACACTGGATGTCGATCATCCGGAAACCGTCGGCACAGACATGATCGTCGGAGCGGCAGCGGCAGTCAGCCGGTGCGGCGCACCGGTGATTATGATCGACATGGGGACGGCTACGACCTTTTCCTATGTCGATGCGCAGAAACATTACCAGGGGCATATTATTATGCCCGGGATCCGCGTATCACTGGATGCCCTGCTTGATAAGACGGCGCAGCTGCCGCCGATCGAGCTGGAGATCCCGCCGCACATTATCGGCAAAAACACGCCGGATGCCATGAAGAGCGGGATTATGTTCGGTAATGCCGCAATGGTGGATGGAATTCTGGACCGGATTATCGAGTCGTACGGACTTTCGGAAGAGGAGGTCGGGATCATCGCGACCGGCGGACTGAGTCCGTTTGTCATGCAGCTCTGCAGGCATGAAGTGATCGTGGATGACGATCTACTGCTGAAGGGGCTGTATGAGATCTGGATGAGGAATCATGAAATGTCAGGGCTATCCTGATCGTACATAACAGAATTTACAAAAACAGAAAAAGGCTGCTTCCGCAGGACGACAGAGTCTGCGGCGGCGGCCTTTTCTCATTTTTTTTGATAACCTGCTCTCAAAACACCATATGACTGAAAGGGTTGACCACGACAGCGAAACTGTTATAATGGCATAAAGCATAGAAATCCGATAGGAAATATATTATATCAAAGAAAGTGGTGATGAAAATGACGCTGCAGCAAATTCATTATGCACTGACAATTGAAGAATGCGGGTCCATGAACAAAGCTTCGGAAAAGCTGTTTATTGTACAGCCGACGCTGACAAATGCGATGCAGGAGCTGGAGCATGAAGTCGGATTTTCTATCTTTCTCCGCTCACACAAGGGCGTGATTCCGACGCCGGAAGGGGCAGAATTGCTGGAAGATCTCAGGAATCTGTACCGTCACTACCAGATGGTTTTACAGAAATATGAAGGTGAAGGAAATTTTAAGCGGAAATTCGGGGTTTCTACACAACACTACTCCTTCGCGGTAAAAGCATTTGTGGAGATGGCAAGAAAATATGACATGAAGCAATTTGATTTTTCGCTCCGGGAGACCCAGACACAGAAAGTTCTCACAGATGTAGGCAGCCTGAAGAGCGAAGTCGGCATCCTGTATGTGAGCACAGGAAATGAGAGAATGCTGCGAAAGCTGATGGCAGAGCAGCATGTTGCGTTTTATCCGCTGGTCAGAAGCAGAGCGTATGTATATCTCTGGAAGGAACATCCGCTGGCCGGGGAGGAATCCATCGGGATCGAACAGCTGGAAAAATATCCATGTCTGTCTTTTGAGCAGGAGGGAGAAGACCTGTTTCTCGCGGAAGAAATCCTGAGTGAGAACCGTTATCCGCAGACAATTAAAGTGAATGACCGGTCCACGATGCTCAATCTGATGGTCGGATTAAACGGATATACACTTTGTTCCGGCATCATCTCGGGCGATCTGAACGGCGACGGGTTTTTGGTAGTTCCTTTCCGTGAGGATAAAGAAAACCAGAACAGCATTATGGAGATCGGATATATCACGAAGAAAAACAGTGTTCTGAGCCGGATGGCGGAAGAATATATCGCGGAACTGAAGCGATGTTTTGATACATTTCAGGATTGAATAAAAGTGGATGAAAACGAAGTAAATAAGTGATTGCGAGACAGCACATCCTGCCAGGGAATTGTTGAGAGAACCAGAAAGTAAGAAAGTATGAAAAAGGAGAAGTGAACAGATGAAAAAGAAATGGATTCATTCTGCAGCTGCAGTTTTACTTAGTATCGCACTTGCGGGATGCGGAAGCAGCACAGCCGGCAGCGTCGATTCCGGCAGTACATCAAAGAGCAGTTCAGACACTGCTGCACAGAGCAGCAGCGAGCACGAAGATACTGGTTCGGAAGCCGGCGGCAGCGACGAACCAATTGAGCTGACGAATGTGTCATATGATCCGACACGCGAACTATATGCTGCATACAATGAACTCTTTCAGGAGCATTATGAGGCAGAACACGGACAGCAGATCGAGATCACGCAGTCACACGGCGGCTCAGGAAAACAGGCCCTTGAAGTGGCAAACGGTCTGGAGGCAGATGTTGTGACGCTGGCGCTGGAGGGAGATGTGCAGGTCGTGGCGGATGCAGGTCTGATTGATGATGGATTTACGTCCGAATTTGATGTGGACAGTTCTCCATATACTTCGACGATTGTATTTCTGGTCCGTGCCGGCAATCCAAAGGAGATTTACGACTGGAATGATCTGGTGCGTGATGACGTGGGTATTATTACGCCGAATCCGAAGACCTCTGGCGGCGCAATGTGGAATTACCTTGCGGCATGGTATTACTTTGAGTCTCAGGGACAGAGTGAGGAGGAAGTGCTCGCATCGATTCAGAAGCTCTACAGCAATGTAGAAGTGCTGGATTCAGGGGCGCGCGGCGCAACGACATCCTTTGTTGAAAATCAGCAGGGTGATGTGCTGCTTGCCTGGGAAAATGAGGCATTTCTGTCTTTGCAGGAATATCCGGGTGAATATGAGATCGTTGTTCCGTCTGTATCGATCCTGTGCCAGCCGACAGTAGCTGTTGTGGATGAAGTGGCGAGAAAACACGGGACGGAAGAAGCAGCGGCAGAATATCTGGAATACCTCTACTCTGACGAAGCGCAGGAGATTGAAGCACAGAATTTCTACCGTCCGAGCACACAGGCAGTTTATGACAAATATGTATTTACGGCGGAATCCAACACCATTACCGTGATTCCTGCAGATGGAAGATGGATTAATGACAATATCACGCTGACTGATATCAGTCATTTCGGCGGGTGGACCGAGGCAAGAACGAAGCATTTTGCTGACGGAGCATATTTTGATCAGATCTATGAACAGTAAATGAGCAGATACAGCCGGGATCATCAGAGTGATTCCGGGTGAAGCGGGAGATGATGTCATGAGAAGAAAAAGCATTATACCGGGATTCGGCCTCTCATTCGGCCTGACCATATCAATTCTGTCGATTGTCGTGCTGATCCCGCTTTGCTCACTGGTGGTTTTTACGGCAAAGCTGTCTCCGTCTGAATTTCTGTACACCATTACGAGACCGCGTATTCTCGCAGGTTATTACGTCAGTATCACAACAGCACTGGCCGCTTCGGTGGTGAATGTGGTGATGGGGCTGATTCTGGCCTGGGTGCTGGTCCGGTATGAGTTTCCCGGAAAACGGTTTCTGGACGGGATCATCGAACTGCCGTTCGCACTCCCGACCGCCGTGGCCGGAATTGCGCTTACGCATATGACGACGACGAACGGATGGGTCGGAAAGTTGTTCTATGATCTGTTTGGCATCAGGATCGCATATACGCGTTTGGGAATTACAATTGCTCTGATTTTTATCGGAATTCCGTTTGTCGTGCGTGCCGTTCAGCCGGTGCTGGAAAAGATCGATCTGCAGTATGAAGAAGCGGCGATGATACTGGGTGCAGACAGAAAAAGGACTTTTTTCAGTATCATTTTTCCTGAAATCCTTCCGGCGCTGATCTCAGGGTTCACACTCGCATTTGCACGCTGCATTGGTGAATACGGAAGCGTTGTGTTTATTGCAGGAAATACACCCTATGAGACGGAAATCGCTCCGCTGCTCATTATGTCAGAACTGCAGGAATATGATTATGCAGCGGCAACTTCAATAGCGCTGGTTATGCTGGCGATCGCATTTGTCATTTTGTCTGTCAACGCAGTACTGCAGAGTGTGGTGGCGAAGCGTGTCAGCAATCTGGCCTGAGCAGGGGAGTAAATCGAGATCTCCGGCTGCGCGCGGGCTGCCTGAGACGCATGCGAAACAAAAGAGCAGGACCGGAATGGATTAAACAGGAAGCTATGAGGTGAGACGAAATGGAAATCAGAAAAAACAGCGGACCACTGAAATGGGCACTGATTACCCTGTGCTTTGTGTTTCTGACTGTGTTTCTGCTGCTGCCGCTGTTCTACATTATCACAACGGCACTGCGGCAGGGACTGGAAGCATATGTAAATGCGGTGCGGGATGAATATGCAGTCAAAGCCGTGCTGCTCACCATCCGGGCGACGATCTGGGCGGTTTGTATCAATACTGTTTTCGGCATTGGCGCAGCCTGGTGTCTGACCAAATTTGCATTCCGCGGGAAGAAGCTGCTTTCGACGCTGATTGATCTGCCGGTTACGGTTTCGCCGATTATCGCCGGCCTGATCTATGTGCTGACTTTTGGGCGGCAGAGCAGTCTCTATCCGATTCTGGAGCGGTACGGAATTCAGATTATATTTGCAGTTCCGGGCATTGTCCTGGCTACGATTTTTGTCACGTTCCCTTTTATCTCCAGAGAACTGATTCCGGTTCTGACGGCACAGGGAACAGACGAAGAGGAAGCAGCTGCGCTGATGGGCGCCGGGACCTTTACGATTTTCAGGAAGGTAACGCTGCCGCATATCAAATGGGCGCTTCTTTACGGAATTGTGCTGTGTACGGCACGTGCAATGGGAGAATTCGGAGCAGTATCGGTTCTTTCCGGACATCTCAGAGGAAAGACAAATACGCTGCCGCTTTATATCGAACTGCTGTATCAGGGCTACGATTTTACGGGTGCATTTGCCGCGTCTTCGATTCTTGTGCTGATGGCAGTGATCGTGCTGATACTCCGGCTGGTACTGGAACAGAAGGGCAGCAAAGAACTGGACCTGAAAAAATAAAAAGATGACCGCGGACGCTGACCGGATCCGCACGCGAGGTGAAATAACGTGAGCGCTGAAAACGGGAATACCTGTATCGAATTAAAAAATATCAATAAGCATTTCAATACCTTCCATGCATCAAAGGATGTGAATATTTCCATACAAAAAGGAAAACTGGCGGCTCTGCTCGGTCCTTCCGGGAGCGGGAAAACCACGGTTCTGCGGATGATAGCGGGGCTGGAGCAGCCGGACTCCGGTGAAATTGTGATCGACGGCAGGGTGGTTAATAAGATCCCCGGCAGTGAGCGCGGCATCGGATTTGTATTTCAGAGCTATGCATTGTTCCGGTATATGACGGTCTTTGACAATATTGCGTTTGGTCTGCGCGTCAGAAAAGTGCCGGAAAAGGAGATCCGGGTGCGGGTGACCGAATTGCTGAATCTGATCGGGTGCGCGGGACTTGAAAAGCGTTTTCCGAGCCAGCTCTCCGGCGGGCAGCGGCAGCGTGTGGCATTTGCGCGCGCGCTGGCGCCAAATCCGCAGATTCTGCTGCTGGACGAGCCGTTTGCCGCGATTGATGCCAAGGTGCGGCTGGAGCTGCGGACCTGGCTGAAGGAGATGATCACAAAGCTGAAAATCACCAGTATCTTTGTAACGCACGATCAGGATGAGGCGATTGAGGTGGCAGATGAGATTATCGTCACCAATCAGGGACGGGTGGAGCAGTCCGGCACGCCGCAGGAGCTGTACCGGAAGCCTGCCACACCGTTTGTCGCACAGTTTATCGGCAATTCCATTCCGATCAGAAACTTTGAGCGGTTCCGCTTCTTCGAGAAGTCAGATGACAATGTGACGGCAATCCTGCGTCCGGAGTTTGTAAGCATTTTCAAAAAAGGCGAGCGTGTACAGTACGCCGAGTCTGCAGAAGAGGCAGTTGTTGAGGATATCATTTTCAGAGGAAGCAGTCTGGAAATCCGGGCGCGGCTTCACGACAATCTGATCTCTTCCATCCGAAGCATTAATGATGCGCCTGTTGAAGTGGGCGAAACAGTAGATGTATTCATTTACAGACTGTTTTTGCTGCGTGGAGATACGGTCACGCTCGTGCAGAACCAGACGATCAAAGACGAATCAGTAGTCATATGATGATCCCAGGGTCAAGGGCCCTGACCACATTGCGCGTAAACGCGCAGATGTGGAAGGGACATTGACCCGCCCCGACATGAGCATGGAACGACGCGAGCGTCGTGAGAATGCGAATGGCGGGAGGATTGAGGGAGTGCGAAGCACGGAGCAATCCGAGGGATCATCAGAGAATTCAGATCCCAGGGTCAGGGGCCCCGACAAGAGCATGGAGAAAAAACAATGGAGCATATCATCATCAAATCGGATGTTCTGATTATCGGCGGCGGCACGGCCGGCTGTTATGCTGCGGTACGTCTCGCAGAACTGTCAGATCTGCGCATTGTCATTGCAGAAAAGGCCAATATTGAGAGAAGCGGCTGCCTGGCGGCAGGTGTAAATGCGCTGAATGCCTATATTTCAGAAGGATACACTCCGGTGGACTATGTACGGTATGCCTCCCGGGATGCCGGCGGGATTGTCAGAGAGGATCTTCTGCTGGATATCAGTGTCAGGCTGAACGCAGTTACGCATGATCTGGAGCGGAAAGGTCTTACCATTCTTAAGGATGCCGACGGAAACTATGTGACGCGCGGATGGCGGAATCTTAAGATTAACGGCGAGAACATCAAGCCGATTCTGGCAGAAGCTGTCAGATCAAAAGAAAATGTTGCCGTATACAATCACGTAAATATTACAGATTACAGGTATGATGCATCGGGGGTAAAAGGAGCCTATGGGTTCAGTACTTCAGATGGCGTTTTTTATGAATTTCAGGCAGATGCGGTTCTGATTGCCACAGGCGGGGCGGCGGGCCTCTACCGGCCGAACAATCCCGGTCCCAATGCGCATCAGATGTGGTATTGCCCGTTCAATACAGGCGCGGGATACTGCATGGGCATTCTGGCAGGAGCAGAGATGACAACCTTTGAAATGCGGTTCATTGCGCTGCGCTGCAAAGACACCATTGCACCGACAGGTACGATTGCGCAGGGGGTCGGTGCGCATCAGATCAATGTGAAAAAGAGCCGGTATGAAGAAGCATACGGGAATTCCACAGCGCAGAGACTCTGGGGAACTGTATCAGAGAACCTGGCGGGACGCGGTCCCTGTTATCTGGAAACAAGAGGAATCCCGGAACAACAGGAAACGGATCTGTACAAAGCTTATCTCAACATGGCGCCGCTGCAGACGCTGAAGTGGATCGACTCCGGGAACGGTCCTTCCCGCAAAAATACAGAGATCGAAGGGACAGAGCCATATGTTGTCGGGGGGCACACGGCCAGCGGATACTGGGTCGGAAGGGACCGGAGCACTACACTGAATGGATTGTTTGCTGCAGGGGATGCAGCCGGCGGCGCACCGCAGAAATACGTGACAGGAGCGCTTGCCGAGGGAGCAATTGCAGCTGAAGGAATCCTGAATTATCTTCGCTGCCTGCGCATAAAGACAGTTTTCGGTGAGACGGAAGCCGGAACTGCAGAGCTGGAACAGCAGGCTCTCCGGCAGAAAGATACATACGAGCGTCTTCTCAGGAAGCGCGCAGGAACACCTAATCAGATCGCAGGGAATTTATTAAACCGGCCAAAGAATACTGCGCAGGGCTGCACAGAAAGGCCCGGGCTTCCTGCGGACAGAATTACACCAGATGATCTGGAACTGGCGATGCAGAAGACGATGGATACCTATGCCGGGGGAATACAGACGGCTTACCGGTACAGTGAAAAGCTTCTGGACATCGCTGAAAGAGAGGTCTGTGATCTGCAGACAATGCTTCCTGATGTGTATGTTGCGGATATCGATGACCTGCGCAGGTATTACGAGGTGCGTGACCGTCTGGTTGTTTCACGGGTTTTGATCGCACATCTGCGCGCACGCAAAGAGACCAGATGGCGTGGATTTCAGGAGAACATTGATTATCCGGGAAGACGTGAAGGATATAACTGTTATATCAATTCGGTGATGGATGGTGACACAGTCAGAATCATAAAACGTGATCTGATAAAGATGAATGATTGATAAGCGTTAACGGACAACCGGTTTCCGGGGAGAACAGACACGGGGAAACGAGAGAAATGAGTATTGCGATCGACGGAAATAAATGTATCGGCTGCGGCAGATGCATCGAGATCTGTCCAGGCGGCATTATTAAAAAGAATCAGGATCATAAGGCATTTCTGAAACGGCCGCAGGATTGCTGGAGCTGTGGGTCCTGTATGAAAGTATGCAGCGCGGAGGCGGTTTTTATGTACCTGCCGGTCGAACTTGGCGGAAGAGGCGGCAGAATGACGCTGCAAAGGAACGGAAGCAGGATGGAATGGACAGTGACGCGCCGGGATGGAAGCAGTGTGACATTGACAACAAGTGCCGATACGGCAAACCGTTACTGAAGGCAGCGGAGAGATCTCCGGCTGATATGGAGAAACAACAA
>JAFUCM010000131.1 GCA_017459675.1 Eubacterium sp.
AGATGCAGCCGTAGAACGGAGCCTCACCGAAGCCTCTCATGACTGCTGCAGCCAGAAGCATCGGATAGCTTGTCGGCGCGATCAGAACGAGTGCCATGGATGCGATGCAGAGAACTGCGCCTGCGAGGACGAGGTTTCTCTTACCGAATTTCTTGATGAACGGAGCCAGGATGATAACGCCGATGATCCACGGAATCTTCTCAGCTGTCTGAAGGATACCCATGCCTTCCGGGTTGCCGAGCATGTACTGTGCGTAGTAGGTTGTGCATGTGCCGTTTACGTTCTGATACAGGGAAACAGCGATCATGGTCAGTGTCAGGATAATGAAGTACTTGTTTGCGAAGAGTGCTTTCAGGCGCTGGCTGAACGGAAGTCCCTCAGTCTCTTTTGCAGCTGCCGGATGGAAACGCTCTTTGCATCCGAAGAATGTCCACAGAAGCATTGCGATTGCGATTACACCGTAGATGGTTGTAACGATGATCCATGCTCTTCTGTCGCCGCCCATCAGACGGATGAAAGGAAGGGTCAGTGCTGTGATGATCAGGTTTCCGATCGGGGACATGGACATGCGGAACAGATTCAGCTTTGCCAGGTCCTGGTCGTCATTTGTCATGGTCGGTGCCAGTGAAGAATACGGCAGGTTCAGTGCGGTGTAGCACACGGTTGTGCAGAGGTTGTAAGTAATGAAAATGTATGCTGCCTGTACGGCTGTCGTTGCATTTCCGGGTACACATACCAGCAGGATTGCGCTGACTGCGTAAGGAATTGCCATCCACAATACCCAGCATCTGTATTTGCCGAGTTTGGAGTTGACCTTGTCAGTGATCTGCGCCATCAGCAGATCGGAGACGCCGTCGAAGATACGGGATGCCAGCAGGATGGTTCCGACAAGTGCTGCGGAAACGCCTGCGACGTTGGTGTAGAAATAAACCAGAAGACTGGATGTGATTGCGAATACGACGTTGCAGGCGACATCGCCCATGCCGTATGCAAGTTTCTCAATGAGTGTTGTCTTATAGACGGTTCTGGCCGGTGCTGTTGTACCGTTGTTGTTTGCCATGATGTTACCTCCTCATGTTTATCATTGCTTTGTGCCGTCAGATTTACGGGTTACGTGTGTTGCTGATAATGTTATTCTAAAGAAATCCGGCCGGCGGGGGTATGCGGTCTGGTTCGGAATCATATCGGATTTTTTCCTGTGTGCCTCAAAAATACGGGATGTCGGGAGAGGGAAATGACAAAAATCCGATATGCTGGAGAAAAATGTGCGATTGTGCGGAAGGGGGATTTCCTTATATAATAACAAATAATGCGATTCAGCAATTCATCTCAGGCAGGAGGACAGGATGAAAAACAGCAACCAGATCCAGTTTCATATTATGCAGAAAAGAGAGACTTCATTCCGGGTGGATGAGACGCTGAATCTGTTTTTCGGCCTGGGCGGTACGGCGCAGGTTTTTATTGAAGATCATTTGTTTGAGCTGACGGCCGGCGGCATTCTTGCAGTGAGTCCGGAGCGGCTGCACCGGGTCTGCTGCATGGACGGTTCGGTAATTATGCTGCAGATTTCGCCGGATGTGCGTAAGGCGGCGGGTGAGGAAGGATACTGTGTGTATCGCTGCTATGTGCATGACGGTGACGGACTTCAGCCGGTGTTTCAGCGGATCCGGGAGCTCTATGCGACTTTATTGTATGAGTATCTCCAGAATCACCATAAGGTCTCCCGCTCTGTGGACAGTACGCTGATGCAGCTGATGCAGTATCTGCTCGAGCAATTCGGTACACGAAAAGATGACACGGACGGGATGGATGAGAAGACGGCCTTTATTATCCGGTATATTGATGCACACTGGAATGATGAGCTGACGCTTTCTTCTCTGGCAAAGGAGGTTCACTTCTCTGTCAGTTATCTCTCGCGTTTTTTCCAGAAGACTACGGGAATGAATTTTTCTTCTTATTTGAGAAAGGTCCGTATGATTCATGCGCGCCGGATGCTGGTGGAAGGCGATCATTCCGTCACGCAGATCGCATTTGACTGCGGTTTCCGCAGTCCGAGTGTCTTCATTGAGGCATTTAAGCAGGAATACGAGATGACGCCGGGACAGTTCCGGCAGGAAAAAGAAGCAGGCGGGCAGATGCAGGCCGGGGTTGTCTCGATGCATGACCGCGATCAGCGCAGTGATATTTCTGTCCTTCTGGTGCATATGCCGGAAAAGAAAGAAGATGATATCAAGCTCCGCAAGGAACTGATCGAACTTGACTGTACCGAAACTGCGGACCCGGATCATACATGGACCCGGCTTTTAAATATCGGGTATGCACGGGATGGATTGAGCGCGTCTGTTCAGGGGCAGATTGAGAAAGCACAAAAAGAGATCGGGTTCAAGTATTTCCGGTGTCATGGAATTCTGGATGATGACATGCATATCTACGGTGAAGATCCGGAGGGAAATCCTCAGTTTTCATTTACGTGGATGGACCAGCTGTTTGATTTTGTAGTAGAACTGGGTCTGAAACCATTTATTGAGCTGGGATTTATGCCGGCAATGCTGGCGAAAGAGCAGACGCGGATCTTTGACCGGCCCTCGGTGATTTCCGGCTGTAAAGATTTAGAAAAGTGGAAACAATTGATCCATGCAGTCCTGCAGCATCTGGCGGACCGGTACGGAATGGATGAGATCCGGACCTGGCGGTTTGCGACGGTCAGTCTGAGTTATGTGCGCGTCGGCTGCCTGACGCTGGAGGACTACGCGGAGCTCTATGAGACGACTTATCAGACAGTGAAGGCGTTTGATCCGGAACTGGTATTCGGCGGAAGCGGGTGTTTCGCGGATCTTACGGACGATGAAGAGATCGGTCTGCCCTGGTTTTTGCAGTTTGCGACAGAACATGCCTGCCTGCCGGATTTCCATTCCGTTCAGTGGTATCCCTGCGTGCAGACAGATGACTCCCTGTTTCTGGAGTATACGCTGAACCAGCGCGCGGCGCCGGCCCTGCTTTCAACGGATCCGGATTTTCTGCAGAAGAAGCTGGATGAACTGGATCAGACATTCCGGAACTATCATGTGGAAGACCGGGAACTGTTTCTGGAGGAATGCAGCCCGACCCTCTGGCAGCGGGATCTGTCATGTGACACCTGTTACAAAGCGGTCTGGCTGGCCAAAAACATGGCGATCAGCGCCGGCAGGGCAGTGTTCGGATACTGGCTGCTCACGGACTTTATCGAGGAACGCGCACAGATTCAGAGCGTATTCCACGGCGGATACGGGTTGTTTACGCACAATGGAATCCCGAAAGCCGGTTATCAGGCGATGCGCATGATTTCCGGACTGGGATCAGAACTGGCTGCGGAAGGCGACGGATATGTACTGACCCGCAGAAGTGATACCAGTCTGCAGCTGCTTGTTTATAATTACAGCCATTTTACGGATCTTAATTGTTACCGGTATAAGCAGCTGGATGATCCGGCAGAAGCTTACAGTGTCTTTCGGCCCGGCGAGAAGATGCAGCTCCAGTTCCGGCTGCGGGATCTGGAGGCGGGACAGTACCGCATCTGGCGGTATGCTTTAAACCGGGATCACGGATCTGCCTTTGACCAGTGGCTTCGCATGCAGGCGCCGGCATACCCGACGCGTGAAGAAATATTGTATTTGAAGAAAAACTGTGAACCTGCCGGCCGCATGGAAGTTGTTGACTGCAGGGATACGCTTCTGCTGGAAGTTACATGCATGCCGCTGGAGATGGAGCTGATTTGTATTGAGAAGATCTGATCTGTGTAAAAAGAAGCAATCTTGTTTATTTCAGAAACTACTGGCATCATTTAAAGATACAAAAATAATGTTTATCGATACAAAAATGTAACGATAAATCCGAATGACTTTCTATTATCGTTACAGCGAGGACAGGGATTTGCACATGAAATATTTGTAGTATATGCCGGAAACCATCCGGATATCACTTTGCTTCCATTTAATGCCGGAATCAACGTTCAGAGAATGATCAATCATGTCATCAGAGGGAAAGGATAACAGGGACGAGGAGTATCTCGAAATTATGAATTTTTATCAATCACCATACCAGAATTTAGATAAAACACTTCCGGCAGAAGTGGACTACTTTTCTCCGTGCTATCCGGACTATGATGAAGGACCCTGTACGCTTCCAATCAGCAAACGAATCGGCATCGTGCGGTCATGTTTGCAGCAATTTTCAGGCGCGGGTCTGCTCAGCCGGGCAGTTCAGGATGCGACAGAAAAAATCCTGAAGGAATGGATCGTGGATGAAGCATCTATGATTCAGGTGTATGGCGTATATTTGAGCAGATGTGTCAAAGAGCATCCGGAAGCTGCGTTCGGAAGCCGCTTTACTGCGTGGGGACGGGAAACGGCTGCCCGTCGTAGAAATGCCGGGATATTTGCAGCCGGAACTGCAGATGGCACAAATCGCAGCTGCGTGGTTCCGGACAAGGTAACAGGAAGTGTGTGATAAAATGCTTTCTAAAATGAAGACAATGGAGTTTGTCTGATTTCAGACTAAAAGAGAGGCAGTACCGTCAGTTTGACGGTGCTGCCCCTTTCTCTATCAGGTCCTCCATACGGCAGTTAAGAGCAGAAGCAAACTGTAAAAGATACTGTCCGGATGCTCTGTTGATATCTTTCTGCCTCTGTTCATACTGCTGAATGGTCCGGATCGGGATACCGGTTTTTTCGGCCAGTGCTTTCTGCGTCAGATTCGCATAAGCACGAAGACGCTTCAGGCGGGTGTCACTTTGCCGCTCCCGGCAAAGCCGGTGCATCTCATCTGAAAACTGGCGGATGTCCATTTCATGGAACGGCATATACAGAGAACGGATTTCGGTGATGGGAACCAGCGCCTGAATCTGTGAAAAATGCAGACCGCTCTCCCATTGATAATAAGTCAGTGCCCAGCCGGTCCAGTATTCGGGAGATCTGTCAAACCGGTTTAATCGTATTGTCAGATTTTGCTGCAAAGAGAGTTCCTGATATTCTCCGTAAGCTTCTGTCAGAACGAGGGAAGCAAGTTCATAGCCGGATTTCCCGGCGAGAAGATTTGCTTCCCCATATGCAAAGCGATCTGCAATTCCTGTTGCGAGAAACAAACCGTAAAAGGCAGAAAGATCCATCTGCCAGTCCAGCACAGCGGTATCCAGCATACTTCCCATGGTCCGCATAGCCTGGTCAAGATAAATCGGATCGTAGGCGCGGGTCATCTGCAGTCACCTCCTCATCAATTATCTGCAGGATGTAAAGGTCATCCTTCCGGCGTTTATTCCGTTCGAGATCAAAATAGTTTTTTCGCGCTGCATGATCGCGCTGCTGTCTTTTCGGATACCAGATCTGCGTATGTGCAATTTCATACTCCAGGAATTGCAGCTTTTCAAATGCCTGACGGCTCTTCAGCACAATCTGTTCGCCGAGTCGGCCGAGGTACATTGCGTTTCGCAGCTGACGGACTGAAATGGTTCCGTTCAGGAAGTCCTGGGCAAATGAAAAATAACTGTCATCCGCCCGGTATCCGATGATAAGATCGTAATCTTTATAAGGCGGCATAAAATGTGAAGTCAGGTATTCTTTTGCTTCGGCTGTCAGCGGTGCCCGTACTTCAAACGTTCTGTTTTCAAGCAGCACTGCAAGCCAGTGGAGAATGCACCAGGGCTCCTGATTGAGATACAGGATGGAAAGCGTATCTTCGCACAGCAGATAATGATTCGCGTATCCGCTGTGCCCGCGCTGCACAGCCCATTCCATAGCCATATCCCGATTTTCAGTACAGTAGAAGCCGGTTCCGTAATCATTGTAAGGTTTTCCTTTGCCATGGGCGGGTTTTTCCAGGATCCGTTCAGAACCGTGCCAGAGAAACATAAAACCACCTCCTTTTGAAAAGTATACTCCTGTGGGAGTATACCTGCAAGGAGATTTGTGTATTCGATCTGTTTTGACTCTGTTTGAAATCCTTAAGAAAAAACTTGAAAAGTTCTATCCGCCACTGTATGATTGCTTTGTTTGATAAGCAGCACAAAGGGAATCATTTTTATGAATCGGAATACAATGACAGCGGGAACCCCCTGGCGGCATATTTTGCGTTTTGCCATGCCGGTGCTGGCGGGTTCTCTTTTACAGCAGTTATACAATACGGTAGACGCGATCGTTGTCGGCAGGTTCGCCGGCGAGGCGGCACTTTCGGCCGTCGGAACGACCGGCAGCTTTGCCTTCCTGTTTCTGGCGGTGGCGCTGGGGTTTTCGGCCGGAAATGGTGTTGTGGTTGCACAGCATTACGGTGCCGGCAATGAGAAAGAAGTCCGGGCAAATGCCTCGACCGGCATTCTGTTTCTGATGCTGCTGGGCGTCGCGGCAGCGTTGGCCGGGATTGTGCTGGCGCGTCCGGCTTATACATATCTGGTAAATGTGCCGGACAGTTTTCTGGAGCAGACGCTGGTGTATTTCCGGATCTATGCATTTGGCCTGATCTTCCAGTTCGGCTATAATATTTTCTCGGCGATCCTGCGGGCGGTGGGAGACAGTGCCGCGACCCTGTATTTTCTCCTGATCGCATCTGTGCTGAATATCGTGCTGGATCTTGCGTTTGTGGCGGGCCTTCACTGGGGCGTCGCCGGCGCTGCAATTGCGACGGACATCGCGCAGGCGGCATCCTTTGTGGCAGCTTATCTTTATATGACACGCAAATATCCGGTCTTTCACTTTCAGCTGCGGGAATACACCTGGAGCGGTGCGCGGGTGCGGCGGACGGTCCGCGTGGGATTCCCGATTGCGCTGCAGCTGATCATCGTTTCGCTGGGATTGACATTGATCCAGCGCGCGGTCAACGGATTCGGGCAGCAGATGACGGCCTCGTTCACCGTGGGGCAGCGGATCGAGATGTATCTCAATCTGCCCTGTAATGCATTTCAGACGACGCTTGCCACCTATGCGGGACAGAATATCGGCGCCGGCAAAATGGACCGCGTCAAAACAGGCGTGCGGCAGACGCTGTTGATCTCGCTGACTATGACAATTTGTATTTCAGGGCTTGTCTGGGTGTTTTCCGGCGGCATTATCAATCTGTTCGGTCTGAGCAGCCAGGCGGCAGAATACTGCACGGCACATATCCGGACAGTTGCGTTTGTTAATATCATTCTTTCGATGTATGTACCGCTGTTCGGCGTCTTTCAGGGTGCAAATCACAGCGGATTTCCGACGATCGTGGCGACGTGTGCGCTCAGTATGCGCGTCCTCGTGACCTATCTGTTCCGCTACAGTGCCTTTTTCGGATATACGATCATCTGGTGGAACGGGCTGTTCGGATTCGGCATGGGATGCACGGTTGCCTGGATTTATTACCTGAGCGGAAGATGGCAGCGGAATGCGCTGATAGCGTAGTGAGTCGAATGAGTTGAATGAGTCAGAGAGAAACATCCCCATTGACTGTTATGAAGTGACCTTTGTCAAGAGGTGAATTTAGTCACCAGCAAACTTTTTCTTGACTGTCACATTTGTGTGACCTGTCAGCATCTGGAA
>JAFUCM010000132.1 GCA_017459675.1 Eubacterium sp.
ATACTTCCTCTAAAGCAGGGCAGATCCATTCATAAACTGTATTCAATTGTCAAGGAACAAACATTTTTCATCGCTAAGCCGGATAATTCCCGACTTTTGGCGACCTAATCATAATGAGAATACTTAACAAGTTTGCGGGAGTTATGATTTAAAATTTGGTGCCTGACATTGTGTCAGGCACCGTTTCAATTTCACTTATTTATCGTACGGCACAATGATTTCAATATCACTCAGCGGGAATGTTGCGCACGGGTGAATGCCGCCGAATTTGTGGTCGGCCAGTCGTCTGCCCTCTATTTCTGCCGGGACGTAGACTTTTCCGGAAACAAGTGTGGAGTGGCAGAAGCCGCATTCACCGCTTCGGCAGCTGGTCGGCACGGTGATGCCGTTTTTCTCCATCGTCTGCAGGATGGTGTCATTTGCGCTGCCGGTCACAGTTCGGGTCATGTCGCGGATGGATACGGTGATCTTGACCTCCGGCTGATCTGTTCCGGGATAGCCGGGCAGTGAGGATGCATCGTGGATCTCACCAAACAGCTCATGGCGGACATATTTCCGTGTGAGACCGAGTTTCTCGATTTCCCTGTCGACGAAACGGTACATCGCCTGCGGTCCGCAGATGAAGACCGAGTAAGGTGCATCGGCAGGTGCATATTTCTTTATCATTTCTACGGTGATGAATCCGTTTTCAAAGCCTTCGCGTTCTTCATCGGAAAGCACGTGAATGACCTGAATGCGGGGATCTTCTGCAAGCTTGTCAAATTCGTCTTTGAAAAGGATCTGGTCCGCGGTGCGGCTGCCGTACAGCAGTATCAGTCTGAAGTCTTCGTCGCCTTCGGTAATTGCCTTTGCGAGGGAGCGGAATGGCGTGATGCCGCTGCCGCCTGCAAGGCAGATCACGGTTTCTGCGTCGCGGAGGGGCTGGTAGCTGAAATTGCCCGCCGGCCCGGAAAGTTCAACTTCATCGCCTTCTTTCCAGTTATCCAGTACATATCGGGAAACAAGTCCGTCCTGTACATACTTGATAGTCAGCTCGTAGAAGCCGTTCCGCGCATCTGCCGGCGAAGAGGAGATGGAGTAGGAGCGGTTGATCTTCATGCCTTCGATCTCGAGATAGATGTTGAGGTACTGTCCTGCGAGGAACGGTGCACAGCGTGTCGTTCCGCGTGCGGGGTCAGGGACGAAGCGGTAAAGCTTCGTATCTTTCTCAAGTTCTGTGATTTGATCAATCTTCATGTACTGACGGTCCGGATGAAATACCTTTGCCATGCGGTTGAGATAGAAGTCATCGCGGATTACGGCTTCGGCCGCTTCGATCCTGTCCTGACGTTCCTTCGCATATTCCATGAAGGTGTTGGGATTCAGTTCTTTACTCATCGCTCGATCCCTCCTTTCTCACGTTCGGCACGAATGATGTTCTTGCCGGCATCGAATCCGGACAGGTAGGCGCTGCTGTATCCGTCGCCGTATTTGGATGCGGCACCGACGAAATAGAGATCCTTGATAAACTGCTCGTCGTTGTTTACAATGCCGCGCTGGATAAATGAATCGCTCGGTGTCACCTGGTAGCCGTACGGTGTGCCGCCCGGCGTGTTGAGGTAACGCGCAAATGTCATCGGCGTTGCGATTACGATTTCTTCGATGTAAGGTGTGATGGAAATGCCGAGTACCTGCTCGCAGTGTTCGATCATCCTGCGCGCCGTGTCATTTTTCAGTTTCTCATACATGTCTTCAGTCACATTGTCCCAGCCGGTACCGAAGTAAGGTGTTGTCAGCATAAGCTGGCAGGTTCCGTCCGGTGTGCAGCCCGGCAGTGCTTTGTTCAGGCAGTTGATAATGACATATCCACTGTATTCATACGTATCGGTTGCGCTCTCCTGAACCTTGCGGGTGTCCGAAGACGGTGAGATGAAATTGGAGTAGTTGGTAAAGCCGAGTTCCTCCATTGATTTGTTCATGCCAAGATATACCATGCAGAAGGAGAGGCCGCGGCGTCTGGAGTTGACAAGTTTGCACGCGCGCGCCGGAACCTCTGCGGGATCGATCATCTTACCGTATGCGGCAGCCGGATAGGCGTTGCTGACGATATAAGACGCCTCGTATTCTTTGCCGCCGATCACAACGCCGTAAGCCTTTCCGTCCCTGACGAGAATCTTGTTGACTTCGGTGTTGTACCAGATCTCGCCGCCGTTGTCGCGGACGACCTTTTCAAGAGCCAGTGAAATCTCATGAGAGCGGTACTTCGGCATGCCGGCACCATAAGCAAGATATCCAAGCAGCATGCGGATATAGATCGCGAAGTCCAGCTCGTCGAGATTTGCCCCGAGATAACACCAGTAAGTTCCAAGGATCGCTTTTGCCTTTTCGGGCATTCCGAATGCGTCCATTACTTCGTTGAAAGAATGTCCTGCATATTTGAAGAAATCCGGATATTTCTCCTGCAGCAGTTCCGGCGTACAGGAAGGATCGTCCATAAAGGAATATGCCTCTACGCACATCTGTCCGACCGGAATCAGCTGCATCATAACCGGTGCGCTGCCCGGGACCAGCTGCTCAAGTGCGCCGACAAATTCTCTGACGCCGCAGGGCATTGCCGCGTCAATTCCCTCATCCGGAATGATCAGCCGGAATGATTCCTCCATGTTGGTTGCCCATTCGACATCAGCACCTACCGCCTGAAAAAGCTTCATGACGCCGCCTGGATTTTCCGCTGTACCAAGATTACAAAGTTCATGCAGAGAAGTCTCAAAATCGAATCTTCCGCGGACGAAACTCGTGGCACTTCCACCCGGAATATTGTGCTTCTCAACGATCAGCGTTTTCAGCCCGTTTTTTGCGGTAAAGGCTCCGGCATACAGCCCGCCGTTGCCTGCGCCGATGACTATGACATCATAGTCCTTTGCCATATGGTTTCCTCCTTTCATTCATTTGTGAATCGTGATAAAATTAATGAAGATTATAGCTTTATTATAACCTTTGTTGGCGATTTGTCACATATAAATTCGTGCAAGCAGGATGATATCTGACGATTTATTGCAGTGTTACAAAATGTGCTATACACTTTTGTGAGATATGAACAAGAGATCATTGCAGAAACGAAAAATCACGGAAAAGAAGTCGGACAAAATGCTGTCACTGCAATGAAAAACAGCAGAAAGGATCGCGTATGCCGGAAACATATATGCTGGGAGAAGGAAAACCGGTCAGCACAGATTCGGACAAAACACAGCTGAATAACAATATTCTCGTCGTCGGCGCGAGCGGGTCCGGCAAGACCATGAGCTATGCTGAGATGTGCCTGCTGAAAACGCGTGAGAGCAGTATGATCGTCACACTGTCCAAGCGCAGACTGGTGCATAAATATGCACCGCTTTTTG
Organism: Eubacterium sp.; assembly: GCA_017459675.1. Classification (GTDB taxonomy): domain Bacteria; phylum Bacillota; class Clostridia; order Lachnospirales; family Lachnospiraceae; genus CADBRN01. The sequence continues at coordinate 3,378 of JAFUCM010000132.1, forward strand.
CAAAACGGGGATTCCGGGTTCTGGATCTGGATCTCACACATCCGGCTGACAGCACGATTTCCTATGATCCGATGCACTATGTGCATACAAATCAGGATGTCACGTATCTGGCGCAATCTATCGTCATGGCAAATCCGCGCAAGAAAACCACCATCGCTTCAGATCCGTTCTGGGATGATGCGGCGATTTCGCTGCTCTCAGCGCTGATTGCATATGAGATGCACCGCAAAAGCAGACCGTCCTTTGCTGATGTCTATGAATTGTTCGCAAAGTTGCGGATCACAGAGAAGGGTGACGCCATAGAGACCAGTTTTGATACGATGTTCGACCGCCTGAGCCGGGAAGATCCGGACAGTTTTGCGTATCAGTGCTGGAAGACTTTCCGGTTTGCACCAATGCGGACAGCGGGCAGTATTTATTCTTCTTTAAGTGTCACAATGGACACGATTTTTTCGCCGGAGCTTCTGGCCTTCATGCGTGAAAAACAGTGCATTGAATTTCGGGATATCACTGCGCAGCGTACGATTCTGTTCGTCACAACCTCGGCGGTCAATCCGTCTCTGAATGCATTTGCAGGTCTGTTCTATTCCCATGCTGTAAAAGAACTTTTCGAATATGCAGAAGCAAGAGAGGACGGTGTGCTGCCGCTGCCGGTTCATCTGCTTTGCGATGACTTTGCCGTCGGCGCGCAGATTCCGTCATTTGCACACTACATCTCGATTTTCCGGGAGAAGCGGATTTCCGTATCGATCCTGCTGCAGTCAGAATCACAGCTTCTTTCTATGTATGGCGAGGCCGACGCAATGACGATTATAAACAACTGTGACCGGTATGTTTATCTGGGCGGCATGGATCTTGTCACATGCAGAAACATCGCGGAGCGCGCAGGACTGCCGCTTTCGGAAGTTCTTTATATGCCCATCGGACAGGCGCTGATCTTCGAGCGTGGCAGCCGGCCGGTGATCACAGAACGATGGCACATTACGGAGGATCCGGCATGGGCGGCATTATTTGATGAAACCGGAAACAAATCAGGCACTTGAAGGAGTTATATTTAACAAATTTGCAGAAAGAGATGCAGCACATGAAGAAAATGATAAAAACCATTCTTATCATTCTGGGAATCCTGCTGCTGGTTGTTGTGGGATATGTTTTGTATGTTTTCCTCAGTTTCCACAGGATTGAAGACAATCAGGTACTTGCTGTGGAAGAAAGCGCAGAGCAGGACGCAGTGTCGCAGGAACAGGCGCTGACGGTGCTTTCCTATAACATCGGATTTGGCGCATATTCCGACGATTACACGTTCTTTATGGACGGCGGAAAGGAGAGCAGGGCCTTTTCGGAGGAGGCCGTGTATGAAAACATCGGCGGCGCGATGGAGACCGTGACCGGGTACAATCCCGATCTGGTGCTTCTGCAGGAAGTTGATATTAACGGGACGCGTTCCTACCATGTGGATGAACGTGAGATTGTTGTGCCGGCACTGGAATCAATTGCATCCTATCAGTATGTCTTTGCACAAAATTACGACAGTCCCTATCTGATGTACCCGATCACCCGGCCGCACGGGGCCAATCAGGCCGGTATTATGACGTTTTCAAAATATCAGATTACGGACGCCCTGCGCAGAAGCCTGCCGATTGAGACAGGATTCTCGAAGGTGCTTGATCTGGACCGCTGCTACTCCAAATCACGGATTCCTGTACAAGATGGGAAAGAACTGGTGGTCTATAACATGCATCTCTCTGCCTATACAGCAAATGCGGAGACGGCCGATACACAGATGAGCATGGTTGTGCAGGATATGCAGGAAGAATATGACGCAGGAAATTACTGTATTGCAGGCGGTGATTTTAACCGGGATCTGCTCGGTAATTCGCCGGAGATCTTTCATACGGCTACGCTGGATGACAACTGGGCAAAGCCCGTAAATCTGGAATTGTTCACAGATGATATTACTTTGGCAGCACCGTTTGATGAGACTGCACCTGTGGCAAGCTGCCGTAATCCTGACAAGCCATACGAACCTGGTGATTTTGTCGTCACAGTAGATGGATTTATCCACTCAGCCAATGTGGAAGTGGATGACTGTAAAGTGATTGATACCGGATATCAGTACTCGGATCACAATCCGGTCATCTGTACGGTGCGACTGCACTGAGAGAAAGGAGAATTTCATGAAAGAACAGAGATTTGGATTTGGATGTATGCGGCTCCCGATTCTGGAAGCGGGACACCCGGAGACATTTGACTACGAGAAGATTGCGGCACTGTTCGACGCATATCTTGCAAAGGGATTCCGCTATTTTGATACAGCTTACACGTATCATGGCTATGAATGTGAAAAAGCATTGAAAAAAATGCTGATCGATCGCTATCCCAGAGATTCCTTCGAACTTGCGACAAAGATGCCGCTGCGTGATGTTAAGGACGCGGAAGACATGTCGGATATCTTCGAAGAACAGCTGACCAACTGCGGTGTAGAGTATTTTGATTATTATCTGCTGCATAATATGGGAATGAATGTCTACGAGAAATGCCGTCAGTACGATGTGTTTCATTTTGTTCTGAAGAAGAAAGAAGAAGGGAAGATCCTGCATACGGGAATGTCTTTCCATGACACACCGGATCTGCTGGAGAAGATTCTGGCGGAATATGCGGATTGTCTGGATTTTATCCAGCTGCAGGTCAACTATGTTGATATGGATCAGCCAAATGTGCGTGCCCGCGAGTGCCTCGCAGTGGCGAATCGCTACGGAAAACCGGTGACGGTTATGGAGCCGTGCAAGGGCGGAACACTCATCAATGTGCCGGAAGCGGCTGCAAAACTGATGAAGGATTATGCGCCGGATGCCTCCATTGCAAGCTGGGCCTTCCGTTTCGCGGCGAGCCAGCCGGGCGTCACGCGCGTGTTATCCGGAATGAATTCCATCGAACAGGTGGAGGACAACTACAGTACCTTCGAATCATTTACGCCGCTTAGCGCAGAAGAGGAGGCGGTCATCGCGAAGGTGACAGAGATCATCAACGCGAATACGGCTGTTCCATGTACCGCCTGCGAATACTGTACACACGACTGTCCGAAGAATATCGCGATCCCGCTGTACTTTGCCGCATACAACAGTATCATGCGGACAACCGGAAGCTATTCCAGTCAGGTGGGATATTATAACAATACCGTGCATGCCGGCCACGGGAAGGCCAGTGAATGCATCAAGTGCGGTCAGTGCGAGAAAGCCTGTCCGCAGCATCTGCCGATCCGGGATCTTCTGGTGAAGGTCGCAGAGAAGTTCGAGAGCGGCGGATTCTTCCCGACCAGAGCAAAGAAGTAAAAACCTCCGGAGATTCGTCGAAGTGGGGAATTATAATCGGCTGCTGATTTGATTACCTCAGCAGCTGCTCAATCCGCATCTGCGGATCAATCCAGCTGACCTGCTTTGCTTCGTGAATAACATCTTCAGCCCGTATATGACCGGTTAACAGCGGTGATTCGGGATCATGGTTTCGCATGGCCCGGATCACCGCATTTCTGTCTGCATTGGCGTAACAATACCGGCAGAAATGCCCGCAGGTATTATAAGCGCCAATATCGCCGTTAATATAACATGCACACTCCCTGCGGTTATGGGGATTCGGCGGCAGAATCAGATTCTGTCCGATTGCGGTCTCGAATGTCTTCTGTGTCATACAGCCGGAACAGTCTGCACCGACTGCTTCCAGCTGCCGGCTTTCGCCGCAGGGTTTGACAGTCATATGATGTCTTTCTGCAATCCGGACAAAGGCTTCCGTAAGTATCATCTGTGTGGAGAGCGGGACGCTTTTTGCTTCCGGATAATTGCGCTTTACTTTCTCATACAGGTCGATAAAACTGATAACGACGGTATGCGTTGAACCGTCCAGACGTTCACACATTTCCGAAAATGTACGGATATGCCGCTCCGCCGGCCAGTTTTCATCGATCAGAATCGGATCATAGCGCCAGCACATGTTGTCCGGACCGACGATTTCGGAAAAGGTCCGGAATGTCCGGATCACATCCGGAACGGGAGGAACATTCGGTTCAATATCATTTCCGTAAGGTGTAATCGTGACGAACCAGTATTGGTGATAAGGTTCCAGAAGCTTCATATACTGCAGCATCGGTTCCGGATTTTTTGAACAGAAAACGATCAGATCCACAACTGCCGGATCCAGAATATATTTGGTGACAGATACCGGATCAAATGGATTTCTTACAAGTACAAATCCTTCGCGCAGCCGGTTTGCAAACCAGTCAGCGTAAAAGGCCGGGATATCTGTGCGGTTGCCTGTCTGGATGATCATAAGATAAAACTCCGTGACTTATCATAAAGGAATACTGCTTCAGGAAATGTCGCTTGAATAAATGCTGCTTTGTCAGATTATCATATACCCTGCAGGGCAGACAATGCAATTTAATCAGCAGAGGTTCTTCCATTGAAGAATCCCTTTTGCCGCGTTATAATATCACTATATTCTGAAAATTATGATATTTCATCATACAATGAAGCACGAAGACAGAGGGAGGGACTTATTTGGACGTGCAATTCAGTGCAGTTCGATTGATTCTGATTCTTATTTTCAATACCACAACCGGCTGGGGCATTTTATCAATGATCCTGTTGATTGCCGGATCCTGGAAGCTTCTGGAAAAATCCGGTCTGAAGGGCTGGTGGGCTCTGATTCCGGGTGCACGGGAGTACCAGCTTTCCCGCTGTGCGGGACGTGAGCCGGAAGGACGTATCTGGTCGGTTATCACGATGCTGAAGTGGGTTGTCAATCTGATCGCCGAGACGCCGCCGATCCTGCGCATTCTGAATGCATCTGCTGCAACCCTGATCTTTCTGGCCGTTATCGTTGTGCCGCTGACGCTGATTTCTCTCGTTTATGCATTGCGCGTTTTTGCGGGGCTGACAGAAGTATACGGCGTGCGGAAGCGCTGGCTTCTGCTCTGGTTTCTTTTCGCCGGCATCACCGCTGTAATCTGGGGATTCCACAGGGATTTTCAGCCGGCCTGGAAAGTTGCTGAGCTCAATGCGGCGCTTGCTGAACTGGCTGCCGTCGGTGATGTCAGTGTCATGGATGACGGCCTCACAGTTAACCTGCAGGAACGCAGTACAACGGAATTTTTCCAGAAAAAAATGCTTCTGCGCGACATTCATATGCATATTCCGCAGGGACATATGGTATTGCTGCTGGGCGGATCCGGCGCCGGCAAGACCACCTATCTCAATGCTGTCAACGGCTTTGAGAAGGCAAATGCTGAGGTGATGCTGAACAGCCGAAATATGTATAAAAAATACAAAAAAATGATCTATGAGGTCGGATTTGTTCCGCAGACAGAGATGATCCGCAGCAAGGATACGGTGCTGAATACGCTTCTGGACACTGCAAAACTGCGTCTGCCGATGAATCTGTCCAGGTCACAGCGCAGGGCGCGCGTGGATGAGGTCATGGATGTCTTCGGCCTGAAGCCGGTGCAGAACAGCCTGGTAGAGAAACTGTCAGGCGGGCAGAAGAAACGTCTGTCCATAGCCATGGAATTCATCAGCAATCCGGCGCTTTTTATCCTGGATGAACCGGATTCCGGTCTGGACGGCGTGATGGCCCGGGAACTGTTTACGCAGCTTCGTAAAATTGCAGACACCGGAAGAATTGTCATCGCGATTACACATACGCCGGACCGCGTCATTGATCTGTTTGATGATGTGATTGTGCTGGCAAAAGACTCTGCCGGGACCGGCCGTCTGGCCTTCTACGGAAGTATCGAAGAAGCAAAGAACTATTTCGGCCGTGACAGCATGGAAGAGATTGTAAAGTGTGTCAATACGGTCGAAGAGGGCGGCGACGGCCGCGCCGATGAATTTGTTCTGAAATACGTTGCGCTGCAGAATCAGGCTGGGACAGATGCAGAAGACTGCGCTGAACCTACAAATGAAGCCGGTACAGATGCTGCAGAAATCTCCGGCCAGGGAGGCGAAACGCGCGCAGCGGCACCGGAAGACAGGGAGGTGAGATCATGACGCAGATGAATACCACAGCCATCCCGCAGAATATTACGGTGCGGCATCGCGGACGCGGCGGACAGGTCGGCATCTATCTTGGCAAGCTGCTTCGCATGTTTGTTTACCAGAATGACTGGAAGGTTCTGCCGATGGCGGCGCTGATCGCCGGTATGGTCGGCATGGTCATGCGCGGCAGAATGTTCATCAGCATGGAAGGAACGGAGGCGGGTACGCTCGCGCTGGTTTGTATCTGCATCTGGAATGGTTTTTTTAATTCGATTCAGGTCATCTGCCGCGAGCGGGATGTGATCAAGCGGGAACATCGCTCCGGCATGCATATTTCTTCGTACATCGTCTCCCATATGCTGTATCAGATGATGCTCTGCATGGTGCAGGTCGGCATCACCATCTATGTGACACAGCTGACCGGCGTGGTTTATCCCGCACAGGGAATGATCACGAAGTGGATGATCGTTGACTTTGCCATTTCCATGTTTCTGCTTACCTTCGCCGCTGATATGCTGTCACTCTGGATCTCGGCGCTGGCGCGGTCAACAACGGTGGCCATGACCGTCATGCCGTTTCTGCTGATTTTCCAGCTGATCTTTTCCGGCGGAATGTTTTCGCTTCCCGGATGGGCGGCACCGATCACGAATTATACCATTGCCGGCGACGGCATGAAAGTGATCGCAGCGCAGGCGGATATCAACAATCTGCCGGCTGTATCTGTCGGAAATCTGCTGCACCGGATGCGTAATGATCCGATCAATGAAAATCTTACATTCGGCGATTTGATGGATATGTATGGCGAGGACGAGATCCGGGAATACATCGGACAGAAATCCGCCGAGGCCGGATATAATCCGGCGTATGAAAAGACTGTCGATAATGTTGTGTCGCTCTGGGGGGATCTGGTGATCTATGTGATTCTGTATGCCCTGCTGGCGATGGTCACGCTGGAGTTTATTGATAAAGACAAGCGATAAAAGAAAGGAACGACCACATGAAAAAAGCACTGGGCGCTGTTCCGGCAGTTTTTCCGATGCCGGTATTGATGATTGCAGCATACGACGAGAACGGAAAAGTCAATGTCATGAACGCGGCGTGGGGAATGATTTCCGAGATGAACAAGATCACACTGTTCATCGGTGAGGGCCATAAGACGACGCAGAACATTCATAAGACGAAAGCGTTCACTGTGGCACTTGCAGACAGAGAACATATGGAGGCCGCCGACTTCTTCGGGATTGCGACCGGAAATATGATGGAGGACAAGTTTGAACGGACCGGATTTACGGCTGTGAAGAGTGAATTCGTCAACGCGCCGGTGATCGAAGAATTTCCGGTTGTAATGGAGTGCGAACTGGAGCAGACGATCTACACAGACACATTTCATGCAGTCGTCGGAAAGATTGTGAATACCAGTGCAGAGGAAAAAGTACTGGATGAAAACGGCAAGATTGATCCGGAGAAAATCGATGCGCTGGTCTTTGATATTTTCCAGAATGGTTACTATGTTGTTGGCGAGAAGGTCGGCAAGGCCTGGAATGCCGGCGCAAATATGATGAAGGCTGCAAAAGCAGAACAGAAATAAAAAATTGTTCAATTCTGGCCGCTGATATTATAATACAGCACGCCGCCGACTACGACAGCCGCCCCGATCAGGGAAAGTCTCCCGAGCCGTTCTCCGTAGAAGACGGCCACCAGAACCGGGTTCAGAATGGGTTCTATGGCATTGATGATCGATGCCGTCACAGGATCCGTATATCGGGTGCCTGCCGCAAAGAAAATGTAGGCAAGGCCGACCTGCACCGCGCCGAGCAGGAATACGGCTGTCAGAACCTTCGGATCAAATGCTGTTTCCTGTGAGACAAGCGGGGAGAGTGCCAGTCCGCAGATCATCTGTCCGAAAAACATCGAGGAGAGTGCATCGCCTTTCTCAAACTGATTCAGCAGGAATACACCGGCATAGAAAACACCGGAGAGAATCGCGAAGAGATCGCCGAGCCATCTTCCGGCTGAAATACTCTCCAGAAAGAAAAACAGAATTCCAAGGAGAACAATCCCGATGGAGACGACGGCAGTGCGGGTTGGTTTTTTCCGGAAGAGCAGCAGCATCAGTATAACAATCCAGACGGGTGCGGTGTACTGCAGAATGATTGCATTTCCAGCTGTTGTCAGTTTGTTGGCAACACAAAACATGGTTGTGACACCCGCCATGCACACGGCGCCGACCAAAACGGTCACATTCCATTTCAGCCGGTGATGCGTGAAGCGGATATACAGACCGATCACAATACATGCGATCAGATTTCTTGCGCCGTTGATGGCCAGCGGGTTCCAGGGGATCAGTTTCATCAGCAGTCCGCCGGTGGAAAAGCAGAGCGAGGCGGCAAGCATCGCTGCCGCGCCTTTCAGGCTGTTGTTGTCAGTATATGCAGACATAATGTATTCGTTCTCCGATACGAAGGAATCGCGTGAATGATTGTTTTCAGTTTCAGAATGCAGACATTGCCGTTCCACTATACCACAAAAGATGCGCTGCGTCATCCGCGCATGTTTTTATTCGCCCTGCCTGTTCAGGTATGGTAAAATAGAATCACTAATTAGAAACTGAAAGAAACCGTCACGATCTGTTTGGGGGATGAAATATGACGATTACCTATGCGATGACTGCATCGCTTTTATTCATCGGCCTGCTGTTGATGCTGGTCGATGTCAGTCAGAAATTGAAGAAGAGCAAGCATCTGAGGATCTCCCTGATTCTGATCGGGACCACGATGTTCTATGTGGCGATGGACTGCCTGTGGATCGTCGTATATACAGGTGAGGACTTTCGCCGCGGTGCATTCATTGTTCTGAACTGTCTGTTCTATCTGGTATATATCACATTGCCTTACATCTGGTTCCTGTTTGCAAAGCATTTTGCCAGCAGCAGGATTACAGCGCGCAAATGGAATGTTCTGTTTGCAGTTCCGTGGATGTTCAATCTGATGCTGGTGATTCTCACCATGTCCGGTGCAGGGCTTCTGTGGGATATCGGTGATGCGGCGAACCGCTACACGCGCGGCCCGCTGTTCGGTATTTTTTCGAATCTGAACATTGTCTATTATTTTATCGCAGTGATCGGCATTGCAGTGCTGCTGGTAAACGGGAAAGGTGCAGACCGGCGGACATTGCTGTCAGCGCTTGGTTTTTCGATCATACCGGCTCTGGGTGTATTTATTTACACGTACTGGATTTCTGTGGATGCAATCTATCCATTCCAGCCGTGCTGTTTCTTCATCGGCGTCATGTTTGCCTACATCATGCTGCTGTCACATGTCTATAAAGATGCGGAAGATGAGAATCTGCGTCTGGTGGAGGAGGCGAAGGCCGCCGGAAGAATGGCGGACCTGATGGGCTCGGTCGGCGCGCTGCTGACCAATATGCCGGCCATGACATTTTCCAAGGATGCGGCAACCGGCATCTATCTTGCCTGCAATCAGTCATTTGCGGAATATGCCCACAAATCCAGTCCGGACGGTGTCGTCGGACTGACCGATCATGACATTTTTGATCCGGAGACGGCTGCACACTTTGTGGAGGATGATCAGAAAGCCAAAAACATGGACGAACCGTATGTCTTCTTCGAGGATGTGCCGGATGCCGCCGGAATCCCGCGCAATCTGCAGACCACAAAGCTGACGTTTACAGACGGAACCGGCCGGCTGTGCCTTCTCGGCATGTGTGTTGACGTCACGGAGATGACACGGATCAAGCAGGCTGAAGCAGAGGGGCGGATCCGTCAGCAGGAGCTTGAGGAGAAGCTGGTGCGCCAGCAGGAACTGGCTGATGCACTCGCGGCTGCCGAGGATGCCAACCGGGCCAAGACTGCATTTCTCTCCAATATGAGCCATGAGATCCGGACGCCGATGAATGCGATCATCGGACTCAATAACATTGCACTCAATGAGCCGACGGCCAGTGAGAAGGTGAAGGAGTATCTCCGGAAGATCGGGACGTCTGCGCATCATCTTCTGGGAATCATCAATGACATTCTGGATATGTCCCGGATTGAATCCGGCCGCATGGTCATCCGGAGTGAGGAATTTTCATTTGCCCGGACGATTGAGCAGGTCAATACCATTATCAGCGGGCAGTGCCGGGATAAGGGTCTGCAGTACGTCTGCCGGATGAAAGGAAATGTGGACGAGTACTATATCGGAGATGATACAACGCTGCGGCAGGTGCTGCTCAATGTCCTCGGCAACGCCGTGAAATTCACGCCGGAGGGCGGCAGTATCAGTTTTGAAGTGGAGGAGACAACCCGTTTTGACGGGAAATCCATCCTGCAGTTTATTATCAGTGATACCGGCATCGGCATGAACGCCGATTATCTGCCGCACCTTTTTGATCCGTTTTCGCAGGAAGATTCTTCGACAACCAATAAGTACGGCAGCACCGGCCTCGGCATGCCGATTACGAAGAGTATTGTAGAACTCATGAACGGCCATATCGAGGTGGCGAGTGAGAAAGGCAGGGGCACGACGTTTACCATTACCGTGACGCTGCTGGATTCTGACCGCAAGCCGGCAGAACTCATCGAGGACGGTGTGCCGCAGGCGCATGAGCTCTGTGTGCTTGTGATCGATGACGATCCGATTGCCTGCGAAAACGCCCAGATCGTTCTCGGACAGACGGGTATTTCCTGTGATGTGGCGTTGTCCGGCCAGGAAGGAATTGATATGGTTCTGGTGCGGCATGCACGCAGGGAGCCGTACGATCTGATTCTGGTTGACTGGAAGATGCCGGACCTGGACGGCGTGGAGACGACCCGGAGAATCCGGAAGGAAGTGGGAAATGAAATACCGATTATCATCCTGACATCCTACAGCTGGGATGATATTGCAGAAGAGGCCATGGAGGCCGGTGTGGACACTTTTGTGGCAAAACCGCTGTTTGCGGGCACGGTCATGGACGAATTCCGCGATGCCTTTAAGAAAAAGAACGTCCGGCTGGCACAGGAAACGGCAGACCTTAAGGGGCTTCGTGTACTGCTCGCAGAAGATGTTGCAGTCAATGCCGAGATCATGATGATGGTCCTCTCCATGCGGGAGATGGAGGTCGATCTGGCAGAGAACGGACAGATTGCCGTGGACAAATTCCGGGAACACGAACCCGGGTACTATGCGGCGATCCTGATGGATATGCGGATGCCTGTTCTGGACGGACTCGACGCGACCCGCATGATCCGGTCCCTTGAACGGCCGGATGCAAAAACCATACCGATTGTCGCACTGACTGCAAATGCATTTGACGACGATGTCCAGCGCAGTATGCAGGCAGGCCTCAACGCACACCTCAGCAAGCCGGTAGAGCCGGAAGCACTGTTCCGGATGCTGGAGGGGCTTGTATAGCTTAAATTTATATATTTAGGACAAAATAATGGATTCTCATTTTGAAAAATGCCTGATATAATGAAATCACTGAAAGGATCTACTTAGGAGGGAAAGATAGTTATGAAAAAAAGAATCCGCCTGACAATTGCAGCTGCTGTCATGCTGATCTGTATGCTGATGACCAGCATTGGCGTTTCTGCGGCACCGTCTGTTCTGAATGACGGAAAATTTGACATGAATCTTGTGTACCACGCAAAGAAGTCTTCGAACGATCTTCCGGATGACTATGAGATTTTCGAGAACACGACTTCCAATACCACTGTCAAAAAGCTGAAATCAACCAATCCTTCTGTTGCGACAGTGAGCTGGTCATCCACCAACCGTTCCGGCCTTCGTTTCAATCTGAAGAAGCCGGGAACCACAAAGATCAAAGGTGTTCTCTATGAGGGCAGCAAGAAGATCAAGAAGTTCACGATCAACCTGACTGTCAGAAAGTATAAGAATCCGGCCAAAACGTTCTCTCTGAACGGCACAAATTATGCTTCAAAGTTCAAGACTCTTGATACATATACGATCAAACCGGGTTCCAGAACACAGTTTAAGGTAAAAGTCAAAGCGAAAAAAGGGTGGAAATTCGAGGGACTCTGGTACAGAAATCAGAGCAGAACGGTCAAGATTGACAACAAGTCCACGTTTACACTGATGAGCAACTGGAGCTATGTGGATGCTGTTTTCACCAACAAGAAGAACGGAACGCGGGAAGATGTCGCGATCATTATCGACAAATAACAGACAAACAGATACCGTCAGAAGTTCAGCGCCATGCGGGACTGCCGGGGCGTTTATTGCATAGCTGACACAATTGTATTTTACCTGATAGCACGTGCCTGACACCGGAATGAACGATCTGGTTGTCAGGCACTTATTTGTTCTCGGACACTTCATTTGATTTCAGACACTATTTAAGAAGAGGATATTTCTGCATGCTTAACAGTCATCAAATCTGGAAAATATACGGAACAGATTATAAGGCCATGACCATCAGTCTGCTGGAGGAAACAGGTCTTGCGCAGCAGATCTGCGACAGACATCTGCGAATCGGCATCAAGCCGAATCTGGTCGTGCCGTCTCCTGCGGAGTTCGGCGCAACGACCCACCCGGAGATTGTTGCCGGCATCATCGAATATTTACAAAACCGTGGTTTTGACAACATTGTTGTTCTGGAAGGTTCCTGGGTGGGAGACCGCACGTCCGAGGCTTATGAGATCTGCGGGTACCGGGATGTCTGCGAACAGTACCGGGTTCCTGTTATCGATACCCAGAAGGAAAAATGGCACAGCAAAGACTGCGCCGGCATGAAGCTGAATCTCACAGATGCCGTGGACCGCATTGATTTTCTGATCAATGTGCCGGTCATGAAAGGGCACTGCCAGACGAAGATGACCTGTGCGCTCAAAAACCTCAAGGGAATTCTGCCGAATAAAGAAAAATCCAGATTCCACACCATGGGGCTGCATAAACCGATCGCACATCTGCAGACCGCTGTCCGGCAGGATTTTATCGTTGTGGACCATATCTGCGGTGACCTGGATTTTGAAGAAGGCGGCAATCCGGTCGTGCGGAACTGCATCATGGCAGCGCTGGACCCGGTTCTGGTCGACAGCTATGCCTGTTATCTGATGGGGTATACGCCGGATGATGTCCCCTATGTCCGGATGGCTGAAACACTCGGCATCGGGACAACCGATCTGGAAACAGCGGAAATCGTTACGGTGCGGAACAATCCGGACGGAGACAGTTCGCAGACCGGGCAGAAAGGCGCCCGTCTGATCAGCACCGGATTTGACCCGGAGACGGAAGAGGAACTGCCGCGGGCGCATAAGCTGCTGGAAGTATCCTATGCAGTCGATGCTGTTGATTCCTGCAGTGCCTGTTATGCCAATCTCGTCGGGGCGCTCTGGCGTCTGCGGGAAGAGGGACTGATTGACCGGATCCCGACGCCGATCGGAATCGGCCAGGGGATGCAGGGCAAAAAAGGCCATATCGGCATCGGCAAATGTACAGCCGGTTTTGATATCTGTATCATGGGCTGTCCGCCGGATGAAGATCAGATCTATGAGAAACTGAAAGAACTCGCAGAATAATTCTGTGTTTTTATGATATGGAATGGAGGTTTTATGCGGATTTCAGAAATTTTGAAGCAGGACAAGGTAACACTTTCACTGGAAGTTTTTCCGCCGAAAACATCTGAAAAATATGAGACAACCGCAGCAACTGCGAAGAAAATCGCTGCGCTGCAGCCGGATTTTATGAGTGTCACCTACGGGGCCGGCGGCGGCACCGGTGCCTTTACGGCAAATATTGCCGCAGAGATTCAGAAGGAATACGACGTCCCTGTACTGGCACATCTGACGTGTGTTTCTTCTTCCCGTCCGTTTGTTGCAGATATGGTGGAACGCTACAAGAGTCTCGGCATCGAAAATATTCTTGCGCTGCGCGGGGATATCCCGCAGGACGGAAAGGTGTCAGAAGATTATAAGCATGCGGTGGAGCTGATTCATGACCTGAAGGAACAGGGAGATTTCTGTATCGGCGGCGCATGCTACCCGGAGGGACATATTGAGTGCGAACATAAGGCAGACGATATCCGTTATCTGAAGGAAAAGGTGGATGCCGGCCTCGATTTCCTGACGACGCAGATGTTTTTCGACAATAACATTCTCTACAATTTCCTGTACCGGATCCGTGAGCAGGGCATTATGGTGCCGGTCATTGCAGGCATCATGCCGATCACAAATGCGAAGCAGCTGGCGCGCAGCGTCGCGATGTCCGGCACAGATGTGCCGCAGCGATTCCGCAACATTGTCGATCATTACGGAGAAAATCCTGCTGCGATGCGGCAGGCTGGTATTGTCTATGCAACAGAGCAGATCGTTGATCTGGTTGCAAACGGCATCCGGCATATCCATGTCTACACGATGAATAAACCAACCGTCTCAACGGAGATTATGAATCTGCTGTCTGAGGTATTGTGCTGAGAACAGAATGGGATGCCGCAAGATCAGAGATCGCGATTGAATCGATTACAGCATACGACATCCCGGGAGAAAGATATGCTGACAGTTGATGTGCAGGAAATCTACAGATATCTGGGTTACGGAATGCATGAACCCGGTGCGGAAGTCAGGGGGGCCGTGAAGGACTGTCTGACTTTCCTTATGCCGCAGCTGGATACCAGAGAGGTACACAGAGCGTTCCCGCTTGTATTTACTGGCGGGGACACGCTGGAAATTGACGGACTGGAGATCCAAAGCAGCGCGCTCGCCAGAAATCTGAGCGGATGCACGGAAGTCTGCATGATGGCTGCAACAATCGGTTTTGCGCCTGACCGGCTGGCCGCAAGAGCTGCAGCGGCCGGAAAGGTAAGCAGAAGTCTGATCTATCTCGCCGCAGGCACAGCGCTGATCGAGGTCTGGTGTGACCAGACAGCCGGCAGGATCCGTGAAGAATTTGCCCGTCAGGGCCTGTATCCGCGTCCCAGATTCTCACCGGGTTACGGCGATTTTGCACTGGAGTATCAGCAGAATCTGATGCAGATGCTCCGCGTGCAGAAAACCATCGGTGTGACACTGACAGAAAGTCTGCTCATGATGCCGTCAAAGTCTGTGACAGCACTGATCGGTCTGTCTGCGCAGGATGAACATTGTACGGTTTCCGGCTGTGAAGTCTGCGCGAAGGCAGAAAGCTGCAGCTACAGAAGGTGACCATGCATCAAAATGAAAGAAACAACGGGGAGATCTATGAAGAAGTTTAGAGAACGTCTCGGAAAAGAGCGTTTATATTGTGACGGCGGAACCGGCTCGGTTCTGCAGGCAAAGGGGTTAAAGGGCGGCGAGCTGCCGGAGCGATGGAATCTGACCCGGCCGGAAGATATTATTGATCTGGCCCGCGGTTATTTTGCCGCAGGAAGTGACATCGTCAATACCAACACGTTCGGGGCGAACCGGCTGCATTATCCGGATCCGGAGGAACTGCGTGCCATTATTGAGGCTGCCGTACATCATGTAAAAGAGGGCCGGCGTCTCGCAGGAAGGGAAGACGGTTTTGCTGCGCTGGATATCGGACCGACAGGGCGTCTGCTGAAGCCGATGGGGGATCTGGATTTTGAAGAAGCTGTCTCGATCTTTGCTGAAGTCGTGAGGATCGGAGCCCGGGCAGGCGCAGACCTGATCCTGATCGAGACCATGAGCGATACCCTGGAGACGAAAGCAGCTGTGCTGGCGGCGAAAGAAAACAGCGATCTGCCGGTCTGTGTCACGACCGTTTATGACGAGAAGGGCAAGATGCTGACCGGCGGCACCGTGGAGACCGTCGTGCCGATGCTGGAGGGACTGCGCGTGGATGCACTTGGTCTGAACTGCAGCCTCGGTCCCAGACAGATGCTTCCGATTGCAAAAAAACTGGCTGAAACGGCATCCATTCCGGTAATCTGCAATCCCAATGCGGGCCTGCCCAGGATGGAGAACGGCCAGACGGTCTACGACCTGACAGCAGATGAATTTGCAGAGGCCATGCGGGAAATCGCATCCTGCGGCATCCAGGTGCTCGGCGGCTGCTGCGGGACGACACCGGAATATATCCGGAAAACCATCGCCGCAACCAGAGATCTGCCATTTCAGGAACAGACAAAAAAGAACCGGACCGTCGTGACTTCTTACTCAAAAGCGGTGGAAATCGCCCGCAAACCGGTGATTATCGGGGAGCGTATCAATCCGACCGGAAAAAAGCGCTTTAAGCAGGCGCTTCGGGACAATGATCTGGATTACATTCTGGAACAGGCATTTGCGCAGGAGGCGGCAGGCGCCGATCTTCTCGATGTCAATGTCGGTCTGCCGGAGATTGACGAGCCGCAGATGATGGCGCGTGTGATCACTGAGCTCCAGAGCGTCATGACACTGCCGCTGCAGATTGACACTTCAGATGCAGAAGCTCTGGAACGCGGACTCAGATGTTACAACGGAAAGCCGATGATCAACTCTGTGAACGGCAAACAGGAGAGTCTGGATACGGTCCTGCCGCTTGTCGCAAAGTACGGCGGTGTCGTGGTCGGTCTGACCCTGGATGAAAATGGAATTCCGGATACCGCTGACGGCCGGATTGCAATCGCATCCAGAATCTTCCGGGCGGCTGCCGGATATGGCATTCCCAAAGAAGATGTCATCATTGACGGACTTGCCATGACCGTTTCAACAGATACCGGATCTGCTCTGACGACGCTGGAGACAATCAGACGCGTCAGGGAAGAACTGGACGGCCATACCATTCTCGGTGTGTCAAATATTTCTTTCGGACTGCCGCAGCGCGAGATCGTTAACGCGACATTCTTTGCACTCGCCATGCAGAACGGTTTGTCCTGTGCCATCATCAATCCGAATAACACTGCGATGATGGCTGCATACCGGGCATATCTGGCTCTGTCGGATCTGGATCCGCAGTGTCAGGATTATATCAGCGCCTACGCGGACAAGAAGGACTATGCCTTTGGACTTGCGCCGAAGCAGGTGCCGGCAAAGGGCGGCAGTTCTGCCGGGGGCTGTGTGCCGGGAACTGCCGGGGGCTGTGTGCCGGGAACTGCCGGCCGGCAAGGGGCAAATGCCGCCGGAAAATCCGCCGGGCAGGATGCGGCGGCCAATACGGCGCAGACATCGGATAACGGTTCGGTAAGACAGGACTCCGGCAGTAAGGAATCCTCGCTCCTTGCAGAATGCATTCTGAAGGGCAGAGCTGAGCGCGCCGCTGCCGAGGCGGAGCACCGGATCGCAGAAGGCGCGGATCCGCTGGATCTGGTCAACCGGGAACTGATTCCGGCACTTGACCGCGTCGGACAGGGCTTTGAGAAGGGAACAATATTTCTTCCACAGCTCCTCATGAGTGCAGAAGCGGCCGGTGCGGCATTCGAGATCGTAAAACAGTCCCTCAGCAATACGGTTCAGGAAGTAAAGGGACGCATCATACTGGCAACCGTAAAAGGTGATATTCACGACATCGGGAAGAATATTGTCAAAGTTCTTCTGGAAAACTATGGATACGAGGTGCTGGATCTCGGCAAAGACGTTCCGCCTGAGGAGATCGTGAAGACAGCGATTGAAGAGGATATTCCGCTCATTGGTCTGTCTGCCCTGATGACGACCACCGTCGTCAGCATGGAAGAGACGATCCGGCTCTTAAGGGAACAGAGACCGGAGACGAAAGTGGTCGTCGGCGGGGCCGTTATGACACAGGATTATGCTGATTCCATCGGTGCGGACAAATATGCGAAAGAAGCCATGGATACCGTGCGGTATGCGGATGCAATTTTGGGAAGTCACTAAACAGATCCGGCAGCAGATAATACCCGGCAATGAACGATTTGCATGAAACATTTGACGGATGCTTTATCCCGTGATTTAATATACTTTTGTACAAAGTATGGGAAACGAAAGCAGCATCAATACAAAATACATTCATATGGCAGCAGAGAGGAGACTGTTTTGAAACGAATCATTCTGATGATCAGCATTCTGGCACTTATGATGTCCGGCTGTTCTTCCAATAAACCGATTAACACCATGAAATTCATCAAAGGGGATATCGGAACCTATCAGCTGGGAAATGCCAGCGCGGATGTTGTCTATGTCTACACTGAATATACAAATTCAAGCGGTGTGCCGGCTGTCCCTGCCGACTTCATGGATGTCAGTGCCTATCAGAATGGCACCGAACTGGAGCAGCTCTTCTTCGCAAGAGAGCGGATCAATGACTACGTGCAGTGTAATAAGGTTGTTTTGATCGGTGAGACCGTTCCGGTCGTCTGGATCTTTGAGCGGATTGACAATTCACCCGTTACTGTCGAGATGGACACCGGCAAGGGGACTGAGAAGTATACGCTGAAGCAGGCTTCCTGATACGCCTGGGGATATTTGGGGTTTTCGTGTTAGATGACGAAAGCCCTTTTGTTTATGCAGTATGACGCATCGGATGACTTGCACTGTGATACCATGCAGTAGAAACCGGGAGCATTATTTGTTTCATTATTACAGGTCGCATCTATGAATCAAAATATGATCATTCGTAAAATTGTATATCGAATTTTGATGACGGTATGTCTTGCGGCTTTGCTGCTGTGTGTGCGGGGAAGTGCTGTCCGTGCGGATTCTTATATGGGGATCGAGATGCTTTCTTATCACTCTGCCGAGGATCTCACAGCTGACATAATCGCAGACCGTGCAGCGCAGGTGATGAATTTTGCGCGCACGCACGGGTATCAGTATGGTCATTCGACCTCTGTCCCGCCGTGTGCCGACGGCATCATCAGCTGTGACCGTCTGACGGCCGCGGTTTTGTGGTCCTGCGGGATGACGGATCAGCCGCGGGGCGGGATTACACTGGACAATGGTTATGACGGATATCTGACCGGTCATGGCTTTGTCCGTTCTGCCGGCATCGGGGAACTGAAGCGCGGTTCCATCGTAAAGGTTTCCAATGGTCACGGCGGCACGCATATGTTTATCTGTACAGACTGGGATGGCTCGACGCTGATCCGCTGTGACGCGGGATGGCAGGGCGGCATTACCGGGATTCAGCAGCCTTTCGCCGGACGCTTCTTCTGGGATCCGGCATCTGCTGTGATCTACAATGTCCCGGATCTTCCGGTCAATGACTGGAAGGTGACCGACGAAGGCACACGCTATTATGATGAAAACAGAGAGCCGCTGACGGGTCTGCAGGAGATTGACGGAAACACGTATTATTTCAGCGAAGCTGACAGCCTGATGCAGACCGGTATGATCCTGATGGAGGACGGCTGGCGCTATTTTGATGAAGACGGCGTGATGCTGAAAGGGCTTCAGCGGATTCAGAATGAAGAAGCCAGTCTGGACGCGGAATTTTATTTTAACGATAAAGGAATCATGCAGACCGGCATTCAGAATGTCGACGGGATGATCTGTTATTTCGGAAAAGACGGAAAACGTGGGTTCGGCTTTCATAAAGATAACGGAAACCAGTATTACCTGACCAGAAGCGGCGCCTTCACCGGATGGAAAACCATCAAGGGTAAAACCTACTATTTCTCCGAAAATGAGGATGGTGCGGCCGTGACCGGCTGGCAGAAGCTGGATGGTGAACGGTATTATTTTAATCAGAAAAGTGTCATGCAGACGGGCTGGCAGGAGATTGACGGGAAGCAATATTATTTTGCAGAAAAAGGTGCCTGTGCAAATGGCTGGCTGACACTGGCGGGCGAATCCTATTACTTCACAGAAGACGGCATGCAGACCGGCTGGCTGGAACTGCCGGAGGGCCGCTATTATCTGCATGAAGACGGCACTGCGGCCAGAGGTCTGGTTACGGTAGACGGGGCACGTTATTATTTCGCACCGGAAAATGGTCAGCTGTATACGGGCTGGCATGAAGACGGCAGCAGGAAGATGTATTTCACAGACAGAGGTGCCGTGGTGAATCATTCCCGTGTGATCGACGGACACCTGTATCACTTCGATCTGAACGGTGCAATGAGCACCGGATGGTTCCGGGCGGATGCAAAAACACATTTTGCAGGCGATGACGGGGTTGTCATGACAGGCTGGAATCTTCTGGACAACAGTTTCGTGTACTTTAACCGGCAGGGCGCCATGAAATTCCGGATGCAGATTGCAGCCTTTGTCTGCCTGGTTCTCGCGGCTGCCGCGGGTGCAGTGACAGCGGTGGTGTTCTGGTTCAGAAGACGCAAAAAAGGTTCGGCGGGCATCCATGAAGCCGTCGGCTCAGCCGCCGGCTGAAAAAATTAAGTGGCTGCCGCTTCGTGCGGCAGCCACTTACGTGGTGCAGGAATTCATTCAGTGAATAAAATTCATCGGTGTCCACGGCTCCGGCTGCGGTACGCCGTATGCTTCTCTGCCAAGAGCAATGCTGCGCATCAGGAATGTCATGTTGCGTGCCAGGGTGCGCATTGTCTGCAGGCCTTCGATGTCCTGTGCAGCTTCACCGGGTGCCATGCCGTGAATGCTGTTCCAGTACTGGCTGGTGGCAATCGGCATAGAAGAGTTGCCGAAGTATTTGTGCAGCTGATCATATGTTGCCGAGAGGCCGCCGCGGCGTGCAGCCACAACGCAGGCGCCGACTTTCATGGTCTTGTCAAAAGAGGTGCTGAAGAACAGGCGGTCAAGCAGGGCC
>JAFUCM010000133.1 GCA_017459675.1 Eubacterium sp.
GCAGAACCAGACGTCCACTGGACGTCATGCGCCCTCGTGCAGCGGTACTAAGGCTCATGCAGGCATTCGCCAAGTACCGGCACTGCGGATGTCCCTATGATGTATATATTATGCATTCAAATTGTTTAATGCGACAGCCCCCTGTGGTTTCAGTGGCGTGCTGCGCCGTGATGGCGTTCCAGCAGCTGATTGATCTTATAGGTGTTATCGCGAACTTTATCGATCGAGACATCATGGTTCAGGGTATCGATAATGCTGGCCAGATAGCGTTCCATTTTTGCCGGTGTGTACCAGGGCTTTTCGAGAAGATCCGGCTGCTGATAAACCAGATCTGTTGTAATAACACGTGAAATCAGGCCTTTTTCGTAATAATCATCAAATGTGTCAAAGCCGTCCGTAAACAGACCAAACGTCGCGCAGATATAAACATTTCGCGCGCCGCGCTCTTTGAGCTGGGATGCGACATCCAGCATGCTGCCGCCGGAAGATATCATATCATCGATGACAACACAGTCTTTTCCTTCAACAGAATCTCCGAGATATTCATGTGCGACGATCGGGTTTTTCCCGTTGATGATCTGTGAATAATCGCGGCGTTTATAGAACATGCCCATATCAACACCGAGAATATTTGCAAAGAAGATTGCCCGGGACATGGCTCCTTCATCCGGGCTGATTACAACCATACTGTCTTTGCTGAATGAAATATCCGGATAGGCGTCGATCAGAGCCTGCATGAACTGATAGCTCGGGAAGAAGTTATCAAATCCGTGCAGCGGGATCGCGTTCATGACACGCGGATCGTGGGCATCAAATGTCAGAATATTGGCGACACCCATGTTGGCCAGCTCCTGCATGGCAACTGCACAGTCCAGTGACTCACGGGCACTGCGGCGGTGCTGGCGTCCTTCATACAGGAACGGCATGATAACATTGATACGGTGTGCCTTGCCGGTTACAGCAGAAATGACGCGTTTCAAGTTCTGGAAATGGTCATCGGGTGACATATGATTGACACGGCCGAATGCCTTATAAGTGACACTGTAGTTACAGACATCTACCATAATAAAGAGGTCCGTGCCGCGGGCGGATTCATTTAAAATTCCTTTGCCCTCACCGGTTCCGAAACGCGGAAGAGAGCACTCGACAATATAGTTATCTGCACAGCAGCCGTGAATATCAGCTTTCTCAGGAAACTCCTCGATCAGCTCATGCCTTGCCTCAACAAGATAGCCGTTGACCTGACGGACAATCTCTTCACATCCCGGAAGAGCAATCAGTTTCAGCGGGCCGACCGGAACAGCACCGGCGAGATGTTCAAAATTAGACATAGAATTCTCCGATCTGAAAATGTAGTGAACATTGTCTGGGAAATGATCGAAACAACTGCTTACTTTATAGCATTATTCATAAGGAGTGTCAACCTTCAGTGCTTGATTTTTTGGGTGGTACTTGCTATTATTGTGACATCTGTGCAGTGCTTCGGGAGGATTGTATGACAGAGAAACTACATGTGATCAGCGGGATCGTACCGGGCAGTATCGCAGAAGAGCTGGAAATAGAAGCCGGCGACATCCTGTGTGAGATGAACGGGTCGGTGATCGACGATATTTTTGATTATCAGTTTCACATGGAAAATGAATATCTGGAGATACTGATCCGGAAAAAAGACACGGAAGAGGAGTGGCTTCTCGAAGTAGAAAAGGATGAAGATGAGGATCTCGGCCTGCAGTTTGCAAGCGGCCTGATGGATGAATACAGATCCTGCCGAAATAAGTGTGTATTCTGCTTTATTGATCAGATGCCGCCGGGGATGCGGGAAACGCTGTATTTTAAGGACGATGATGCACGGCTGTCTTTTCTGCAGGGAAACTATGTTACTTTAACAAATATGAGTGACCACGATATTGAAAGGATTATCCATTATCATCTGGGACCGATCAATATCTCATTTCATACAACCAATCCGGAACTGCGGTGCAGGATGCTGCACAACCGCTTTGCAGGGGAAGCGCTGCAGAAGGCGGCGCGGCTTGCGGAGGCGGGGGTGCCGCTGAATGGTCAGATTGTATTGTGCCGCGGTTTAAATGACGGAGTGGAGCTGGACCGCACGATTCGGGATCTTGCCTCTTATCAGCCTGCGCTCGGGAGCGTGTCTGTTGTTCCGGTCGGTCTGACGGATTACCGGGACGGGCTTTATCCGCTGGAACCCTTTGATGAGGCGGATGCGAAACAGGTGCTCGAACAGATTCATACCTGGCAGAAGAGATATCTGCAGCAGTACGGAACACGTCTGATCCATGCGTCGGACGAATGGTACCTGCTGGCGGGCGCAGAGCTGCCGGATGCGGATTCCTATGAGGGATATCCGCAGCTTGAGAACGGTGTCGGGATGCTTCGCCTGCTGGAGGAAGAAGTTTCATCGGCGCTGCAGGAACGGCAGGGAAACGGACAGTCTGTACCGGACCGGGCCGTTTTAATTGCGACAGGAATGCTGGCAGCCTCTGTGCTTGAAAAGCTTTCCGGGCAGATTATGGATCAGTATCCGATGCTCCATATCAGTGTACTGCCTGTCCGGAATGATTTCTTCGGGAACAGGATCACGGTATCCGGTCTGATTACCGGCCGGGATCTGATCCGTCAGATTCAGGAATGTGCTGCAGCCAAACCGCCCTGTGAAGTGGTACTGATTCCATGTAATATGCTGCGAAGCGGAGAGACGGTTTTTCTTGATGATATTACCGTTGAAGAAGTCACCCGCGCAGCCGGCATTCCGGTCATTCCGGTAGATGCCGACGGTGAGGCGCTGGTTTCGGCACTGCTTGCAGAAACATATAAACCTTTGAAACGGAGACAACAATATGAGCAAACCGATTGTAGCAGTGATCGGGCGTCCGAATGTAGGAAAATCAACACTGTTTAACGCACTGGCCGGTGAGCGTATTTCGAGTGTGAAAGATACGCCGGGTGTCACACGTGACCGGATCTATGCCGATGTAACCTGGCTGGACCGTTCCTTTACGATGATTGACACCGGCGGTATTGAGCCGGACAGCAGTGACATTATTCTGTCACAGATGCGGGAACAGGCCATGATTGCTGTGGAAACCAGCGATGTGATTATATTTATGACAGATGCGCGCACCGGTATGGTGGATGCGGATCTGCAGGTGGCTGATCTCCTGCGCAGAAGTAAACGTCCGGTCGTTCTTGCAGTTAACAAGGTGGATTCCTTCAAGCGGCAGGAAATGGATGTTTATGAATTTTACAATCTTGGAATCGGAGATCCTTATCCGATTTCAGCGGAGGGCAAGCAGGGAATCGGCGAACTGCTGGATGCAGTCATCGCGCATTTCCCCGAAAAAAGTGCCGATGAAGATCAAAATGAAATTCCGCGGATTGCCATTGTCGGCAAGCCGAATGTCGGCAAGTCCTCGATTATCAACAAGCTCCTGGGAGAAGAGCGTGTAATTGTATCGGATATTGCCGGTACGACCCGTGATGCAATCGATACAACGGTGAAGCATAATAAGCGGGAGTACACATTTATCGATACGGCCGGACTTCGCAGAAAGAGCAAGGTGAAAGAGGATCTGGAACGCTACAGCATCATCAGAACGGTTGCGGCAGTCGAGCGGAGTGATGTTGCGGTCGTCGTGATCGATGCGACAGAAGGCGTAACCGAGCAGGATGCGAAAATTACCGGCATCGCGCATGACCGCGGCAAGGGTCTGATCATCGCCGTCAACAAGTGGGACGCGATCGAGAAGGACACAAAGACAACGAAGAAATTTGAGGAGGACATTCGTCAGATTCTTTCGTTCTGCCCATATGCCGAGATCATGTTTATTTCGGCCAAAACAGGACAGCGCCTGATCAAATTATATGATATGATTGATATGGTTCTGGACAACCAGAACATGCGGATTGCGACCGGCGTACTGAATGAACTGCTTACTGAGGCAGTCGCCATGCAGCAGCCGCCTTCTGACAAGGGCAAACGTCTTCGTATCTATTATATGACGCAGGTCGCAGTCGGCCCGCCGACCTTTGTTCTGTTTGTCAATGACAAGGAATTAATGCACTTTTCATATCTGCGCTATCTGGAAAACCAGATCCGTGACGCATTCGGATTTCGCGGAACGGCTCTGAGTCTCCTGACATGAGAGCGGAACGGTAAGGATCAGTAACTATGATACGCCTCATCGTTTTTATAATCGGTTATGTATTCGGGCTGATACAGACAGGATACATTTACGGAAGGATGAACGGGATTGATATCCGGAAATCCGGCAGCGGCAACGCGGGCACAACGAATGCTCTGCGGACGCTGGGACTGAAAGCAGGTCTGATTACGCTGGCCGGTGATCTGGGCAAATGTATTCTCGCAGTTCTGCTGACCTGGCTGCTTTTCCATAAGCAGTATCCGGATCTGGTGCCGCTTTTGAAGATCTGGACGTCTGCCGGTGTTATTATCGGACATGATTTCCCGTTTTATCTCGGATTCAAAGGCGGTAAGGGAATCGCGGCAACCGGCGGCATGATTATCGCTTTTGGTGATCCGCTTCTGATTGTCATCGGGCTTGCCGTGTTCATCAGTCTGTTTGTGATCACTCATTATGTTTCACTTGCATCCCTCTGTCTGTCAATCTCATTTCTGGCAGGCGTGATCATCAGAGGGTCGCTCGGCCGGTATGGGATGCTGCAGCCGCAGCGGCTGGAGCTGTACCTGATTGTTGTGGTCCTGACGGTGATCGCCTTCTACGGCCACAGGGGAAATATCGACCGGCTGGTTCACGGATGCGAGCGCAAAACATATTTGCATAAGAAATCAGATTTATAAGAAATCAGATGCATATGAAATCGCTGCAGAAACAGTCCTGCAGCAGAAACCGAAACATTTATGAAAGGGGATTATTTACATGGCTAAGATCGGTATGATTGGATCAGGCAGCTGGGGAACGGCAATTGCAAAACTGCTGTCCGATAAGGGAAATGAACTGGTTGTCTGGTCATTTCTGGATTCAGAGACAGAGATGTTCCGGAAACATCACGAAAATACTGAGCGCCTTCCGGGGGTTAAGCTTCCTGAAGACGTCGTATTTACCAGCAGCCTGGAGGAGGCAATCAAAGATGCGGATCTTCTTGTCTTTGCAGTTCCGTCGCCGGTTGTCCGCAGTACGGCACACAATATGAGCCGCTTTGTCAAAGACAACATGCTGATCGTCAGCCTTGCAAAAGGCATCGAAGAGCAGACCCTGATGACAATGAGTGATATCATTGAGGAAGAAATCCCGCAGGCAGATGTGGCCGTTCTCTCCGGACCAAGCCATGCAGAAGAGGTCGGGCGCGGACTTCCGACAACCATTGTCGCCGGTGCACACTCCAGAGAGACAGCACTGCGCGTACAGGAACTTTTCATGTCTCCGGTATTCCGTGTCTATACCAGCTCTGACATGCTCGGCATCCAGATCGGGGCAGCACTGAAAAACGTAATTGCACTGGCAGCCGGTATCGCGGACGGAATCGGATACGGAGACAATGTCAAGGCGGCGCTGATTACCCGCGGCAGCACGGAGATTGCACGTCTCGGCCGTGCGATGGGCGCAAATGAGAAGACATTATTCGGCCTTTCCGGTATCGGTGATCTGATTGTCACCTGTGCGAGCAAGCACAGCCGCAACCGTATGGCAGGCTATCTGATGGGCCAGGGCCGCACGATGAAAGAGGCCATGGATGAAGTGCATCAGGTCGTGGAAGGTGTTTATTCGGCAAAAGCCGGTCTCGCACTGGCACAGAAATATAACATCGAAGCGCCGATCATCACGGTCGTGAACCATGTTCTTTTTGACGGGCTGTCTGCAGCAGATGCAGTCAATGAGCTGATGCAGCGCGAAGGCAAGGATGAGATCGACAGCTGGGAGTGAAGAAATCAGCCGGAAATGCGCGGCTGAAAATCTCACATCAGGTATTCGTTCTTGAAATAGACGTGAAAGAATAGTATAATATCGGTAGCCCGAGATGTCCGGATTCCTGCAATTTTGAACCTACAATTTCTTTAAACAGGGTTTCCTACATTGTCGCACTGATGTCAGGCCCCATTCGATCAGGGGAAGGCAGATGTGTATCTGCGGTCACCCACTTGACTTCGCTTAGGAGTCAAAACAGCAGGGAACGGCATACCGGGTTACTTTATGCGCAAAGCGCAGTTATGGAAGGTCGTGGAACAGTCTCCGCGACAGGCGTGAAAATTTGAATTAAATAATTGTATGAACAGCGAAGATGGCGTCTGCGGATTCGGGTCCGCAGCAATCATGCGCAGTCACAGAAGAGAGGTACATCCGGAGGCTGAGAGGTGTACCGGTTACGGCAGCGTATGAGAATTTCCCGCCGGAGCTTTTTTTCTGAAGAATGCATGCAGAACAGACCACGGCCGTTCAAACGGCAGTAAGAATCGCGGAGGTATCCGGAAATCACAGAGATACCCGGACGGAAGGTCTCCCGCGCATGGATCTGTGTAGGAAAAAACGTGAGCGCACGTAACGCGCAGTCCAAGTGTCCGCATGGACTGAACAGAACGGCTGTCTCTGACAGCTTCTGTCAGGTATGCGGGAAACAGGGTGGTACCGCGGAATGATTCGTCCCTGGCAAAGTGTCCGATACAATACGGCACGGCGCTGAAGGGGCTTTTTTACTGCACATTTACGGTGCGGGAATTTCATATCGCAGCTGCATGTTTTGAAAATGTTGTAGTCCGCTGCGGACTTTCATATCATTTAATAAATATTACAGGAGAGGAAGTAAACATGAACGAAGAACTCAGACAGAAATTGTCACAGGTGGTTGAAAAAACCGTCAGTAATCTTCAGAAGGCCGGCAATCTTGAGACGCTGAACGAGATTCGCGTAGGTGTTCTCGGAAAAAAGGGTGAGCTGAAGCAGCTGATGAAGGGAATGAAGGACATTCCTGCCGAAGAACGCCCGAAATTCGGTCAGCTTGTCAATGAAGCCCGTGACAAGATTGAGCAGAATCTGGAGATTGTCAAGAAAAATCTCGAAAAGGCTGCAATGGAAGCGCGGATTGCGTCGGAATCCATCGATGTAACGCTTCCGGCAAAGAAACCGGAGATCGGACACCGGCATCCGAATACGATTGCACTCGAGGAAGTGCAGCGTATTTTCGTCGGAATGGGCTATGAAGTTGTGGAAGGTCCGGAAATTGAATACGACGAATACAATTTCGAAAAACTGAATATTCCGGCGAATCATCCGGCAAAGGATGAGCAGGATACCTTCTACATCAACAAAGAGATTTTGCTTCGCACACAGACTTCGCCGATTCAGGCGCGTATCATGGAGCAGGGGAAACTGCCGATCCGCATGATCGCACCGGGACGTGTATTCCGATCCGATGAAGTAGATGCGACACATTCACCATCTTTCCATCAGATTGAGGGACTGGTTGTTGATAAACACATTACACTCTCTGACCTGAAGGGAACACTTGCAGAATTTGCAAAAGAGCTGTTCGGACCGGAGACAAAGACCAAATTCCGTCCGCATCATTTTCCGTTCACAGAGCCCAGCGCGGAGATGGATGTCAGCTGCTTCAAGTGCGGCGGAAAAGGCTGCCGCTTCTGCAAGGGAGAGGGCTGGATCGAGATCCTCGGCTGCGGCATGGTTCATCCGCATGTTTTTGAAATGTGCGGAATCGATCCGGAGGAATATACCGGCTTTGCATTCGGCGTCGGCCTTGAGCGTATCGCACTCCTCAAGTACGAGATCGACGATATGCGGCTGCTGTATGAGAATGATATAAGATTCCTGAATCAGTTTTAACGCATAAGCCCTGCGAAGGGACTGGCAGCCGGAAGCATTTATGCATTCCGGATGGCAGGTATTTCGCAGGACAACGAAAAGGAGGACGAATCTGCGAAGCAGATGGAAAGTCCGAGTTTTCGTTGAGGATTGCGGAAGCTGCAAAGCA
The DNA here is from genome assembly GCA_017459675.1 of Eubacterium sp. Lineage (GTDB taxonomy): Bacteria > Bacillota > Clostridia > Lachnospirales > Lachnospiraceae > CADBRN01. The sequence goes on from JAFUCM010000133.1 coordinate 7,987, forward strand.
GCGGAGCAATCCGAGGGCTTATGCAATAAGCGAAGCCGGATTGATCAGCGGAGCAATCCATGAGCTTATGCAATATTGAATTAAGCAAACAGCAAAATAAAAAGGAGAAATATAAACTATGAACACCTCCATGTCATGGATAAAAATGTATGTCCCGGATCTGGATGTTACGCCGCAGGAATATATGGACGGCATGACACTCTCCGGCACGAAGGTCGAAAACTGGGCTGCACTTGACGAAGATCTTGATAATATTATTGTCGGTCAGGTAAAAGAAATGGAGAAACATCCGGATGCGGATCACCTGTTTATTTGCCAGGTGGATATCGGCGGCGGTGAAACAACACAGATCGTCACCGGCGCACCGAATGTTCACGTCGATATGCTGACGCCGGTGGTTCTGCCGGGCGGAAAGGTTGCAGGCGGTCATGACGGAACCATGACCAAAGGCGGCATTACAATCAAAGACGGCAAGCTGCGCGGCGTAGAATCTCACGGAATGATGTGCTCTATCGAGGAGCTGGGAACAACCCGGGAATTCTATCCGGAGGCACCGGAGTTCGGACTCTATGAGTTTGAAGAAAATGCAGGTGTCAAGCCCGGCGATGACGCAATTCACGCACTTGGTCTGGATGATGTGAATATTGAATACGAAGTAACATCCAACCGTGTCGACTGCTACAGTGTCATCGGCATTGCACGTGAAGCGGCTGCGACATTCGGTAAGAAATTCTGCCCGCCGGAAGTAACAGTGACCGGAAATGATGAAAATGCATCCGACTATATCACGGTCGAAATCCGGAATCGTGAACTATGCCCGCGCTACTGCGCACGCGTCGTCAAAAATGTTAAGATCGGTCCCTCTCCGAAGTGGATGCAGCGTGCACTTGCTTCCAATGGTATCCGGCCGATTAATAATCTGGTTGACATTACAAACTATGTCATGGAAGAGTACGGCCAGCCGATGCATGCATATGACCTGGATAAGATTGCGGGCCGCAAGATTATCGTCAGCAATGCGGAAGACGGCGAAAAATTTGTTACCCTTGACGGCCAGGAGCGTACGATGGATCACGATGTTCTGATGATCCGCGACGCAGAAAAGGCTGTCGGCATCGCAGGTATCATGGGCGGTGAGGATTCCATGATCACAGATGATGTTCAGAATCTACTCTTTGAGGCCGCTAATTTTGACGGAACCAATATCCGTCTGTCTGCAAAGCGCATCGGTCTGCGCACGGATGCTTCCGGAAAATTTGAGAAGGGACTGGATCCGAATAATGCGGAGGCGGCGATTAACCGTGCCTGCCAGCTGATCGAAGAATTTGGTGCCGGAGAAGTTGTCGGCGGAATCGTGGATGATTATGAGAATCCGGTCGGAGAGCGGCGTGTGCCGTTTGAGCCGGAGAAGATCAATGCACTGCTCGGAACAGATCTCTCCGAAGAGGAGATGCTGAAGTATCTCGCTTCTGTTGAACTGTTCCAGGATCCTGAGACAAAGGAAATCATTGTGCCGACCTTCCGGCAGGATGTATTCCGCACCTGTGATATCGCAGAAGAAGTCGCAAGATTCTTCGGCTATGATAATATTCCGACAACACTGCCGTCTGGTGAAGCGACAACCGGCAAACTGCCGTTCAAGCTCCGGATTGAAGAAAAGGCACGCGACGTCGCAGAATTCTGCGGATTCTCCCAGGGTATGTGTTATTCCTTCGAGAGCCCGAAGGTGTTTGATAAACTGCGCCTTGATGCGGATGATCCGCTCCGCAGCGCAATTCAGATCGCCAATCCGCTCGGAGATGATTTTTCAATCATGCGCACGACACCGGTCAATGGCATTCTGACATCCCTTTCGACAAACTACAACCGGCGCAACAAGAATGTACGTCTCTATGAGCTGGGAAATATTTACCTGGCAAAAGAGCTTCCGCTGACAGAACTGCCGGATGAGCGCATGCAGTTTACGCTCGGCATGTTCGGCAGCTGCGATTTCTATGACATGAAGGGTGTCGTCGAAGAGTTCTTTGAGCAGATCGGTATGCACAGCCTTGTCTGCTATGACAAAAATGCAGGCAAAAACTTCCTGCATCCGGGACGTCAGGCGCTGATTATCTACGAAGGAAAAACGGTGGGTTATCTCGGTGAACTGCATCCGGAAGTGGCAGGCAGCTATTCCCTTTCCGGCACACGGACATACCTCGCAGTACTTGATCTGCCGTCCATTCTGCCGTTTGCAACATTCGACCGGAAGTTTGTCGGTATTGCACGCTACCCGGCAGTTACAAGAGACCTTTCCATGGTCGTTCCGCAGGAAATTGAAGCGGCGGCGATCGAAAACATGATCCGGCAGCGCGGCGGAAAGATTCTGGAGAGCCTGAATCTGTTTGATCTCTACGAAGGTGACCAGGTCGCAGAGGGACATAAGTCTATGGCATATTCAATTGTGTTCCGTTCTGCGGAGAAGACCCTCGAGGAGGCAGACATTACATCTGCCATGAAGAAGATCCTGAACGGACTTTCCGGAATGGGAATCGAACTGAGGCAGTAAAGGAGGCTTTACGTTAGTTTTATGAGGGGCCGTGGGCACATATATGTTCCCTGGCTCA
>JAFUCM010000134.1 GCA_017459675.1 Eubacterium sp.
CAGATGCTTCTTTGCGAGCCGTGTGCTCTCAAAGTTCTTGAGGCAGCGATAGTAGTGGTTCAGAATGATCTCGATGTCTTCCAGCTCCGGCATCCATGCAGGATTCCACTCAAGGGAAATAAAACCGTCGTAGTTGACAGAGCGGAGTGCATTCATCATTTCCTGAACCGGAAGATCGCCTTCACCGATCAGTTCGGAAACGATACTGCCGTCATTTTCTTTATGGAAGTCGTGGATGTGTACATGATGTACATATGCACCGAGGTTGGTGATGGTAACCTCCGGATTTTCGCCGCCGGTCACATAGGTGTGATGCATATCCCAGAGTGCGGCGAGGCGGTCATCTGCAAAGCGGTCCAGCAGATCGCGCAGGTTCTCGGTATTTCCATAGAATCCGTCCGTCTCGACCAGCAGAACAACCGGTGCATTTCCGACGGCTGCGAGGTGCTCACGGATCGCGTTCTCGCAGACTTCCTGCTCATTGCAGTGTGTGTGCATGCCGATGTTCGGAACGCCGAGATTGACTGCTGTTGTAATACTTTCCCGCAGCTCATCAGCAAACTCCGGTGCAGTAAAATCTGTCTTCGTGCTGATGCAGGGAAGGGAGAGCGACTGTCCGGCGAGGTTTCTTCTGGTCGATGCGGACATCTCCGGATTGGTCGGGCTCGTTTTTCCCTGGAATACAGAACCGCGGACGTTATAAAGTTCAATGCCGTTCAGACGCGCGTCGACGGCAGCTTCTACCATATCTGACCAGCTGTAGTCATTCCAGTACTGGATGGAAAATGAAAGTTTCACGATAATTTCCTCCTGTTATTCAGATCAACTGATATTTTTTCATCAGTTGCATATCATGCTTCTTTATGCTTCCTCTTCGTAGACGATCTTGTTCAGTGCGCTGATGTACGCACGGATTGATGCGCCGATAATATCAGTTGAAATACCGTTTCCGGAGTATACATGGCCATGTGCGCGCAGCTTAACGAGTGCGCTTCCCATTGCATCACGTCCCTCGGTCACTGTCTGGATCTGGAAATCGTCGAGCTCATAGTGATGACCGATAATCTGTTCAATTGCAAGGAAAGCAGCATCAATCGGGCCGTCGCCGACGCCGACACCACGCAGCTTCTCACCCTTTTTGTCGAGCACAATATTTGCTGTCGCAGTAATAATATTGCCGCTGTTGATGACGTAGTTGTCAATCCGGTAGGTTGCCGGTACCTGCAGGGCTGCACTTGCGACGATCGCATCCAGCTCTCTGGTGCCGACGAACTGTTTCTTGGCAGCGACGCGGCAGAAGGACTCATAAACCTTTGCATTGTCTTCGTCGCTGAGATCATAGCCGAGCTGTCTGACAACCTTGGAGACCTCGCTGATGTCATCATTTGCATCCAGGGTCACATTTGCAATATCGCCGATGCCAATGGAGCCGAATGCAGATTCTTCTTCTTTCGGCTGCAGCATCTTTTTCAGCTGGCCGACAGAACGGTTCAGCTCTGTTGTGCGCAGGTTGGATGCGATATCAAGATCCGGTCCCTTGGTCTGGATAAACCGGGCAACTTTCTCAACGGACGGGAATTCAGTCGGCAGAGCCGTACACTTGATGCCGGATGCACCGTTTTCAATCGCTGCTGCCGCACAGGCGACGCCCATATCCATCTGGTCGCTGATCTGTACAAACAGCTTGACAGATTCAAGTGCGGGAACATTTGTTTTGATATCCTGTACGAAACTGCCGAACTCATTCGGAAGCATGACGCCTGCAGTATCGCAGAGGGTAACTTTGTTTGCGCCTGCCTCGATCGCAGCGGCGACGACGCTGTAGAGAAAATCCTTCTCGGCGCGGGTCGCATCTGCCGCGATAAATTCAACATGGTCGCAGTAAGATCTGCACTTTGCAACCTGCGCTTTGACAGCCTCCAGCATGCCTGCAGCCTTTTTGTGGCTCGCATATTCCATCTGAACAGTCGAAACAGGTGCGTAAACAGCCAGACGCGGCTGTTTTGCTGCACTGATGCTGTTCCAGGTTGCATCGGCATCGCCGGATGCGGCATCCACTTCCGCACAGAGGATTACATTGACGGTCGCGGCAATTGTCTTATTCGTCAATACTTCCGCTTTTGTACCGGTGATTGGCGGGAGTTCAATCACATCAACGTTCAGCCGGTCGAGTGTACGGGCGATTTCAAGCTTTTCCTTGAAAGAGAGAGCCGTATTCTTGAGCGAACCGGATTCACGAAGTGTTACATCAATGACTTTGATCGTTCTCATGTTTTTTTCTCCTTTGTGTGATTGTGTTCCTCTCCGGCGCTGTGGTGTTCATACAACAAAAATCCCGGAGATCTAAACAGGTGTTTAAATCTCCGGGACGATAAACATAATTTTATCGCGGTACCACCCGGATTGCCGCAGAGTCTGCGGCCGCTCAGCAGCGTTCCATTTAAATCGTTCCGTCCTTGCGAATGAGTTGCTTCAGAAACATCACAGGACCGGTTCAAATTAAATAAACACCTGGCCATGGTAACGGGGCCGTCCGGATCTCCCTACTGACCGGAAGCGGAGAACAAAACCGTGATTCCGGTGAAGCCGTTCAGGAAATCTGCTCAGGCAGGAGACTGCGGTTTCTGTACACACACCGGCTCGCAGCAGCCGCCGGCTCTCTGAAGTGGTTGACAGGAACGCATAGTGCCGTCATCGCATTTATCTGGAATGATCCAGCTAAAATGAAATTTTACTGGATGAAAGCGGAAAAGTCAACTGTTTTTTGACTGTAATTGACAAACCTGAAGCAGGAGAGTAAAATATGAAGAGCTGTGCGGATGGCTGTCTAATCCCGGCAGGCTTCCGTCAGATATATAAGTTTGCGACAGAATAAGGATAGGATTTATTATGAAGAAACGTATTTATCAGCTTCTTGTCGACAATAGTCCCGGTGTACTGAGCCGCATTGCCGGTCTGTTTACAAGAAGAGGCTACAATATTGACAGCCTGACGGTAGGCGTGACCGCTGATCCGCGTTTTTCACGTATGACGATCGTCAGCTCCGGGGATGATCTGACACTGGATCAGATCGGAAAACAGCTGGAAAAACTCGAGGATGTCCGTGATCTCAAAATCTTAAAAGAAGGCGAAAGCGTTACGCGCGAACTGGTACTCATTAAGATTAAGGCTACACAGGAGAATCGCCAGAATATCATCAGCATTGCAAATATTTTCCGCGCGAGAATCGTTGATGTCGGTGTTAATTCCATGGTGATCGAGCTGATCGGCAAAGACAGGAAGCTGAAGGCATTCTCAGAACTGCTGGAGGGATACGAGATTCTGGAACTGGCCAGAACCGGCCTCACCGGACTGTCCCGCGGCATGGACGACGTTACCTATTTATAATAAACAGCATGAAACGAAGTGTGCAAAAGAGCAGTAACTCTTTCACAATAGATAAAACTGACAAAGCTAGTGGAGGAATGAATCATGTCAGCAAAGATTTTTTATCAGGAAGATTGTAATCTTTCCCTGCTCGAGGGAAAAAAGATCGCCATCATCGGTTACGGCAGCCAGGGTCATGCACATGCACTGAACCTCAAGGAGTCCGGATGTGATGTATGTGTCGGTCTGTATGAGGGCAGCAAGTCCTGGAAGAAAGCAGAAGAGCAGGGACTTACTGTTTATACAGCAGCAGAAGCCGCAAAGATGGCTGATATCATCATGATTCTGATCAATGATGAGAAGCAGGCTGCACTTTACAAGAACGATATCCTTCCGAACCTCGAGGAAGGCAACATGCTGATGTTTGCACATGGATTTAACATCCATTTCAAACAGATTGTTCCGCCGGAGTTTGTAGATGTAACAATGATCGCACCGAAGGCACCGGGACACACTGTAAGAAGTGAGTATCTGCGAGGCAGAGGCACACCGTGCCTGATCGCAGTTGAACAGGATTATACCGGCAAGGCAAAAGATCTGGCTATGGCATACGGCCTCGGCATCGGCGGCGCAAGAGCCGGCCTTCTTGAGACCACATTCCGTGTTGAGACAGAGACAGACCTCTTCGGTGAGCAGGCAGTCCTCTGCGGCGGCGTTTCCGCTCTGATGCAGGCAGGCTTCGAGACACTGGTCGAGGCAGGCTACGATCCGAGAAATGCATACTTCGAGTGCATCCATGAGATGAAGCTCATCGTAGACCTGATCTATGAGTCCGGTTTCGAAGGAATGCGTTACTCCGTATCCAACACCGCTGAGTACGGCGACTACATCACAGGTCCGAAGATCATCACCGATGAGACCAGAAAAGCAATGAAGAAGATCCTGGCAGACATCCAGGACGGAACATTCGCAAAAGACTTCCTGCTTGAGATGTCCGCAGGCGGCCAGGCACACTTCAAGGCAATGCGCGCAAGAGCACTCGAGCACCAGTCCGAGCAGGTCGGCAGACAGGTCCGCGAACTCTACAGCTGGAACGACGAGGACATGCTGGTAAATAACTAACGCGAAGGCAATGAGCCCTGCCGGGACGAAATAGACGGCCGTGCACACTTGTGTGCAGACGGACGTCTATGAGAACCGATTGGGCGAAGCCCGCGTGCGAGTGCCCGAAAGGGCACGAGAGACGCGAGCAGGGCTCAAATTAGAGAGGCGAAGCCCGCGTGCGAGCGGCCGTCAGGCCGCGAGAACGCAGCACGGCTCATATTATATTTGACTTATCTCCAAAAGCGTTGTATATTCCAAATGTAAAACTTCACAATCCGGTTTCTTCCGGGAATCCGGATTGTGTCTCGGGGTGTGGCTCAGTTTGGTTAGAGCGCACGGCTGGGGGCCGTGAGGTCGCAGGTTCGAATCCTGTCACCCCGACTGATCTGAACAATGTAAAGTAGACAGATTTCAAAAGCTGGCGCATTCTGCGTCAGCTTTTATCAATATTATGCATTCCTTGTTTTAAGGGAAGAGAGGAGTATGAACAATGGTTATTTATGAATGGAATCTCAAAGACAGACGCATCTGTGGATATATTGAAGGAAGTGACCGCTATCCCGACGGCACCTATGTAGAGACATCGGATATTATCTCTGCGGCATTTGACGGCAGCCTGTTCCTGGTCCGCACTGAAAACTCTTTGTATGAGTGCGAGGCAGATGAATTCTGCGGAACCGAAGAGGAGCTGGAGGCATTTATCAGGAGAATTGCAAGAGAGAACACCAAAGACAACACACGACAAATCAAAATCTAATTGTCTTTTCCACGTTCCTGTGTTAAACTGTTAAAGTTATTGTTTCACAGGAGGAGATATAGAGTTATGCAGTCATCAACACTTGGTATTTTACTGGTTATGATCATTTATCTGGTCGGGATGATTCTGATCGGACTAATGATGGCAAAGAAAAATGAGAACGTCAGTGATTTCTATCTCGGCGGCAGAAAGCTGGGACCGTTTGTCACGGCAATGAGCGCGGAAGCCTCTGATATGAGCAGTTATCTGCTGATGGGTCTGCCGGGACTTGCGTATATTTCCGGCGTCGCCGATGTCGGCTGGACAGCGATCGGCCTTGCGGTCGGCACGTATCTGAACTGGCTGATCGTGGCAAAACCGCTGCGCCGCTACACCGAGCACACAAAATCCATTACTATTCCTGACTTTTTCTCAAATCGTTACGGCGATGATAAGAGAGTGCTGATGCTCATTGCGGCCATTATCATTATTATTTTCTTCGTGCCGTATACAGGCTCCGGTTTTGCAGCCTGCGGCAAGCTGTTTTCCAGCCTGTTTCATGTTGATTATCACAAGGCGATGATCATCAGTGCGATTGTTATCATCGTATACACGACGCTCGGCGGATTTCTTGCGGCCAGCACGACGGACTTTCTGCAGAGTATCATTATGACGATTGCCCTGATTGTTATCATGTTCTTCGGCATCAGTGTTGCCGGCGGAATGGGCGCTGTGATTGACAATGCGAAACAGCTTCCGGGTTACCTGAGCCTTTCGCAGACTTATGATGCTGTCAGCGGAACGGCTTCCCCGTACGGACCGATTACCATTCTGTCCACATGTGCGTGGGGACTTGGGTACTTCGGCATGCCGCATATCCTTCTGCGATTCATGGCAATTGAAGACGATGAGAAGCTGACACTTTCCAGACGTGTCGCTTCCATCTGGGTTGTGATTTCCATGGGTGTTGCCATCCTGATTGGTATTATCGGCCTTGCGATGTCAGCAAAGGGCGTCATTCCGGTACTGGAGGGAAATAATTCCGAGACAATTATCGTCGAGATTTCTTCCTTCCTGAGTCAGCACGGCATCCTTGCGGCTGTCGTCGCGGGTATCGTTCTTTCCGGTATTCTTGCTGCGACGATGTCAACAGCGGACTCTCAGCTGCTCGCGGCTTCTTCGTCAGTCACACAGAACATTCTGCATGAGTTCTTCCATGTTAATATGACACCGAAAAAGATGATGAATGTTGCGCGGCTTTCTCTGCTCGGAATCGCCGTGATCGGCGTTGTGATTGCATGGAATCCGGACAGCTCGGTCTTCCAGATCGTATCATTTGCATGGGCCGGATTCGGCGCATCCTTCGGACCGATTGTTCTGCTGGCACTGTTCTGGAGACGGTCCAACCGCTATGGTGCGCTCGCAGGCCTGATTACAGGCGGCGCGATGGTATTTATCTGGAAATACCTTGTACGGCCGATCGGCGGCGCGTGGAATATCTATGAGCTGCTTCCGGCATTTATTCTTGCAATTGTCGTCAATGTGATTGTCAGTCTTGCGACACCGGCACCGGAGAAAGCGGTCACCGATGTTTTCGATGAAGTAAAGGCAATGAACCGGTAAGCAGAAATCAGTACAAAGTCAGCAAGAAATCATAGCGGGTTATTGTGACTTAGAATACAATTTTACAGGCATCTGTGGTATAATTATGCGGGATATTGTCCGGACGGCTTCCTATGCCGGACCGGTGAATACGGATCCCGGCCGCAGATGCCTTTTTATCGCTGTGGGAAGAACTACGCTTCGATAAGCGGCAGGACCTGAATCATGCGGCTCAGATTGTTAACAGACGGAGGATTTTATGGAAATTTTATATCACAGCACCAGAGGGGATGCTTCTGAGATAACAGCTTCGCAGGCGGTTTTAAATGGCCTGGCACCGGACGGTGGTCTGTATGTGCCGGCGCAGATTCCGGCACTTGATCTGGCCCCCGAAGACATGACTTCCATGTCTTATCAGGAAGTGGCCTATGAAGTGATGCGCCGTTATCTCACTGACTATACTGAGGAAGAACTGAAAAAGTGTATTGCGGGTGCATATGACAGCAAATTCGATGTGCCGGAAATTGCACCGCTGAAGAAGGCGGGAGATGCCTGGTATCTTGAATTATTCCACGGCGCGACCATCGCGTTTAAGGATATGGCACTTTCGATTCTGCCGCATCTGATGACAACAGCGGCAAGAAAGAACGGTGTGTCTGACAAAATTGTAATTCTGACGGCCACATCCGGTGATACCGGCAAGGCGGCCATGGCAGGATTTGCCGATGTTCCGGGGACTGAGATTATCGTATTTTACCCGAAGGACGGTGTGAGCCCGGTTCAGGAGCGGCAGATGGTCACACAGAAGGGAGAAAATACACATGTTGTCGCAATCCGCGGCAATTTTGATGATGCACAGACAGGCGTCAAGAATCTGTTTGGAGATCACTCTCTGGCGGATCAGCTTGCCGCAGCCGGCATGCGTTTCAGTTCGGCCAATTCCATTAACATCGGACGGCTGGTTCCGCAGATTGCCTACTATGTCTATGCATATGTAAGACTGCTGGCAAACGGGGACATTCAGGCCGGAGATCCCGTTAATATTGTTGTACCGACAGGAAACTTCGGCAATATTCTCGCGGCCTATTATGCAAAGCAGATGGGAATGCCGTTTGATAAACTGATCTGTGCGTCCAATCAGAACAATGTACTTTCTGATTTCTTTGCCGGCGGAACCTATGACAAGAACAGACCGTTCTATACGTCATCGTCTCCGTCAATGGATATTCTGGTATCCAGCAATCTGGAACGTCTGCTGTACCGCATCTGCGGTGACAATACAGAGACGGTCGCTGCCTGGATGCAGCAGCTCTCGGATAACGGCCTTTACACCGTTCCGGAGGAAATGCGGGCAGGTCTGGCTGATTTCTATGGAAATTATGCAGATGAGGAAGCTGTGTCGGCACGAATTCATGAACTGTATCAGACAACCGGTTATGTTCTGGATCCGCACACAGCAGTGGCTTCCGCTGTCTATGAGCAGTACCGCAAAGAAACCTGCGATGAAAAACCGGCAGTGATTGCTTCCACCGCCAGCCCGTTTAAATTTGCACGCAGCGTCCTGCATGCAGTCGACGGCGCCAGATATGATTCCATGACGGATATGGAACAGTTTGATGCGCTTGCAGAGGCGGCAAATCTGGATACACCTGCAGCAATCGAGGAGATCAAGACTGCGCCGGTGCGCCACGACATGACAGTAAATATTGATGAAATGCGCAGTGCAGTATGCAGCATTCTGGAGCTGAACTGACAGCTGCCGCATAAGGAATCTGATAACTATGACAACAGAACTGAAACTGACACCGCTGATCGAAGAGACGATCCGGGCGGTCAGACCTTCTGACAGGCAGGCAGAAGCATATACGAAAAAGCGGTGGGATGCCATTGCGAAACCACTGAACAGTCTCGGGATGTTCGAAGACATCCTGACGGGTATCGCCGGAACACAGCGGACGCCTGCTGTATCACTGCATGGACGCACACTGGTTGTGTTCTGTGCAGATAACGGAATTGTAGAGGAACAGGTAAGTCAGACCGGACAGGACGTTACCGCAAAGGTTGCGGCAAACCTTGCATGTGAACAGGCGACGGCCGCGATTTTCTGCCGGGAGGCTGGTGTAAAAATCATGCCTGTTGATGTCGGTATGGTACAGGATGTGGCGATCCGTACAGAAAAGCAGGCATACGGCACGAAGAATTTTGCCGCAACCGATGCGATGAGCAGGGATGCGGCGCTGCATACCATTGAAACAGGCATCCGTCTCGCAAAGGAACGGGCAGAGGCAGGCGATCATATCCTGATGATCGGAGAGATGGGGATCGGAAATACTTCAACCAGCAGTGCGGTGGCATCTGTCCTGCTCGGTGTTCCGGTATCCAGGATCACAGGACGGGGAGCCGGTCTTTCTGATACGGGCCTTGCGCATAAGCGGGAAGTGCTGACAAAAGCAATTGACGCGCGCAGACCTGATCCGGCAGATCCGGTCGATGTGCTTGCAAAGGTCGGCGGATTTGATATTGCGGCGATGACGGGCCTGATTATCGGGGCGGCTGCATTGCAGATCCCGGTCATTCTGGACGGATTTATTTCTGCAGTCGGGGCACTGGCCGCAGTCAGACTCTGCCCGGCGGCCAGAGACTGTCTGGTGCCGTCGCACAGTTCCAGCGAACCCGGTGCGGATATTGTCCTGAACGCGCTGCAGATGCAGGCACCGCTGCAGGCTGATATGCGGCCGGGAGAAGGATGCGGAGCAGTGCTCCTGCTTAACATGCTGGACATGATTCTTAAGATCTATCAGGAAATGCCGACATTTGAGGATATCGCAATCGAAGCTTATCAGCCGTATCCCAAATAAATGAAGCGTCGGATCATGCAGAGGAATCCCCTGTATGTTTCACGATATTGGAATCACTATGGAGTTGCTTTTTACTGAGGTGAAGTATGGTACATCTGGTTACAGGCGGTTCCGGCAGCGGAAAGTCTGCGTACGCGGAGGAACAGATCTTAGAACTAGGAGAAGGAAGACGCATTTATCTTGCGACCATGCAGCCGGGCGATGAAGAAACGCTCGCCAGGATTGCAAAGCACAGAGAAATGCGCAAAGACAAGGCCTTTGAAACGATTGAAAGAACAGATACGCTGGAGACACTGGAAATTCCCGACGACAGTATTGTTCTTCTGGAATGCGTTTCCAATCTTGTCGCCAATGAGATGTTTCTGCCAGGCAAGTCCGGGATTCATGCGGTCAGTGCCGTGATCGACGGGATTGAACATATCCGGAGACATGCGAAGCATCTTGTGATTGTCACCAATGAGGTTTTTTCCTCAGGTGTTCATTATGGCGGCATGACACGCGTTTATCTGGAATTCCTGGGGATTATCAATCAGCACCTCGGCAGGACAGCTGACCTTGTCACAGAGGTGGTTTACGGCATCCCGATTCCGGTAAAACGTCCGGGAATGGGAATTATCAGACAGGACATGCTTTTCAAAGAGGGATATTTTCCGGAAGGAACTGTACGATGAAGCTTCTTAAAAGCTGTGTACTGGCCTTTTCATACTACACGAAAATCCCGATGCCGGAACTTCAGTACGGAGAACATGACGGGGATTATATGTTCTGCTTTTTTCCGCTGATCGGCATTCTGATCGGCGCAGCAGAGGCCCTCTGGCTGAAACTTGCCGCGTCCTGCGGAACGGGAATCCTGCTGGAAGCCGCCGTCGCGGTCGCAATTCCGGTTCTGATTACAGGCGGGATTCATCTTGACGGACTTCTGGATGCCTCCGATGCAATTGCGTCGTGGAAATCGCGGGAAGAGCGGCTGGCAATCATGCATGACACGCACACAGGCGCATTTGCAGTCATCACCTGTGCGGTATTTCTGATGCTGGCACTTGGCGGCGCCTCGGATGCGATTGTTCATTTTCCGGGAGCGGTCTGGTTTATTTTTTCATCCGGCAGAATCTTCACGGCCCTGCTCGTTGTATTTGAGAAGCCGGCAGGCAGGTCAGGGATGCTTTACACCTGTACAAAGCAGGCTGCAGCGCGATCCATTGTGGTAAGCACGGTTCTGTACCTGTGTCTGCTGACCGGGATTGCATTAAAATTCGGGATTCTGCTGCTGTGGGTAAAGCTGGCAGCTGCAGGGGTTGTGGTTCTGGCTGTATACACGCAGTATATCCGGAAAAAATTCGGCGGGATTACCGGCGATCTGGCCGGCTGCTTTTTATCTGTATATGAACTCGTGCTGGTAATGACAGCGGCTTTTCTTCATTGAGGGCAGCATCATTTCAACAATAAGAAAGAGGTAGGTTATGATACTGGTTATTGGCGGCGCTTTTCAGGGAAAATATACGTTTGCATCAGAAGAACTGGGAATCAGGGAAGGATGGGCAGATGGTGATCACTGCAGATTTCATGAGATCTATAACTGCCGCGCCATTCATCATTTCCATGACTACGTAAAGCGGGCGCTGGAAGATCAGTATGATCTTTCAGAACTTGTTCCCAAACTGCTTGAAAGAAATCCGGACATCTGTATTCTTACGAATGAGATGGGCTACGGTGTTGTTCCGACAGATGAATTCGAACGGGAACTGCGCGACAGACTCGGGAGCATCTGCACTGAGCTCGCGGCACATGCGGACGTCGTATACCGGATGATCTGCGGAATCCCGACGATTATCAAGGGAAATCCCGAACAGGCATGAAAAACATATCACAGAGTTCATCACAGTATACACTCGTCAATCATAAGCTGCTTCGCAGCGGTTATACGACAGGGAGCTGTGCCGCTGCCGCCGCGAAAGCAGCTGTTTTCATGCTCCTGACCGGAGAACAGGTGGAGGAAATGCCGCTGCAGACACCTGCCGGCATTTTACTGCATCTTGTGATTGAGGAGATCCGCATCCGGCATGATGCATCCGGCGGTCTGCCTTCTGCGGTTCGATGTGCGGTCCGCAAAGACGGCGGTGATGACATCGATGCAACGGACGGCATGCTGATCTTCGCCGATGTCCGGCGGACGGAAGGTACCGGCATCGTGATCACAGGCGGTGAGGGAATCGGGATTGTAACCAGACCGGGGCTGGACCAGCCGGTCGGCAATCCTGCGATCAATTCCGGACCGCGCGGGATGATCCGGAAGGAAGCCGAAGCAATCTGCGGGAAATACGGATACCACGGCGGACTTGAAATAATGATCTCGGCGCCGGAAGGGAAGAAGATTGCCGAAAAGACCTTTAACAGCCACATGGGAATTGAAGGCGGCATTTCCATCCTCGGAACGACGGGAATTGTGATGCCGATGAGCCAGAAAGCATTACTGGATTCCATTGCACTGGAGATCAGGATGCTCCGTGCCGCCGGCTTTTCGTATCTGATCATGTCTCCCGGCAATTACGGCGCCAGATTTCTGAAGGAAAAGACAGGGCTGGATCCGTCCTGTGCCATGAAATGCAGCAATTTTGTCGGCGAGACGCTGGATCTTGCTGAATCGAACGGCGTGAAAGGCATTCTGTTTGTGGCACACATCGGGAAATTCATTAAATTATCCGGCGGAATCATGAACACGCATTCACGCGAATCTGATGCGCGGATGGAACTGCTGGCCGGCGCGGCGCTCCGTGCGGGCGCAGATGCAGCTGTCTGCCGCAGAATTCTGGATGCGCTGACAACAGATGAGGCGCTTCTGACACTGGAACAGCTTGCGCCGGAACGGTATGCTGATACGATCCGTATCGTATCCGACAGAATTCAATATCATCTGGACCGCCGCACCGGCGGACACATGAAAACAGGTGTTATTCTATTTGCCGGCAAAGATACGTTTCTCGCTGATACCGGAACTGTGGCTGAATTACGTGCGCTGCTGGAAGCGCAGGCAGAAGCGCAAAAGAACGAAACGGCCGGAAAAGCGGAAAACAGGCATTGTGCAGACGAAAACAAAAACAACTGACAGGACAAGATTAACGGAAGGATACAGAACGATGATACATTTTGTCGGCGCCGGACCGGGCGCTGCAGATTTGATTACAGTCCGCGGACAGAAACTGCTGGAAGCAGCAGATGTTATTATTTACGCCGGGTCGCTGGTGAATCCGGCACTGCTTGATGCGGCAAAAAAAGGATGTGAAATCTACAATTCCGCATATATGACACTGGATGAAGTGCTGACCGTGATGTATGCGGCAGAGGAACATGGAAAAATGACTGTGCGGCTGCACACGGGTGATCCTTCCATCTACGGGGCAATCCGGGAGCAGATGGATGCGCTGGACGCAAAAGGAATTGCCTATGATGTCTGCCCGGGCGTCAGTTCTTTCTTCGGAGCTGCGGCGGCACTGCATCTGGAGTACACACTGCCCGAGGTTTCGCAGAGCATTATTCTGACGCGCGCTGCAGGCAGGACAGAGATGCCTGAGAAAGAGACCATTAAGTCATTTGCCGCACATCACGCAACAATGGTTTTGTTCCTTTCTGCGGGCCTGCTTCCGCAGGCTGTCTCCGATCTGATTGCAGGCGGATACAGCGAAGACACGCCAGCAGCAATCGTATACCGGGCAACCTGGCCGGACGAGAAGAAGATCAGATGCACGGTCGGTACGCTGGAAGCTGCGGCGAAGGAAGCAGGGATTACCAAAACAGCATTGATTCTGGTAGGCGACGTGATCGCGCCGTCTGACTATGCGCTTTCGAAACTGTATGACCCTGATTTTGCAACGGAGTATCGGGATAAGAAATGAAAATAAACGGAATTTGCTTTTCGAAAGACGGAATCGCACTTGCTGAGAAAATTCAGAAATTATTTGAGGAAACACCTTGCCCGCAGGATCAGAACGCCCGGCTGGAATGGCACTGCAAAAGCAACCGGAATCCTGACAGACAGTCGCCGGTCAGGCCGCTGCAGCACCAGTCGCTTCATGAATGGACGGAAGCGGCATTTGCAGATTCAGACGTGCTGATCTTTATCTCGGCGCTCGGCATTGCAGTGCGGGCGATCGCGCCGTTTGTGCGGGACAAGCGCTCCGACCCTGCCGTTCTGGTACTGGATGAAAAAGGGACTTATTGTATTGCGGTGCTGTCCGGACACATCGGCGGCGCCAATCATTTTACAAAAATACTGGCCGAGCAGCTTGAATGCATTCCGGTCATCACGACGGCGACGGATCTCCACGGAAAATTTGCGGTAGATGTCTACGCCAAAGAACACGATTATGTGCTGTCCAGTATGACATATGCCAAGGAAGTATCTGCGGCACTGATCGGCGGAGAGTCGGTCGGTTTCTATACACAGTTTCCGATTGTCGGAAGCCTGCCGGAGGGCGTGGTCTGGTCGGACAAACTCCATGATGAAAATGCTTCTGCCGGCATGCAGCCGGACGGCATTACGCTGGGGATTTTTATCAGTCCGTCCTTCAGCCGCGCGTATTTCGATCATACACTGTGGCTGATTCCCAGATGTCTGACACTTGGGATCGGATGCAAAAAAGGCACCAGCGCTGAACTGATTGAAGAAGTTGCCAGGGAAATGCTGGATCAGAACTGCTTTTATCAGGAGGCGGTCAGTGCGGTTGCTTCCATTGACCTGAAAGAAAATGAACCGGGGCTTCTGCAGTTCTGCATTGACAAGGGTCTGCCGCTGCATGTTTATACGGCAGAGGAACTGCAGGAAGCAGAGGGAGAATTTACCGGGTCGGATTTTGTGACCGGAATCACCGGTGTGGATAATGTCTGTGAACGCGCAGCCGTTCTGGACAGCGGAAACGGGAAGCTTGTCGTGAAAAAGTATGTGCGCGACGGCGTGACCTGTGCGCTGGCCATCACAGACTGGACCGTGGAATTTGACGCAAGCTGACGCTGCTGCTTTGCAGGGGATGCAGATAACATGAACAGGATAGTACATAAAGATTAACCGGAGGAATCGACTTGAAACGAATAGATGTCGTCGGGATGGGTCCCGGATGCCGTGAAAAAATGACAGAGGAAGCTTATCTCGCAATGCAGCAGAGTGATGTGATTATCGGGTACACCGTCTATGTGGACCTGGTTCGCGATCTGTTTCCGGAGAAACCATTTCTGACAACACCGATGCTGCGGGAGACCGAGCGCTGCCGAATGGCTTTTGAAGAGGCTGATAAAGGCCAGTGTGTCGCGATGATCTGCAGCGGAGATGCCGGCGTGTATGGTATGGCCGGACTGATCTATGAATTAAGCGAATCCTGGCCGGAAGTGGTGATCCGGATCATTCCAGGGATTACGGCTGCAACCGGCGGCGCGGCAGAGCTGGGCGCACCGCTGATGCATGATTTCGCCGTGATCAGTCTGAGTGACCGCCTGACGCCGTGGGAAAAAATCGAAAAGCGGCTGATTGCAGCAGCTTCGGCTGACTTTGCAATCTGTCTCTACAACCCGTCCAGTAAGAAGCGAAGCGATTATCTGCAGCGCGCATGTGAAATCATGGCACCCTATAAGAATCCGGAAACGGTCTGCGGAATTGTACGGAATATCGGACGCGAGGGCACAGAAACGAAGATCATGACATTTGCAGAACTGACGGTATATCCGGTTGATATGTTTACAACGGTGTTTATCGGTAATCAGGAAACACGTGTCATTGACGGAAAGATGGTGACACCGCGCGGATACAGAGATGTATAAAAACTGCAGACTGCCAGAAGAGGACACTTGCATGTATCAATATCTATTATTTGCCGGCACCACGGAAGGCCGGCAGATCGCAGAATTTCTGAAAACGCAGTCCATACCGGCCTGCGTTTTTACTGCAACGGAATATGGCGGTGCGCTGATTGAGTCTTCCGGGACGCTGGATGTCGTCACCGGGCGGCTGGACCGGGACCAGATGCAGGAACTGTTTCGGAAGCACCCAGAGAGTACTGTTCTGGATGCGACGCATCCTTACGCAACAGCTGTCTCAGAGAATCTTCGCGCGGCTGCGGAATCGGCCGGCATTGTTTACCGGCGTATACTGCGGGAGGAGGAAACGGAGACCTGGCGGAACTGTCCCGATATACAGATTGTTCCGACTGTTGCAGACGCAGTTGCATTTCTTGCCGGAACAACCGGACCGGTATTCCTGACAACGGGAAGTAAGAACCTGAAAGATTTTGCGGCACTTCCGGATTTCAGGGAACGTGTCTATGCCAGAATTCTTTCAATTCCCGCCTCGATGCAGCTGGCTGCGGAAGTCGGACTGGCCGGCGAGCATCTGATGTGTATGCAGGGGCCATTTTCAAAAGAAATGAATGAGGCTTGTCTGCGACAGGTCGGCGCCGCCTGGATGGTCACAAAGGAAACCGGGACAACCGGCGGATTTCCGGAGAAACTGGATGCGGCTGCGGCCTGTGGATGCAAGGTTCTGGTGATCGGAAGGCCGCAGGAGGCAGCAGGCATATCTGTCGCCGAATGCCTGGCCGAAATAGCGGGGCCGGATTCCGTTCCTGCAGATCGAAAGACAGAGACAGCGGGGCCGGATTCTGTTCCGGGCTGCTGCAAAACAGAAACAGCAAATACGGATTCTGTTTTGGAAGGCCGGGAAATTGCGCTGATCGGCACAGGTGTCGGCGGTGATCTGACGGCGTCGGCAGCTGCATTTCTGCGGAATTCGGATCTGATTATCGGTGCACAGCGGATTGTGGAAGAAGTGCTTTCCGCGGCGGATCTTTCTGAGAATACGGCTGATTATCTGTATGAATACCGTGCATCGGTGATCCGGGATCTGCTGGAAACGGACTGCACACACCGGCAGGTTTCGATCCTGTTTTCGGGAGATACCGGATTTTTCAGCGGTGCAGCCGCTTTTTCAGAAGACATCCGGGCAGGAAAAATGCGCTGTTATCCGGGAATCTCATCAATCTCGGCATTTGCGGCACGCGCAGGATTTTCCTGGAACCAGGCGAAAATTGTCAGCATTCACGGACGCGCGGCAAATGTCATCAGCCAGGTGCGCAGAAACCGTTTTGTCTTCTGTCTTCTGGGAAAACCGGATGATGTCAGGCGCATCTGTGCATCGCTGCAGGGATTTTTCGGAGATTCTCCGCATCTGTCCCTGACGGTCGGAGAACAGATGGGAACAGCGGCCGAAAGAATCACCGCAGGAACACCCGGAGATTTTCTTGCTTATGAAAATGATCCGATCGCAGTGATGCTGATTGAAAACAAGGAACCGGATCAGCAGCGGGTGCCGGGCATACCGGATGAGAAATTTATCCGCGGAAAGGTCCCGATGACGAAAGAAGAGATCCGCACACTGGCGGTCTCGAAACTGCGGCTGCGTTGTTCTGACATTGTCTACGATATCGGAGCCGGAACCGGCTCGATTTCGATCGAAGCAGCGCGCCTGGTACCGGACGGGATGGTGTATGCCATAGAACAGAATCCGGAGGGTGTGGAGCTGATCCGTCGGAACAGAAAGCTGTTCGGCGTTGATAACCTGGAGATCGTTGAAGGACACGCGCCGGAGGCGCTGTCCGGGCTTCCGGTGCCGGATGCGGTACTCATCGGCGGCAGCAAGGGGACGATCCGGGAACTGATCCGTCTTCTGTATGACAGAAACCCGCATGTCCGTATTGTCACAACAGCCATTACAATTGAGACGGTCTCGGCTGTACTGGATGCACTGTCTGCATACGAAGACGTACAGCACGAAATCGTGCAGGTATCTGTCGCACGGGCAAAGCAGGTCGGGAAGACACATATGATGATGGGACAGAATCCGATATTCCTGATTTCGATGTATCGGTGAGATAATGAGATAATATGAAGTGACCTCACATTTGTAGCAACGTGGATTTACCTGTATACTTATGATCGTCGAAACCATTGGTAACAGGGATTACCGCATACAAAAGGAGGTCACCTATGTATAGAATAATCAAAATCGGAATGGA
>JAFUCM010000135.1 GCA_017459675.1 Eubacterium sp.
ACAATCTCCCTGCTTATCATAGATTCTGTATCTGTCCGCCCGCTCTGCACCTTCACACAGCTGATCAGCAGAGACCTGGTTTCCATTGTGCAGGAGTCTGTCCGCTTCAGGTCCTGCCGCATACAAAGCCGGGCAGTCTTCAAAAAGGCAATCAACCGGCGTAACGCAGGACAGAAGTTTTCCTTCGTCCCGCAGTGCCTCGATTTCCGCAAGGTGCAGCGCCGTTTCCAGCCGGAACGGGCCGACTTCTGTGCGGACGAGTTTCTCCATACAGCCGCCGCAGCTCAGTTTCTCTCCGATATCATGGCAGAGTGTCCGGATATAGGTTCCGCGGGAACAGGTCACCGAAAACCGCACGCGCGGGAGATTCATTTCCAGAATACGAATCTCATAAAAAAGTACCGGCCGCGGTTCCCGTTCTACGACTTTTCCCTCGCGGGCAAGTTCATAGAGTTTCCGGCCGTCTTTTTTCAGTGCGGAATACATCGGCGGGATCTGCATCTGTGGTCCCAGAAATGACAGGATGGTTTCTGTCACCCGCTCCGCGGCTCCCGCATCTTCCCCCGGCACGCTGCAGAGCATCTCCCACGGGCGCTCCTGCAGGACTGTCCCGGAAATGTCCTGCGTGTCGGTCGTCACGCCGAGCAGCAGAACGCATTCATACGTTTTCCGCGTATCTGTCAGCAGTCCGGCCACTTTTGTCGCACGTCCCAGACAGACAGGAAGCACGCCTGTCGCATCCGGATCAAGCGTGCCTGTATGTCCGATTTTCTTCTGTTTTGCAATGCCGCGCAGCTTCGCGACAACATCGTGCGAAGTGAAGCCGGCTTCTTTATATACATTAATGATTCCGTTGATCATATTGATTATTCTCCCCGCATCCGAAGCGGGGACACCTGCCGAAAATTGTATTCAGGCATTCTCCCTGTCGTGCGGCGCAAACTGCAGATACAGCTCATCCGAAAGATTGTTGATGACATCCCGGTGCATGCCTTCCATCGTGCAGCCGGCTGCGTGGAAATGTCCGCCGCCGCCAAATGCAGCTGCAACCTTGCTGACATCCAGCCAGTCTTTGGACCGGAGACTTACCTTGTAGGTGAGCCATGCCGTCTCATACATGAAAATCGCCACTTCCACGCCTTCTGTATTCCGGAGCTGCGCGACGATTCCGTCCATGTCTTTCGGATTGAGTCCGTAGAATTTCATGGTCTTCGACTTGATCGCGGCAACAATAACCCTTCCGTCATAGAGCGTAAAGCTCTCCATCAGCGCCCTGCCGAGAATCTGGTTCTCTGCATATGTCTTCTGATAGTAGGATTTTTCAAGAATTCTGGTAAACGGAATTCCCTTTTCCATCAGTTTTGCGGCAATGCGCATGGTTTCCGGGGAGGTACTCTGATACTGGAATACGCCGGTATCATGTGCGATTCCCATATACAGTGCCTCTGCACAGGCGCGGGAAACCTTATCCTCGTCAAAATATTCCCAGATGACTTCACAGGCTGAGCTTGCTTCCGGCCTGTTGCAGAACCAGGTATACCGCCCGTCATTCGTGACATGATGATCCAGACAGAGCGTCTTTACCGCGCGCTGATACAGCGGTCCCGCAACACCAATCCGTTCGACGGAACTGATGTCCAGCAGAATCAGCAGATCACAGGTGTCAGTATCCTCACATGTCGTGCGGATCTCGTCCATTTTTTCCAGACAGCACAGCGCACTGCGCGGCTGCTGCATATAGACAGCAATGTCCAGTGAAGGATAGTTTTCTGTCAGATACAGATACATTGCCATACAGGAGCCGACACAGTCCCCGTCCGGGTTGACGTGTCCGGCGATGGCAACCTTCTGTACACCATCCAGATATGTCTCAATCGACTTCATTAAGATCACTCCCATCCTGGTAAGATTCAGGCTGCCCGGCGGATTCTTCCGCTCCGGCGCGTTCATTCTGTGCCGATTCATCGCGGCTGATGACATCACTGATCAGTTTGGACATGTGATTGCCGTATTCGATCGATTCATCCAGCCGGAAGATCAGCTCCGGTGTGTGACGCAGATTCAGATTCTGCGCCAGCAGACGGCGCATGTAGCCGCGGGAGCTGTTCAGGCCCGCCAGTGTCTCCGTCTTCTTATCTGCATCGCCCAGAACACTGACATAGACTTTGCAGGTCTTCAGGTCCGGTGCGACTTCAGCTGCTGTGACGGTTGTCATCGGGGCAATCCGCGGATCCTTCAGCTCCGAGCGGATCACCTCCGAAAGTTCCCGCATAACAGCATCGTTAATTCTGTTATTTTTTACACTGTTTTTTCTCATATCGTTTTACCATTTAATCAGGCACAATATCGCGGTCTATGATCGCGCGCGAGCTGCGCAACGTACGAAGTGCGTCTGCATCAAAGGCGCGGAACCTCCACCATCTTGTATGCCTCAACTCTGTCGAATTCCTCGACTTCGTTGAAGTCTTCAAATACAAGACCGCACTCAAATCCGCTGCGCACCTCTTTGACATCGTCTTTGAAGCGCTTCAGGGATGCAAGATTTCCTTCGAAAATCTTCTTGTTCTCACGTGTGACGCGAACCATGCAGCCGCGCTCGATTGTGCCGTCAAGCACATAGCTTCCCGCGATGGTTCCGACGCCGGATGCGCGGAACAGCTGACGGATCTCCGCATGGCCGAGGATCTTCTCCTCCATCATCGGCGCAAGCATACCCTTCATGGCTGCCTCGACATCTTCGATTGCCTTGTAAATAACCTTGTACAGACGGACATCGATCTTCTCCTGCTGCGCAATTGCCTTCGCAGTTGCATCCGGATTGACATTAAATCCGATGATGATCGCATTGGAAGCCACTGCCAGCGTGACGTCAGATTCATTGATGGCGCCGACACCGCCGTGGACAATCTTGACCGCAACTTCCTCATTGGACAGCTTCTCGAGAGACTGCCGGACAGCTTCGACAGAGCCCTGTACATCCGCCTTGACAACAATATTCAGTTCTTTGACATCGCCCTCGTGAATCTGGCTGAACAGATCATCCAGCGACATGCGGGAACGTGTCTCCTCAAGCAGCTTGTTGCGGCTCTCGGTAACAAATGTGGAAGCAATGTTCTTCGCCTCTTTGTCGGTGTCTGTAACCAGCAGAACTTCGCCGGCATTCGGCACCTCTGAGAGACCCTGTACCTCGACCGGGCGGGACGGACCGGCTTTTCTGACCTGATGTCCGTTCTCGTCCATCATTGCGCGCACACGTCCGGATGCGGCGCCGCAGGCAATGTAATCGCCCACATGCAGGGTACCCTTCTGTACCAGCACACTCGCAACCGGGCCTTTGCCCTTGTCCAGCTTTGCCTCAAGCACGAGCGCACGGGCCTTGCGGTCCGGATCCGCCTTGAGCTCCATGACCTCTGCTGTCAGCAGGATCATCTCAAGCAGGTTGTCAATACCTTCATGCGACTTTGCGGATACCGGTGCGAAAATGGTGCTGCCGCCCCAGTCCTCCGGAATCAGCTCGTACTCGGAAAGCTCCTGTTTTACGCGCTCAACATTGGCATTGGGCTTATCGATCTTGTTGATCGCGACAATAATCTCGACGCCCGCTGCCTTCGCGTGGTTAATCGCCTCAACGGTCTGCGGCATAACGCCGTCGTCTGCGGCAACAACAAGCACCGCGATATCCGTAGAGTTTGCGCCGCGCATACGCATGGCGGTAAATGCCTCATGACCCGGTGTGTCAAGGAAGGTGATCTTCTGGCCGTTGATCTCAACGACGTACGCACCGATGCTCTGTGTGATGCCGCCGGCCTCACGGTCGGTCACATGTGTATCACGGATCGCGTCGAGCAGAGAGGTCTTACCGTGGTCAACGTGGCCCATGACACAGACAACCGGCGGTCTTGCGACCATGTTCGCCTCGTTGTCCTCTTCATCCTTCAGGAGTTCGGCAATGACGTCGACCTTTTCTTCATGCTCTGCAATGATATCGTAATCCATTGCAATTTCCTCAGCTTTGTCAAAGTCAATCTCCTGGTTGACTGTGACCATGAGTCCCTGCATGAACAGCTTCTTGACGATGGCAGATGCCTGCACCTTCATCTTGTCGGCGAGCTCGCGGATGGTCAGCTTATCCGGAATCCGGATCTCCTTGACCTTCTCGATCTTCTTCTCTTCTTTCTTGCGGACCGGTTTTGTCATAGCCGGCTGCTCTGCCTGCTTGCCGCGCTTATTGCGGTTCTGCCCGCGGTCATTTGTAAATTTGTTTTCCTTGCGGAGCGATTTATTCTTATCTTTGTCCTTGTCGTTTCTGCCGCCGCGTCCCTGTTTTGCAGGTGCCGCCTCGGCATTTGCGGGTGCCGGACGGCCCTCGCCGCGCGCCGGTCTCTTACGCGCATCGTCGCGCTTCCCGTCTCTGCCGCCCTGGCCTTCTGCTCTTGCAGGACGTTCGGAACGCGCGCCTGCAGGACGCTCCTGCCGGCGGTTCTGTCCTTCCTGTGCGGAAGCTGCCGGACGCTGCTCTCTCTTTGTCCGCTCCTCTTTGCGTGCCGGTGCAGCCTGCTCCGGTGCCGCTGCAGCCTTTGCCGCCGGTGCAGCCTTCGCTTCCGCTGCAGGTGCTGCCGTCTTTTCCGGTGCTGCAGATGCTGCTGCCGGTTTTTGTGCTTCTTTTACCGGCGCGGTTTTCTCGCGCTCCGGCTTTCTTCCGACAACTTCCGGCTTCTCTGAAGCAGGAATTGCGCGGCTTTCCGGCTCATATGCAGATGCCGGCGGATGTGCCCGCGGCACCTTTACCAGCGGTCTTGCCCGCTGCTTTTCTTCATTGCCGGATGTATTTTTACTCTCCGCACGTTTTGCGGAAGGTCTGCGCTGCGGCTGTGCGCCCTTATAATTCTTCGCCTCTTTGGAACTCGCGTTCTGCGGATGGAACACCTGAATGATGTTCTTCTTCTTGCGCACGACCTTCTTCGCGCCCTGCGGCTTCTTTGCTTCTTCTGCCGCCCCGTCTGCGGCCTTCTTCACGGGTGCTTTTGTTTCCGGCGTCTTCGCCTGCTGTTTCTGCTGTTCTGTTCGTTCGTTCTCGTTCATATTTGCCAAATTACAACACCGACCTTTCCCCGATTCCGGTTCGTTTCTGTCTGTATTTCTTTTTCTGTTCAAGTCCTGCCTGCGGAACCTTCACGCCCCGGCAGAAGATCTCCACTGCTGTTCAGATCCGCTTGATCACGGCCTCTGCCAGCGCCGCATCCAGTACTGCGACACTGGAACGCTCACCTTTACCGACTGCGCGTCCAAGTTCTGCCTTCGGCGCAAATACAATAAATGGAATTTGATGACTGCTGCACAGATTGCGGAATTTCCCGGCTGTATTTTCAGAGGCATCCTCTGAAATAATCACCAGCGCGGCCTTTTCTCTTCTGACCGCCTGCTCGACTGCAGTCTCTCCGCTGACGAGCCGCCCCGCCTTGGCGGCAATCCCGAGCATTGAAAGTGCTTTATGCATCTTCAAGTGCCTCCATCTCTTTTTGTAGTGCCTCCAGTACCTCTGCAGGTATTTCCTGTTCCAGTGCGCGCGCCAGGCCTCTGTTCCGGACTGCCTTCTGCAGGCACGCAGCGGAGCGGCACAGATATGCGCCCCGTCCGTTTGCCCGGCCGGTCGGATCCAGAATCACCGCACCTTCCGGTGTGCGCAGAACACGGATCAGTTCCTTCTTCTCTTTCCGCTCCTGGCAGCCGACACATTTTCTCATCGGAATTTTCTTCGTCTTCATTCTTGTGCGGCTTCTTCCTCTGCCTCTGCAGCATCTTCTTCATATTCGCCTTCTTCGTACGCGCCCTCTTCGTACTCCTCATACTCCTCGTACTCATCTTCCTCGTAGTAATCGAAGTCGCCGTCCTCACGGGCCTGGGTCTCACTCTTGATGTCAATCTTGTAGCCTGTCAGACGCGCCGCAAGCCGTGCATTCTGTCCCTCCTTGCCGATTGCAAGGGAAAGCTGATAGTCCGGCACAATCACCGTCGCTGTCTTGTCATCCGGATCCGCCATAACGGAAATGACCTTTGCCGGTGAAAGCGCATGTTCAATCAGAATTGCCGGGTTCTCGTCCCAGCTGATGATATCGATCTTCTCGCCGTGGAGCTCGTCAACAACCGCATTGACGCGGATTCCGTTGAGTCCGACACAGGCGCCGACCGGATCGACATTCGGATCATTACTCCAGACGGACATCTTGGTGCGGGATCCTGCCTCACGGGCAATTCCCTTAATCTCAATGGTTCCGTCATGTACCTCGGCCACCTCGGATTCAAACAGGCATCTGACCAGTTCCGGATGGGTTCTGGAAACCGTGATGCGCGGGCCTCTTGTATGATCCCGTACCTCCAGCACATAGACCTTCAGGCGCTCGTTCATATGCAGCCGCTCACCGCGGACCATCTCATTTTCTGCGAGCAGGGCATCCACCTTGCCGAGATTGATGCTGGCATTTCTGCCCATAAAGCGCTGGACAACGCCGGTCACCATCTTATGCTCTTTCTCAAAATACTCCTCGTACAGAACTTTGCGCTCTTCCTCGCGGATCTTCTGCAAAATCACGTTCTTCGCATTTGTCGTGGCAATGCGTCCGAATGATTTTGATTCCACCGGAACGTAGCAGATGTCTCCCATCTGCAGGGCCGGATCCAGCTCCTGTGCATCCTCCAGTGTGATTTCCATCGCCGGATCAAAAACTTCTTCAACGACTTCTTTCTCGATGTGAATGGTATAATCACAGGTCTCACGGTCGATCTGCACCGAAACATTGTCCGCAGTGCCGAAATGATTCTTGCACGCCTGGATCAGAGACTGCTCAATCGCCTCCAGCAGAGATTCCTTGCTGATGTTCTTTTCCCGTTCCAGGATATTCAATGCTTCGAGTAACTCTGTATTCATTTTTTTCTGTTCCCCTCCTTAAAAATGAAATGCCAGCCGGATCATGGAAATACCGGCTCTCTGAAAGATATGCTGTGTGCCATCCTCCTCTGTGATGGTTACGGTGTCTTTGTCATACGCATCAAGCACGCCGAAGAACTCCTTGCTGCCGTCCACTGCCTTGTAGGTGTGAATCTCGAGTTCTTTGCCGATGCTGCGCGCGTAATCCTTTTCCTTCTTCAGCGGACGTCCCAGACCCGGTGAGCTGATCTCCATCGTGTAACTGTCATCGATGAAATCCGCCTCGTCCAGCTTCGGATTAAATGCGCGGCTGACCGTCTCACAGTCATCGATTGTCACGCCGCCTTCCTTGTCAATGTAGGCCCGCAGGTAGAAATTACCCGCCTCTTTCACATACTCGACATCAACCAGTTCCAGGTGAAGCGCTTCCACGATCGGAAGCAGCAGTTCCTCCGCCCGCGCTTCAATATCTGTGCGTTTGCTCATGCGTTTCCTTTCTTATTTGAGATTCGCCAACGTCTGGATAAACATAACAGAAGAGTGGACGCCGCGCCCACTCTTCTGTATCAGTAACATATTCAACATGTGCAGTATAGCACTGCATACCCGCAAATGCAAGTAATTTATTGTGTTTTCCGGCTTTTTGCGGCTTGATTGGTTACCGGCGGCTTCTTTGCCGGAGAAGCCTGACGTGTCTTTGCCGTCTTGTTGTCGGTTCGTTTTGCCACCTGCTCTGAGTACTGGTAGACGGAAATCCCGAGCGGCGGAATCTTCACCTTGATGGAATACGGCCGCTCATCCTGCTCAGCCTCCACAGACATTTTAACCCGCGGATTGACGACGCCGATTCCGCCGTACGCCTCTGCATCGCTGTTGAAGATCTCTTTGTATTTGCCGGCATACGGCACGCCGACGCTGACATCTCCGTAAGCGACGTTGGAGAAATTGCAGACAACCAGCAGGGTGTCTTCCGCCTTCTCCGTCTTCCGCAGGAAGATCAGGAGGCTCCGCTCCCAGTCGAGATTGCTGATCCACTCAAATCCGTCCGCCATAAGATCGGTCCGGTGCAGGGCCGGCAGTTCCTGATAGAGTTTTCCGAGTGCCTGCAGATAGGATTTGTCTGCAGCCTCTGCAACTGCATTGTTCAGCAGTTTCTTGCCCGGATGCATTGTGATGTAGGCAAGAGCCAGCCGCAGATTGGCCTCCTTTGCCGCCTCGTCATTGCCGGCCATCCAGGACGTAAACGGGCCGCGCGCACGGACCGCCTCATCCTTGCCGAATCCGATCAGGAATTTCTCACTGAACGCGTACACGGTACAGA
This sequence comes from Eubacterium sp., assembly GCA_017459675.1. GTDB lineage: Bacteria > Bacillota > Clostridia > Lachnospirales > Lachnospiraceae > CADBRN01. Next base: position 8,247 of record JAFUCM010000135.1, read on the forward strand.
AGGTCAGATCATCCTGATGCGCCCCGCGGAACAGCGGATCCATATGCATATAGGTCAGGAATTCATCTGCCCACCAGTGATTCCACTTGTAATCAAATCCGATGCCGTCCTTCTCCACCGGAGCGGTCAGGCCGTTCCAGCCCGCCATCTCCTCCGCGATGGTCAGAATGCCCGGGATCTCCCGGTGCAGCACCTGATTGAGTTTCTTCAGAAATTCAACCGCCTCCAGATTCTCATTGCCGCCGTACAGATTCGCAACCCACTCGCCTTCATTTCTGCCGTAATCCTGGAACAGCATGGTCGCCACATCTGTATATTTAAATCCGTCGATATGGAAGATCTCTGCCCAGTAGACGGACGCAGCGATCAGGAAATTGCACACTTCCGGACGTCCGTAGTTGAAAATATGAGTTCCGAAAGCCGGGTGCATGCCGCGGCGCGGATCCAGATGCTCATACAGGAAGGTTCCGTCAAATGCGGCAAGCAGTGAATTGCCGCCCGCAAAATAAGAGGCCACGAAATCCATCACGACGCCGATGCCCTTCTGATGAAGGGTATCCACCAGCTTCATGAAATTCTCCGCGCTTCCGTAACGGGCTGTCGGCGCAAAGTAGCCGCAGGTCTCATATCCTTCTGAATTCTCATCCGGATATTCCATCAGCGGCGACAGCTCCACATGGGTAAATCCGTCTGCCGCAAGCGCCTCTGCCAGCGCGCCGGCAGCCGCCGCATAATTTGCCTCGACACCGTGCTCCAGGCACCATTTTCCGAAATTCAGCTGACAGATGGCCAGCGGCGCATCCGGGGCACTGTGTGCCGCGCGTTCTTTCGTCCAGCTGCTGTCACCCCATGCATAAGAAGGTGTCTCTGTCACCACCGATACAGGCCCGGTCTTGAGGTCAAAGCTGCGGCCGTACGGATCCGACTTCAGATAGACCATGCCGCCCTTCAGTTTCAGTTCAAACTGATAATGCGCACCTGCTGTCACGCCCGGCACAAACAGTGCAAATATTCCGGACGGCAGCCGGTTCATCTGGCAGACACGGCCGTCCCACGCGTTAAAATCTCCCACGACCGAGACGCGCATCGCATTCGGTGCCCATACTGCAAACGAGACGCCGGATACCCCTCCGACTGTCGCCGGATGTGCGCCGAGTACTTCCCAGGCCCGCGCGAGATTGCCGGCCTGATGCTTCTTCTCATCCTGCTCTGTTACCGGAGAATCAAATGCGTAGGGATCTTTCCATACCGTCTCTTTTCCGCCGCTCTTGCGAATGAATTCATAAGGCGGAATCTCACTGCCGGGCAGCAATACCGCAAAAAAGCCTGATTCATCGACCAGTTCCATCTTGTGGCGCTTTCCGTCGTCCAGCGTGCGGATCTGCAGCTTCTCCTCGCCCGGGACATATGCCTGCACCAGCACGCCGTCATCCGTCATTCTGGGGCCGAGAATATTGCGCGGCTGATCCTCCTCTGAATAAATCACTGCTTCGATTTCCGGAAAATCCAGTAACTCATATAATGCTTTTTTCATGCTGCCCCCTCTCTTATTGTCCGCCGGTTTTACACGTTCTTAATCCAGCCAGTCCGGCACATCCACATCCTGGATCTCGTCATCTGCCGCGCCGGCAGCTGTCCCGGTTTTTTCCTGAATCCCGTCACCCGCCGCGTCAGCAGCTGTCCCGGTTTTTTCCTGGATCTCGTCATCTTCCGCGCCGGCAGCTGTCTCGATCTTCTCCGGCTTCCGGTTCAGAATCTCCATGAATTCCTCGCCGGTAATTGTCTCTTTCTCATACAGGAACTTGGCCAGCTCATGCAGCTTCGCCATGTTGTCTGTCAGGATCTTCTTTGCCTTATCATAGGACGCACCCACAAGGGCAACGACCATCTCATCAATCTTTCCGGCCGTCTGCTCCGAGCATGCCAGCGACGTATCGCCGCCCAGATACTTATTCTGCACCGTCTCCAGTGCCACCATGCCGAATGCGTCACTCATGCCGAACCGTGTGATCATCGCGCGCGCCAGCTTCGTCGCCTGCTCAATATCATTGGATGCGCCGGTCGTCACAGAGTCAAAGATGAGTTCCTCTGCCACACGTCCGCCTGTCAGCGTCGCGATCCGGTTCTCCAGTTCCGCCTTGCTCATAAGGTTGTGATCATCTTCATCGACCTGCATGGTATAACCAAGCGCACCGGACGTACGCGGAATGATCGTAATCTTTGTGACCGGCGCGGAATTGGTCTGCATCGCAGCGACCAGCGCATGGCCGACCTCATGATAGGAAACGATCAGTTTTTCCTTGGTCGTCAGAATCTTGTTCTTCTTCTGGTAACCGGCGATGACAACCTCGACACTCTCTTCCAGATCGGCCTGCACGACAAACTTCCGGTTATCGCGCACGGCACGCAGCGCCGCCTCATTGATCATGTTGGCCAGTTCCGCGCCGCTCGCACCGGATGCAAGCCGCGCGATCGCGCCGAAGTCGACATTGTCGCCGATGCGGATATTCTTCGCATGCAGCTTCAGGATCTCTTCCCTGCCCTGAAGATCCGGCAGTTCCACCGGAACACGCCGGTCGAAACGGCCCGGACGCAGCAGCGCCGGATCCAGGATTTCCGGCCGGTTGGTTGCCGCGAGCATCACGACACCCTTCTTGCCGTCAAATCCGTCCATCTCTGCCAGCAGCTGGTTCAGTGTCTGGTCACGCTCATCATTTCCGGCAAATCCCGTGGAATCACGTTTCTTGCCGATGGTATCGATCTCATCAATAAACACGATACACGGTGCCTTCTCATGTGCCTGCTTGAACAGGTCGCGCACCTTCGCCGCACCCATACCGACGAACATCTCGACAAACTCCGAACCGGAGATCGAGAAAAACGGCACATTTGCTTCCCCTGCAACCGCCTTGGCCAGCAGCGTCTTACCGGTTCCGGGCGGGCCGACAAGGAGCGCGCCCTTGGGCATTTTTGCGCCGATCTCGGTGTATTTCTGCGGATTGTGCAGGAAGTCTACAATTTCCGTCAGGACTTCCTTGGCTTCCTCTTCGCCCGCGACGTCAGAAAACTTGATGCCCGTCTCAGACTGGACATAGATCTTCGCATTGCTCTTGCCAAAGCTCATGGCGTTGCCCATACCGTCTCCCATGCGCTTTGTCATGGAACGCATCAGGAGCCGTCCCATCAGGAAGAAGAACGCAAACGGAACAATCCAGTTCAGCAGAAATGAAAGCAGCGGCGACATCTTCTCAATAATCGGCGTCTCAAACTCATTGATCCCCGCTTCGATCAGGCGGTCGACCAGCTTGTAATCGTCCATCAGACCTGTCCGGTAATACTGCTCCGGCTCCGAAGTGTCTCCGAACGTGATCACGCCGTCGGCTCTGTCAACCTCGACCTCCTTTACCTTTCCTTCGTCCAGCATCGTGAGAAACTGTCCGTATGTCGCATCCTCGATTTCTCTGGAATTGATCATCGGTATGATGAGCATATTCAGAATCAGGATTACAACCAGCGCAATAATATAATAAAAAACAATCGACTTGCGCGGCGGTTTTATCTCTTTCATAATTCTATAACCTGCTTTCCTTCAAAATTCCGGCAAACCGGCTGCGGACAAACGCAAAACAGATAAGGCGCACAAAGTGCGCCGCGCAGCTCGCGGGCGATCAGAGATCGCGATTTACAACCTGCAGCCATACCTGTATTAATTATCTGCCCGCATTTGGACAAAGTCAAGAAAATTGCAGTGAATTCACTGCAATTTCATGCGCATTTACAGCTTTTTTATGACAGTTCAGAATTTCTTCAGAAATGTGCGGAAGCTTTAATCAGCCTCAGTACTTCCGCAGATCATCCTCCTCCCCGTCCGCATCCGTGACAGAGACAATCTCAAGATCATAGCCCATGCCGTTGCCCGGGTCCACGTGTACCGTCTCTCCTGCGCGGTGTCCTTTGAGCGCCGCGCCGAGCGGAGACTCCGCCGTGATCAGCCCCTTCAGCGAATTGCCCCGCACCGATGTCACAATCTTGTAAACCTCTGTCTCATCCTCGCCCGGAAAACGGACCTCCACCCGCTTGTGCAGACCGACCACGCCTTCCACGGAATGTTCTTCAATGATGACCGCTGTCCGGATCATATTTTCCAGATAACGGATCCGGCTCTCATTCTGGTTTTTGTAGCGCTTTGCGGCATAATACTCAAAATTCTCGCTCAAATCCCCCTGCGCCCGGGCTTCCTTGAGATCCTCCAGCGCCTGTTTGCGCACCACCAGCTTCCGGTGATCGATCTCCTCCTGCATCTTCCGGATATCGTCTCTTGTAAGTTTATCGTGCATCCCTCTATCCTCCGAAATCACTTGTAGTGGTAATTATCCTCGAAAAATGATACACTGAATAAATGTGAATTGTAAATCCTGCAATCCGCAATTCTTCAAAGAGGAGGTCTTCTTATGCGTCTGGAAATCGGAATTACAGGCTCTCAGGATTTTATCGTAGACGGGTCCATGCTCGCGGTAAATGTGGGAAGCGGCGAAGTGCGTGTACTGGCAACACCGGTACTTGTCACATCGGCAGAAAACACGGCTGCTGCATCGGTCAGGCCCTTTCTGAATGACGGAGATACAACCGTCGGCACGCACGTCAACCTTTCCCATAAAGCTGCGACACCCTGCGGAATGGCCTTCCGCGTGGAAACAGAGCTTGCAAATATCAGTTCCAACGGAAAGATTCTTGATTTCGTCGTAACCATCTATGATGAAAAGGGACTGATCAGCGAGGGAACGCATCAGCGTGCCATCGTCCGGAAAGCGCGCTTTGAAGAAAAGGCCAATGAGAAACTGACCGGGAAATGACAAGACAGTTCCGGATCCGGACTGTGTTGTTTTGCCGCAGCGTCAGTCATTACGGGCAAAGCCCGAAAAATAAGTAACCGGAGGAATGAATACACATGAGCAAACAAAATGAAGCAGCTAAGGAACTGACAATCTGGGAAAAATCAGACCCGCAGATTCTGGAAGCATTCTGTGCTGATTACCGCACCTTTATTTCCGAAAATAAGACGGAGCGGGAATGCGTCGCAGGTATGACAAAGGTTCTGAAAGAACAGGGCGCGAAAGATCTGAATGATCTGGCCGCAGACGGCGGCACGCTGCAGCCCGGGGATCTGGTCTATGCGGACATGATGAAGAAAGCACTTCTGATCTTCCGCATCGGTGAAAAGCCGGTGACCGAAGGCATGCGTTTTCTCGGCGCACATATCGACTCGCCGCGCATGGATCTGAAGCAGAACCCGCTTTATGAAAATACGGATCTGGCTCTGTTTGAGACACATTACTACGGCGGTATCAAGAAATACCAGTGGGTGACACTGCCGCTGGCACTGCACGGTGTCATTGCAAAAAAGAACGGTGAAGTCGTGAACGTCTGCATCGGCGAAGACCCGGCAGACCCGGTCTTCGGCGTGAGCGATCTGCTGATTCATCTGGCCGCAAAGCAGATGGGCAAGAAAGTCAGCGAGGCAGTCACCGGCGAAAACCTCAATGTTCTGGTCGGAAGCAGACCGCTTCCGGATACCAAAGAGAAAGAGGCCGTCAAAGCAAACATTCTTGCACTGCTGGCCGAAAAATACGGAATTGAAGAGGCGGATTTTGTCTCTGCAGAGATCGAAGTCGTTCCTGCCGGCCCGGCGCGCGACTACGGTCTGGACCGCAGCATGATCATGGGATACGGACAGGATGACCGCGTCTGCGCCTATCCGTCCTTCCGCGCGATTCTGGATGAGACGGCTCCGCTCTATACCAGCGTCTGCCTGCTGACCGACAAGGAAGAGATCGGCAGCGTCGGCGCCACCGGCATGCAGTCCCGTTTCTATGAGAATACCGTCGCAGAGCTGATGAACGTGCTCGGCTGTTACAGTGAACTGAATCTCCGCCGGACACTGTCCCGCACGAAGGTGCTGTCCTCCGATGTCAGTGCCGCATTTGATCCGAACTATCCGGACGTCATGGAGAAAAACAATGCCGCATATTTCGGCCGCGGCCCTGTTTTCAACAAATACACCGGATCCCGCGGCAAGAGCGGCTCCAATGATGCCAACGCCGAGTACATCGCATGGCTGCGCGCCTGCATGGATGACGCGGACATCCGCTACCAGACTTCCGAGCTCGGAAAAGTCGATGAGGGCGGCGGCGGCACGATCGCTTATATTCTCGCAAATCTCGGTATGGAAGTCATCGATTTCGGTGTCGCAGTCCTGAATATGCATGCACCGTGGGAGATCACCAGCAAGGCCGATATCTATGAGACCTATCTGGCATACCGGGCATTTCTGATCAGACAGTGACAAGCCTGCAGAAGGAGGAGTATTACCTTGGTACAGGAATGGGTACAGGATTATTATAACGAGACAGACCGTCCGAAACGGAAAGCGATTCTTGAAAAGGCAATTGCCGAGGAAGGGATGACGCCGGAGAATGAACTCCGCAAATATCTTTATGAAGCGCGCTACGGCGACAGTGAAGAAGCCGGCCGTGAGGTCGATTACTTCATTCGCGGATGGATGACACTGGAATATATGAAATCCACGTCCAAATTTTTTCTGACAAAACGCAAAATCAACAAAGAAATCAAAACCGTACGCGAAGACTGGCAGTTTGCCAAAGCCGCCGAATACGGAGATGCCGGAGCAGATATTCTCTACAATGAACTCTGCAACCTGACCCGCCTCTACCTGCAGATCTGCAGAAGAGACAAGGCATATGGTTCCTTCATCTTCGGTCTGGGCCGCGTAAAAGACTCCACCCTGTCAAAGCGCGTGTCAGATGATATCTACCGGATGGCATATGAACTTCCGCACACCATGGACCTTGTAGAAGAATTTGCGCCGTTTACCAAAGCGGCGACCCGCATCTTCTGCCAGGAATTTCCCGAAGAAAGCGGCAAGTTCTACGGACGCATGAAAGAGGACGGGTATTACTGAATCTCTGCTTCAAAAATGCAGCCAATAACCCGGCTGCTGAATGATCCTTTCACAAAACCGCAAAAACCGGGGGAATCCATATGGATTCCCCCGGTCCTTTTGTCAACTACATTTCACATTCAATTCTGTAAAGTTCTTAAAGAATTCCCTGTGAAAGATTAGTCATACAGGTTGGAAGCGATTGCTTCGTCGTTCATGTTGTCTGCGCAGTAGAAGTATGCCGGGCAGTCATAGTCAACGACTTTGTCTGTCTCGCCATTAGCAGCTGCTGTCAGAGCATAAACTGTGTAGTAACCCATGAGGTACGGAGCCTGTGTGATTGCACCATACATTGTTCCGTTTGCAACGTTCTCTTTCAGGACAACGCCTGCGTCGAATCCGATTGCGATAACGCCTTCGTCAGCAGAAGAAGCAAGCTTGTTCAGGTTAGCGTTTGCGGAAATGATGGACTCGGAGCTCATCTGACCAGAAGCGAAGATACCAACGATATCCGGCTGGTTCAGAAGTGCTGTAGCCTCAGCCTGGCAGAAGTCTGTTGTAGCCTGAGACGGAACACGTGCTTCGATGATCAGCTTAGCGGAAGCTTCGTCGCCCTTGTCAGCTGCAGCGCCTACGAAGTAGTCGTTACCTGTAACTGCAAATGCAACACCATCAGCTGCAGCGCCTTCGCAAAGGCCATCGATGAAGCCGGTACCACGGCCCTGGTGAGAACCGGAGACTGTATCCTGTCCTACATAACCAACTCTGCATGCAGAATCAGAAGCAGCAACTTTGTCCTTGATTGCCTTCCACATCTCATCGCCTGCGATCTTACCAGCTGCATAGCTGTCTGTAGCGATCGTAGCCATAACTGTGCCTTCCGGAGCATTCGGGAAGCCGGAGTCAAATGCGATGATCGGAACACCTTTTTCCTTAGCGGTGTTCAGGGAGTCTGTGCAGGAGTCAGCATCACAGGATGCGATACCGATACCAGCCGGGCTGTTGTTGATTGCTGTGTTCAGCATGTTAACCTGGTCAGCTACGTCAGACTCGTTGTTCGGGCCCTGGTTGGAAACTGTAACGCCGAGCTCTTCTGCTGCTGCGTTTGCACCTTCCATCAGTGCCTGCCAGTATGTGCTGGAGTAAGCCTTAACGATGATCTGCAGATCATAGTTTTCGTTAGCTGTGATGCCCTCGAACGGATTCTCGGTAGATGCTGCCTCGGATGTAGCTTCTGCTGCCTCAGATGCTGCTGAAGAAGCTGCTTCTGCTGCCTCAGATGCTGCTTCTGCTGCCTCAGATGCTGCTGAAGAAGCTGCTTCTGCTGCCTCGGATGCTGCTGAAGAAGCTGCTGCCGGAGCTGAGGAAGCTGCTGAAGAAGCGCTGTCGCTGCTTCCGCCGCATCCTGCGAGAAGGCTTGCTGCCATGAGTGCACTAACAATACCTGCAACTATCTTTCTTTTCATTTTTTCCCTCCTTAATAAAAATATGAAATGGATAGTTTATATGAAGCGGGGCCTGATCGGGTCCAGCCCCGCGCCATACCTGATATAGAACTTATCTGTTCTTCTCGATATTTCTCTTCTTGATGATATCGATCATAACGGCAACGATCAGGACGATACCTGTGATGATCTGCTGCCAGTTCGCATTCAGGCCGATGAACGGAAGTCCGACCTTCAGTGCCAGAATGACATAGGTACCAACAAAGATACCCGGAATGGTTCCGTATCCGCCGGATGCGGAGACGCCGCCTACGATTGCGCCGCCGATTGCGTCCATCTCAACGCCGGCACCCTGTCCGGGCTGAATGGTCGGGGTAGCTGCTGCGTATGCGATTGCTGCAACACCTGTCAGGATACCGCAGAGTGTGTAAACCATTACGTGATAGAATTTAACATTTACACCGGAGAGGATGGTTGCCTCTTTGTTGGAACCGATCGCGATGGTGTAACGGCCGAACTTGGTGCTGTTCAGTACAAAACGCATCACAAACATCAGAACGAAGATCCAGATGAAGCCGACCGGAATGATGGACTTGCTCTCTGTAATGACCTTGAAGATCTTGTGGAACCAGCCGCCCGGCTGAGACAGCATCGGCCACGGAATCGCGTTGTTACGGGCTGCCAGAGAACCGACGCCTCGCGCGATCATGCAGGTACACAGAGTTGCCAGAAACGGCGGCAGGTCCATGATAGCGATCAGAACGCCATTTGCAAGACCAAACAGGCATCCGATCAGAATCGTTACGATCATACCGACAACAACCGGTGCGTTAAAATACTTGATAATGGAGCCGCCGATCGCCGCATAGGCAATCAGGCCGGTACCGATGGACAGGTCAACACCGCCTGTGATCAGGCAGAGGCCGACACCAAATGCCATCAGAATATAGAAGTTCGCAAAGTCAAACATTGTGACAAATGTTGTATACTGCGCAAACTGCTTATTCATGATGCCGAACACAATATACATTGCAATTAAGATAACAAAAACAATAAACTCCTGGCTTCTCACCAGTTTTGAAAATTTACCTTTCTGATTCATATTCGCCTCCTGATAAATCGCTGTAAACTATTACATCGTACAACTTATGAGAATCTCTGACCCACCTGTGAAGGCGAATATCAGTCGATATTTCTCGTAGCTTTGTCCATGATGTTCTCCTGGGTTGCCTCAGCGATATCGATATCGCCGGTGATCTCACCTTCGCACATGACGATAACACGGTCACTCATACGGAGGATCTCTGTCATCTCAGAAGAAATCATAATAATGGATTTACCTTCGGAAGCCAGCTTGTTCATCAGCTTGTAAATCTCGTTCTTTGCACCGACGTCAATACCGCGGGTCGGCTCATCGAAAATCAGGATATCACAGTTCTTGCAGAGCCATTTTGCAATGACGACTTTCTGCTGGTTACCACCGGAAAGGTTTACAACGAGCTGGTCGACAGACGGTGTCTTCGTTGCGAGCTGGTCAACGTAGTCCTGTGCAACCTTCTTCTCTGCACCTTTGTTGATCAGTACGCCGCTCATGTAATTCTCGAGGCATGCCATCGTAGTGTTCTCGGCGATCGATCTTCTGACGACAACGCCGTAGCGCTTTCTGTCCTCGGAAAGATAACCGATACCATACTTAACTGCATCCTGCGGGGATTTAATATCAACTTCCTTGCCGTTGATATAGATTGTTCCGCTCTGCTTCGGATCTGCGCCGAACAGTGCTCTTGCTGTCTCGGTACGTCCTGCACCCATCAGGCCTGAGAATCCGAGGATCTCGCCCTTGTGGAGCTCGAAGCTGACGTTCTTGACCATCTTGCCGGCATTCAGGTTCTCAACCTTCAGAACAACCGGTGCATCCGGCGGGCACATGCTGTGTGTCTTCGGATCTTCGTAAATAACACGGCCGACCATCATGTTGATGATGTCTTCCTTGGTACTGTCTGCCGTGATCAGCGTGCCGACGTAGGTACCGTCACGCATGACGGTTACGCGGTCTGTGATGACCTTGATCTCGTCCATACGGTGGGAGATATAGACACAGCCGATATCCTGTGCGCGCAGGTCACGGATAATAACGAACAGATCCTCGATCTCCTTCTCTGTCAGCGCTGCAGACGGCTCGTCGAAGATAATAACCTTCGCATTGTGAGAAATCGCTTTTGCGATCTCGCACATCTGCTGCTTACCGACTGTCAGGTCACTCATCTTCATTCTCGGATCGATCTCGATTTTCAGACGCTCGAACAGTGCCTTGGAATCTTCGATCATCTTCTTGTCATCGATACCGAATCCCTTCTTCGGCTCACGGCCGAGGAAGATGTTCTGTGCGACGGTCAGGTCGCCGACCATGTTCAGCTCCTGATGCACGATGATAACGCCGGCATCCTGTGCCTCACGCGCATTGTGGAACTCAACCTCTTTGCCTTCGAATGTAATGGTTCCGGAATCCTTGGTATAGATACCGGTCAGAACCTTCATCAGTGTTGATTTTCCGGCTCCATTCTCACCCATGAGCGCATGTACTTCACCGCGTCTTACGTTGAAATCAACGTGATCCAGTGCGTGAACGCCCGGGAACGATTTATCGATCTGCTTCATCTCTAAAATAGTTTCACCCATAGTGTTCTCCTTTTATCGCAGAATTTTGCATTCAAGCAAAATATAATCGCCTTCTCTTTGTTTTTTCTGTTCTGCCCTGTATCAGGGCGGCAGCATCAGTTCTTTCTGCGTCGTGCAGAAACGTCGACATATACTGCTGCGATAACGATGACAGCAGTGATAATCAGCTGAATGTTCTTCGCAAACTTCATTGCAAGGATACCTTCCTGAATCAGGGAGATAATCAGAACGCCGATAACGGTTCCGCCGATGGAAGCGAGTCCGCCGATCATGGAAGTTCCGCCCATAACGCATCCTGCAATTGCCTCGTTGTTGTACTGGTCGCCGTAACCCGGCTGAACCGTTGTATATGCTGCTGCAAAGAAAATTGCTGCGATACCTGCAAGAACACCGCAGATAACGTATGCGGTCATCTCCCACTTCTTGGTGTTGACACCGGAAAGACGAACTGCCTCGCGGTTGCTTCCAAGTCCGAGGATATAACGTCCCGGTCTGGTGCTGTTCAGAATGACTGCACAGAGCACTGCGACTGCCAGGAAAATCAGAAGGCCGACCGGGAAATTACCAACCTTCAGGAGTCTTCTGAACCATCCGCCGGCCTGGTCGATCTGCGGCCAGGAAACCGTTGTTGTCTTCGTAAAGACAGATGCAAGACCTTTGGCGATGTTCATGGATGCCATTGAGATGATGAACGGCGGAACTGTCCAGTATGCAACCATGTAGCCGTTGAAGCATCCGAATGCCAGTCCGATCAGAACCGTAAGGATCAGTGTCGGAAACATCGGAAGATGATACATGTTAAATGTGTATCCTGCTATCAGCGCACAGCAGAACATTACCGGACCGATACTGAAATCAATACCGCCGGTTGCGATTACAAAGGTTACACCCAGTGATAAGAAACCAAGGAAGCATGCATAGTTCAGCAGGCCAAGAATATGCGCCATTCCGAAAAATTTTGGTATAATCGCACAAAATACGATGTACATCAAAATAAGTACCAGGAACAGCACAATCCTGTTGAATCCCACTTTCTTAACGAACGGGTTCTGTTTGATTTTTTCCATCTCTTTTCCTCCCACCTACATTGTTTTTGTTAAACATCTTTAATTAAGTCTATCACAAAATCATGCACCACTCCATACGCTTTCTTGCCGCGTTGTATGTTTAAATTGCTTTATTTTGCGTATACTTGTGATTTCTTGCCGGCATCCTTATTTTTTATAAAATGCAGGCATCTCAGGAATCTCGATCTTGACGGTCTCACCGGTATCGCGCGCCCTGGAAGCACATCCTGCAGCAATCTGCGCTACGTAGCCGTCCCATGCAGTCGGACCATCGACGCGGCCTTCTTTGCTTGCATTGATCCAGTTCTGGAACTCGATATTATACGCATCCGGGAACCGCTCTGACCAGTCATGGCAGATCGGTGTTACGCGTGAATCATTCGTGCGCACCATTGCGTACGGCGGCTCCGGCAGATTCAGTACGCCTTCCTCACAGACAATCTCACAGCGGACATCATAGCCGTAATGCGAGAACACGAAGGATTCGACTTCGATATAGGTACCAGACTCTGTTGTCAGATGCATGATCTGCGGATCCTGACATCCTTCTGCCGCGTTCTTCGAACAGCGCGGGAAAACAACATCGACTTTCGTGTAATTCTCGCCGAGCAGCCAGCGAAGTACATCAATTTCATGAATCATTGAATTTTCAATGGACATGGATGTCTTCCAGCCGACACCGCCGTCGTCATAGTTGTGATGGCAGCAGTGCAGAACAAGCGGTGCACCATACTTGTCGGAATCGATCAGATTCTTCAGCTGTACATAGCCGGGGTCATATCTGCGCATGAAGCCAACCTGCACCAGATGTTTTCCGGATGCAATTTCCGCATCTACGATCTCTCTGCACTTTTCCGGTGTCGGAGACAGCGGTTTTTCACAGAAAACCGGTTTGCCCGCTTTTATTGCCTCCAGAACAAACGGCGCATGATAATCATCTGATGCCGTAACAACCACTGCATCAATTTCCGGATCGTTAATCAGCGCCTCCGGTCCGTCATATCCTTTGATCCCGAACTTTTCCGCAACCGATTTGCCGAATTCCACATTTACATCCGCACATCCGGTTACAACACCGCCCTGCAGACGGGTATTGATGCGGTCAATGTGTGTACGGCCGATACCGCCGGTACCGACCAGTCCGATCCTGAGATCACTCACAGCAACTCCTCCCTTCTTTCTCTTATCTCCTTCACTCTATCTGTACTGTGTAAAACATCTTCCGGCACACAGATACATTCTTTTAGATGTTTCCGTTTTTCCAATATTTATGATCATTATTCCGGAAAAGCCACCATAAAAAGCGACAATTCGTCTTCGAAAAACGTTTAACACAACAAGAATATTCTACAAAATTTGAAATTATTTGTCAATTATGACCATGCTTTTATTCTGTACATGACAAAGAAATCTTCTTTTTAATAAGATCTTTTCAAATACATCCCAAAACAAACTGCAAACTGAACAATATATCCATATTATTTCTTGTGAAATCTGTTACAATCTTATTAGATATTCACCCGGAGCATTCTACTACAGCGATAAAGCCTCTATCTTCCTTCTGCTGCAGGATGTTCAAACATTTATCTATGGAGGTTCGTTATGAATGTAAAATTAGGAATCTGTAATTTCTGTGTGCCCGGCACCGGTGTATTTGCACCGCGCATTGTCAAAGATTTCGGTCTCGACGGCATGTCCATCGAATACGGCTCCTGGGAACACGGCAACCCGCTCTCCCAGCGTTACCTGCAAGATCTCTATCTGGATGCACAGCAGAAATTCGCCATCGAATACCCGAACATCGGCGTCAGCGACGGCGACAACATCGCTTTCAAAGCTGCCCCCGGCACGAAGGATGACGAGATCTTCAACAAGATGGGAATCGGAGCAATCGACGCAGCTGCCTATATGGGAATCGGACTGGTCTTCTTCTCCAACTTCGGACCGAGTCTGGCAAAGACAGATGAGGATTTTGAGAATGCATCCCGCCGCTATCAGTACTTCTGTGATTATGCCGGCGAGAAAGGAATCAAAATCGGCTGTGAAAACCCGAACACTGTTGAAGAGCAGAAAAAAATCTACGAGATGGTTGACCGCGAGAATTTCTATCTGTTCTATGATTCCTGCAACCATCACTGCCTGGCAGACTATGATGTTCACAAATGTCTGCGCGAGCTGTATCCGTACTACATCAACCAGATGCACGTAAAAGACGGCGTCCCGGGCAAGAATGCTTCCATGGTCGTCGGCACCGGCTCCACCGGTTTCCAGGAGACCATTGATTTCCTGAAAGAGCAGAATTATGAGGGCTGGCTGATTCTTGAAAACCTCTATGAGCTCGAGAACATGCGTGTCATCAATCCGGACTACTTCGAAATCATGAAGGCGGATGTCGCAGCGCTGAAGGCTGCAGTAAAGTAAACCTTGCGAATAAGAAGAGCTGCCGCTTTCGGCAGCTCTTCCTGTATTTTAAATATTATACTTCGTCCGGATACTGATATCCGTAAACTCATAGTCCTCCCGGGGTACCTCCCCGTTCTGAAGTGTATTCGCCAGCAGCCACACGGAACGATATCCCTGAAAGTATCCGTCCTGATCGATCATAAAATCGATCTGGTTTTCGGCGAGTGCCCGCCGGCTCCATGGCGTCAGATCATATGTACTAATGTAGGGCCTCCGGTCCAGCTGCAGCTTTGTGAAGGCC